>NYSX01000081.1 GCA_002683345.1 Flavobacteriales bacterium
CATCAAGGGCTTCAACATGATTTTGAACGGTGAACTCGACCAGTACCCCGAAGCGGCCTTCAACTTGAAGGGCAACATCGAGGAGGTCATCGAGGCCGGTGAAAAGATGTTGGCTGAGGCCTAATCAAGACCATTATGACGGTTGACATCCTCACACCCGACACCACCTTGTTCTCTGGAGAAGCCACGTTTGTGGGCTTGCCAGGGTCAGATGGAAGCTTGGGTATTTTGAACAACCACGCGCCTCTGGTGACCACGCTCAAGGCGGGCCAAGTGGTGGTGCGAGCCGAAGGCGGTGAACAAACGTTTGACGTCAACGGTGGCAGTGTGGAAGTCCTGAACAATGTGGTGACGGTGCTCGCCGAGTAAGTCGACATCACAGCGCAACGCAAACAACGCGACCCGAGGGCCGCGTTGTTTCGTTTGGGGGAATTCGTTTCAGGGCATGCGACCCGCGGAAGGAAAATCGTCAGGGGTGGTGGTACGGCTCTCCTTTCAGAATGGTGTGGGCGCGGTACAGCTGTTCGGCTGCGCAGATGCGGATGAGCTCGTGCGGAAAGGTGAGCTTGCTCAGGGACCAGGTGCCGTGGGCCTTGGCGCGCAGCGAAGGGTCAAACCCGTACGGACCGCCAATGAGGAAGGCAGTGTGGCGCAACCCACGATTCATCAATCCTTGCAGGTGCTTCGACAACTGGATGGAGCCCATCTGGGGTCCGTGCTCGTCGAGGAGGATGAGGTGGTCGACCCCTTGAAGGTGCTTGTCGGCCACGGCAGCCTCCTCTTTCATCATCCGCGCGGGATCGGCTTTGGCGTGCTTGCCTTTCAGGTTGGACGTCTCGATGTACTGGTATTTGGTGTAGCGCGAGAGGCGCTTGTTGTACATCTCCACCCCATCCTTGACCCAAGGCTGTGAAGTGGCGCCAATGGCAATCAAACTCAATTGCATGCCGCAAAGGTAGGACGGGTATCTTCGCGGCATGATGGATCAGCACATGTTGCGCATGCTGGATTGGGCGCTGGAAGAGGATTTGGGCCGCGGCGATTGCACGTCGAATTCGAGCGTGCCTGCGACCCTGTCCCACGAAGGGTTCATTTTGGCCAAAGAAGCGGGCGTGGTCGCCGGCATCGAGGTGGCGCGCGAAGTGTTCAAGCGCGTGGACCCCGAGGTGGTGTTCGAGGCCAAGGTGGCCGACGGCGATGCCGTGGCGGTGGGCGATGTGGTGATCCGCATTCAGGGCAACGCCCGAAGCATCTTGGCTTCCGAGCGGCTCGCCCTGAACTTCATGCAGCGCATGAGTGGCGTGGCCACCACGACGCGCAAGGCCATGGACGTGCTCGCAGGCACGCCGACCCGGGTCTTGGACACACGCAAAACCACGCCCGGGCTGCGCGCCTTTGAAAAGTGGGGCGTTCGTTTGGGCGGAGGTGTCAACCACCGCATGGGGTTGTACGACATGATTTTGATCAAGGACAACCACGTGGACTACGCGGGAAGCATGACGGCCGCCCTTGCGGGGGTGCAGGCATACTTCGAAAGCGGAGAGCCCCGGGTGCCCGTGGTGGTCGAGGTGCGTTCGATGTCTGAATTGAACGAAGCATTGGCGGCGTCCGAAGCCGAGGGCTTGAAGCTCGAGCGCTTGCTGCTCGACAACTTCTCGCCGGCCCAGGTCAAGGAGGCCGTGGCCCATGTGGCAGGCCGCCTGCCCTTGGAGGCGTCTGGCGGCATCGATTTGTCCAACCTGCGCGCCTACGGCGAGGCGGGCGTGGACTTTGTGTCCATGGGGGCGCTGACGCACAGCGTGAAGAGCCTCGATTTGTCCCTCAAAACCCAACCGACCCTCGGATGAGTTTGCCGGACGGACCTCTTTTTCGTTGGCTGGCCTCGCGTCGCCTCGTCCAGCGGTTGCAGGCGTTTCTCAGACGACTGCAGCCTTGGGGACAGGAGGGGATGAACGTCTACGACGTCCTGCGCTTTTTCCTCGTGGGCTTGATCAATGGCGCCGTGGCCACGCGGGCTGCCGCGATTTCCTTCCGGCTGTTCCTCGCCTTTTTTCCCGCGGTCATTTTTGTGCTGAGCGTGCTTCCGCACACCCCGCTGGAGACAGAGGCGGTGATGGATGCCCTGCTCTTGCTGTTTCCCGGCGACACGGTGAGCCTCTTCGAGCAAACGGTGGCCGACCTGTTGGGCAAGACGCAAGGGGCGCTGCTGTCCGTCGGTTTTGTGCTGACCCTGTACTACGCGTCGAGCAGTGTCCACGCGGTGTTGTCGGGGTTCAACGAGAGCGCGTTGCTCGACCAAAAAGGCAATCCCTGGCTCATCCGCATCTGGTCCATGTTTTTGCTGGTCTTGCTTGTGGTGCTTCTCGGGGTGGCCGTGTTGCTGATCGGTTTCAGTGGCGATCTGCTGACGTGGATGTCAGGCCGCGGATGGCTGCCTGGAGAATCGCTGAAGTGGTTCAACCTGGCACGCTGGGTGGGCGCCGTGGTGTTGATCTACAGTTCCGTGACCCTGCTCTACAACGTGGGCCATTGGGACCGCCTGAAGTGGCGTACGGCCACCCCGGGTGCCGCCATGACCACAATTTTGATGGTGTTGCTGTCGGTGGGCTTCAGTTTCTTCATTGCCCAACTGAACACCTACAACCGGTTGTACGGCTCGCTGGGCACGCTGATGCTCGCACTGGTCTGGGTCAACGCGAACAGTGCCGTTTTGCTCCTCGGGTTCGAGTTGGACGCGAGCATTGAAAAGGCGCGTCGAGAAGCGCGCGAGAAGTTTTCAGGCTCTGGGGCTTGAGCAACTTCTCGGGGCGCGACTTGGAATCGTGTTGCCGTGAACTACTTTGGGCCCATGAAGCAATTCTTATCCCTCGGTTTGGCCTTGGTGCTCGGTATGGGCGCCGCGTGGGCTCAAAGCAACCCCTTGCTCGGCAAGTGGAAGACCAAAGACGACGAAACCGGTCGCATCAAAAGCATCGTTGAAATCACAGAACGCGACGGCAAGTTTTACGGCCAGGTTGTGGAGCTGTTCCGCCTTCCTGAGGAGGACCAAGATCCCTACTGCGACCTCTGTGATGACGACCGCAAGGACAAGCGTGTGTTGGGCATGGAAATCGTGCGCGACATGGAGTTCGACGAAGAGTGGGAGTGGGAAGACGGCACCATTTGCGACCCCAAGAAGGGCAGCGTGTACGACTGCGAAATGTGGTTTGAGGACGGCGATTACGACACCCTGAAAGTCCGGGGCTACATCCTGTTCTTGTTCCGCACCCAAGAGTGGTACCGCGTCAAGGAATGACCTTTCGGCCTCGCCGAATCAAGCGCCTGTTCCGTTTCGGTTCAGGCGCTTTTTCATTTCGGTGGTCACCTCGGGTAGGCACCCCAACGCCCAGCAACCGCCCAACACGAGGCCTCCGGCAATCCCACCGCGAAGCAGGGCGAGTGCCAGTTGGGCGGGCTGACCCCAAGCGTGTGCGCTGACGGGGATGTCCACAGCGAAGGACACGCCGGCCACAACGAGAGCGATGACCCCCACGGTGAACCACTGACGTGAGAACGGATGGATGCGGAACAACCGCCACATCAGGCTGGTGCGCCAGCCCATGTTCCACACCCCGGTCAGGCCTGTGGCGAGCGCAGCGCCTTCAATGCCCCAGCCCAGCCATTGCATGAAGGCGTAGTTGGTGACCAAGGTCATCACGACCAGCCCGAGGTTGATGGGGAGCGCGAGTTTGTAGCGCTCGGAGAACTGCAAAATGGGGCCAGCCGTGCCCCCTGAGGCTTCAGCCACGAACGCCATGCCCACGGCCAAAACGACCCACCGCAGTCCCTGGTAATTCTCGGGCAGGGCGAGGTCGAGGGCCGGCATGCCGGCGAGAATCGCCACGAGGATGGCTGCGGTCACCGCGAGCTGAACCCGCGCGGCTTGCTGCAGTTGAGGGCCGCTCTGTTCGGCGCCCTGCGCGGCCACGGCCTTCGACGTGAGGGACCGTAGGATGGGCGACATGGCCCGCAAGGGCATGGACACCACGGTGGCAATGAAAAAGGCGAAGGTGTAGCGCGGCACGGCGGCAAGGCCAAGCAGGGCCCCGACCATCACGAAATCCAGGTTTTTCGCCACGGTCCTCGCGCCGTTGTTCCACAGGGCGAACATGCCGTATTCGAAGAAGGGACGGATGTCCTTGCGCAGCTCGGGTTTTCCCAGCCGGGCCCCGGCACCCCAAGCTTCGCCCAGCATCAACACCACGGCGGCGGCGTAGCTGTACAGGAACCACCGAAAGAACGTCTCGAAGGGCATCAGCCCTTGCAGGTACATGACTGCGAGGGTGAGGTAGGTGCCCTTGAGCCAGACCTCTTGGATGACCGTCACGGCGACGGTGCGCATGCGGTGAACGAGGGCGGCTTTGAGGAGCAACATGGCCAAATACGCACCGCCCATGAACACAAACGCCCCCACGCGATCTTCGAGGAGCCAGCCCGCATTGGCGTCCAAGGCCAGCAGGACATCTGCCCCCGCAAAGGTGGACACCACCCCCACCGCCGCCAGCGCCACGGCCGGAAGGAGACAAAGGGTGGTGAGCATGGCGGACTCGCGCTTGGCGTCGGAGGCATGAGGCAGGAATCGGAGGATGGCGCTGGGAGAGCCGAGGGCGAGGATTTGGGCCAAAATGGTGCCCCACGCCGTCAAAATCCTCAACAATCCCCAGCCTTCTTCAAATCCCTCGAAGGCCTTGGGCAGGACGTACATCGTGTTGACCGCACCCAGCAGAAGTCCCGTGACCAAGGCCACGCTGTTTCGTGCGGATTGTTTGGCGACGATGCCCATGGTGCAGAGTTAGAAAGAAAAGGACTCCTTCGGGTCCAAGACGACACAATGTTCGCAGTATTTGGCGTCGGAGTTGTGCACAACCCGGTTCCCTTTGGCCACGTAATCGTCCAACTTGCTGGCGAGCCAATCGATGAAGGTTTGGGCGTGGTGGGGCTTGATGAGACGCTCGCCGTCGATCTCGAGCATGAGCAGGCCCTCTCGGACGTTGCGCCCTGATCGGATGGCGGCAAAGACCCCGTGTTCTTGGGCTTCGGGCCCCAGCGATGCCAATACCATGGTGGCATAGACGACGAGTTGCAGCGCCTTGCCTTTGTCTCCTCCTTCCAGTTGTTCCGTCCAGGCTCCTTTGAGTTTGAGCTCCTTGGCTTCGACTTTGCCAGATTTGTAGTCCACCACCCGAGGGACGCCATGCACTTCCTCCCGGCGGTCGGCAAACCCTCGGAACTTCAAGGTTCCTGCCGCAGTGCCAGGGTGGGTGGAGGTCAGTTCTTGCTCGAGCTTGACGATGTGGGGCGCCGGACTGCCATCGGCCAATTCCTTCATTTCTTGACGAAGGAGTTTGAGCAAGGTGGTCCGGGCGATTTCCAGTTGAAGCACGTTTTCCCCGCGCTTGACCAGTGCCGCATTGTATTCGCTTTCGAGTGCCTGTTCCAACAACGTATCGAGGGCCAAACGGACGTTCTCCAAATGGTGCACCTGCAGCACGTGACCCTCCACCTCCGCGAGTCCGTGCTCCATCACCCAGTGCACCACACTTCCGAGGGTGCTGGCCTCCATGGCGGTTTGGATTTCGGTGGCTTGGCCCATGCCGTAGAGGTAGCGGTAGGCGAAGTTTCGGGGGCACTGCAGCAGGGTGTTGATGGCGCTCGGCGACATGCCCTGTGAGGACCATTCTCTCAATCGCGTGCGCATGCCGTCTGACACCTCGAGTTCTGGGATTTCAGGCCGGGCGTCGGGCAAGGGGAGCTGGTGCACCACGTGTTCCACAGTCAGGTAGGGCTCGCCTTGCGCCTTGTGGAATGATCCTTCCAATTGCATGAGGTAACGCGAGGGTTCGCCGCCATCTTTCTTGTCGGACGCGCCGCGGTACAGCAGGTGGATCTCCTTGGAGCGGTTCATCAAGCGGTGGACCAAATACGCATATCTCGCTTCCCGTTCACGGGGGCCGGGCAGATGCAAGGCATGTCGCAAGTCGAGTGGGAGGAAGCTGTCGGGCATGGAGGTTTGGGGCACGGTGCCCTCGTTCATGTCCAAGACGACAATCCGGTCAAAATCCAAGGCACGGGTCTCGGTGAGGCCCATGATTTGGAGTCCTTGGTTGGGCTCGCCCAACAAATCCACGCGCTCTTGACGAAGCAACCGGCGCACCATGGCCCGCACTTCCTTGGCATGCGTCATCGGGGCGTGGGCCTCTTGGAGTCGCTTCAACACGGCCAGCACGGTCCGGAAGCGGCGCCATCCGGCAGGAATCCATGGCACGGCACGCTCCTGATCGTCCTCCATGTCTTCGGAGAGGGTCTGGGGCAAAGACTCCATGCGCTGTTCCAGCGCCTGTGCCCAAGAAGACATGGCGTCGAGAAAGCTTGTGGCCTCGGCGGTTTTGAGTGCACTCAAGCCATCCAATTCTTCGGCCCACTTTGGCGCGCGCTGTTCGAGGAAGTCGTCGGATTTGACCCAGTTTCGATGCGCCTTGGCCAACCGATGGATGGCCTTGCTCACTTGTTTTCGTCCGGGACCAGGTCCCGCAACGTGGAGCATGACCGGGTGGGCATGCAAGGCTTGGACGTGTTCGAGCCGCCAGCCTGTCCCTTGCGTCTCGAGCATCATGAACAGGTGTTCCACAAACGACACGACCGGGGTTTCATGAAGGGCCACACCCATGGTCACATTGATGCCATTCGGCTGGGGAGGAAGGGCTTGGAGCAAGGTCCCCAAGCTGCTGCCGTCTGGCAGGATCACCAAGGTTCGGTCCAACTCATCAGGGGACAACGACGCGACGAGGTTGCGCACGTATTGGGTTTGGCTGACGGTGGAGGAACAGGCCACAGCGCGAACGGCAGGGGGTGTTGTCGAGATGGTGGCACGTGGAAAGGCCGAGTCGGTGCCGCGGTGCTTCCGCACGAACAGGCCTGCTTCGTTGTGGACGTCGTCGACGTAGCTCGCGTCGGCATCCCACATGACCGTCAATCCGCCGCGCTTGTTCCATTGGGCGAGACACTGCCATTCGGCGGTGCTCATTGTCGCGAGGCCCGCCGCCAACACATGGTCGACTTCCAAGCGGCCTTCGCCCTCCGCCACCCGGCGGGTCAGGTGGGCGCGTGTGGCCATGCCGTCTTGTTCCAGGGCTTCGTTCAGCAAGCCGTACATGGCGGGCAAGCGACGCCATTGGCGCTCGAACGATTTTTGGTCTTCCGACCACGGCTCCTCTCCAAAGCTCCAATCCTCGATGCCTTGGATGTCGGCCAAATTTTGGAAGACGCGGTGCACGTCGGCCAATTCGTGGTCGACGGCCGCAAAGTCGCCCAGCACGACGGTGGCCCACGGTACAAACCGGTCAAAGGTCAATTCCGGCTGGTCGGCATGCACGAGATGGTAGAACCGCGCCAGGACCTCCAAGGGGTCGGCCGCAGTCCAGGGAGAGGAGTCCTCGACAAAGCCACTGAGGGCATAAAATTTGGGCAGCCGGACGGGGGCGTCCAGCCGTTCGTGGAGGGCTTTCCGGATGCGGGACATGGCCCGGTGACTGGGCAGCACGACGGCAAGTCGGTGCAGCTTTTGGGCATCGCGAAGGGGGTGGGCCAAGATGGCGTCCACGACTTCATCCAAAAACGAAGTGCCTTGCAGTGTTTTCTTGGGTCGTGGGGGGCGGGTCATCAGCCCCTCAAGGTAAAGCCATTCCTCACGAATGTCCAGAGCTCCTGGCGTCCGGATTTGGTGAGTGTCGCACGCTTCAATTCGCCCCAGAACGACCGTTCTGCTTCCTCCGGCATGGCGGGCGCTACCGGTGGCGCCACGGGCCGCTCTTCAAAGGCCGGCGCACTCGACTCGGGGTCGATGCCGTGCTCGTTCAAAATGCCGAGCAATTCGTCGCTGACGCGGTACCGCTCTTTGGCTTGCTCTTGGTAGCCCAGCTGCTCTTCCAGCAAGCCGAGGTTGTTCCATGTCACCGCGTCCTCGGGGTCGAGCTCGAGGGCCTTTTTGTAGTCCTCGATGGCACCGTGGGTGTCTCCCGTGGCTTGCTTCATCCATCCGCGAGAGCTGTAGCGGTAGCTGTAGTCCGGCTGGGTGTCGGCCGCGCGGTTCAACCACGTCAGTGCCACCTCTTTTTCCCCGCAATGGAAATGACAGACCGCCCGGTCGTGCATGGCGTCGGGATCGGTCACGTCGTCCGACCACCATGCCAGCCACGCTTCAAGCGCTTCAGGCCAGGCGTGACGTTCCATCGCAGCCTCTGCACGGGCCTTGGAGTTGTCAGCGTCGGGATTGTGAGAAGGTTTCATGGTCGGGCCAAACGAAATGCGAAATTGGGGCAACTTCGCCTTATGCAGTACCCCGTGTACCTTCAATTGTCAGGAACGGAGAATGTGTACGCCATTCAGGGGCCGGACCGGTTTTGGGAGTGCACCCCTCTGGGAGCCCAAACCCTCTGCCACGACGTCCTCGCCACAACGTGGCCCGAGCGTCAACGGATCCTCGACATGGTTGCCGACGACGGGCCGTGGGAAAGAATCGACCGCGCCGCGTTTGAAGCCCAATGGAACAAGGGAAATTGCAACATGGAATCGACCGCCATCCCCCTGGACGTGCTTGAGCATGTGGAACTGGCGCAATACACCACGTTTGGCATCGAAGCCAAGGCGCGCTGGTTTGCGGAGGTGACCTCCGTCGATGGGCTTCGTGCTGCGTTGGATTGGTCTCGGTCGCATGGCGTGGAGGTGTTTGTGTTGGGGGGAGGAAGCAACATGTTGCTGCACGGTGATGTGGAGGCCTTGGTGCTCCGCATCCAAATCCGCGGTGTCGAAGTGCGCTCCGACGACGGCCGCCATGTGGAAGTCGCCGTGGGCGCGGGGGAGGTGTGGCACGACTTCGTCATGCACACCCTCGACCAAGGATGGGGCGGGTTGGAAAACCTCTCGCTCATTCCAGGCAGTGTGGGTGCCAGTCCCATGCAGAACATCGGGGCCTACGGCGTGGAAATTCGAGATCATTTTGCCTGGCTGGACGCGGTGCGCATTTCAGATGGTTCCCTGCAGAGATTCATGGCAGAGGATTGCGCCTTTGGGTACCGCGAAAGCGTGTTCAAACGGGAAGAAAAGGGCAAGTGGATCCTCGTTCGGGTGGCCTTTCATTTGGACCGGGAAAGCCCGCTCCGGATGGGCTACGGCGCGATCGAGCAGGAACTCCAACACATTCCGGAGGCGGAACGCACGCACCGAGATGTGAGCGAGGCCGTCATTCGCATTCGCCAGTCCAAACTGCCCGACCCCGCGCAGATTGGAAACGCCGGCTCGTTCTTCAAAAACCCCACCATCCCCGCGAAACAAGCGGAGGCCCTTTTGGCCACCCATCCCAACATGCCGAACTATCCTCAGCCATCCGGGGAGGTGAAGCTCGCGGCGGGCTGGCTCATCGAACAGGCGGGCTGGAAAGGCCACAACCGGGCCACCCATGGCGTACACGACCGCCAAGCGCTGGTGTTGGTGCACTTTGGGGGTGCCACGGGAAAAGAGGTGTGGGACCTGGCCCAGGATGTCATGAAGTCGGTGAAGGCCCAGTTTGGGGTGTCCTTGGAGCCCGAGGTCAACCAAGTGGGCTTGCAGGACTGAATCCTCAGTATTCCACGCAGGGGTGGTACGGCGGCCGCGGATCGCGACGGCGGGCGACATCCCAGAAGTACTTCACACTGAATTCGTGCGACCCCGCCGTGCCGAGTGCGCCAAGGCGGTTCAAGGTGATGTCGTAGCTGTATCCCATTTTGAAGTCGCGGTTGCCAAAGCCAAACACGAAACTCAACGCGTCCACATCCATGCTTCCATCCGCCGCCGTTTGCACAGGCAGGCCACGGTACCACACGCCCAGCGTAAACAGGCTCATGTCGTAATAGGCACCCACATCGAGTTGGTTGCGGTCGCCCTGTTGCATGTATTTCCAAGACACGACAACGTCGCGACGGAACCGTCCGCGCGGGCCGCGGGCCATTTGGATGCGCGCCCCGCCGTGTCCCGTGTAGAGCACGGCAAGCTTCTCAGGCAAAGCAGGGTTCAAGCTCACATTGGGGGAGGTCAAGTGGTTGGCCGAAGCCCCAAACCACACCCGACGCGACAGCAACATGAATCCTGCACCCATGTCCATGTATTGCGTTCCCACACCCAAGCCTTGCTCGATGGAGACGTCTGCGAAGTCGCGCAAGATTTGGTCCATGAACACGAGGTTGGTCATGTCGATGCTGCGGGCACCCAAGCCGAGCTGCATCCCTGTCCTCAAATTGAGGCGGCGTCCCAAACGGAGGTTGTGCGACGCCTGTCCCATGAATTGGATGCGGTTCAAAGCGCCCGCACCAGCCTGTTCGTTGCTCAGCAAGAATCCAAAGCCCATCCGCTTGTCCAACGTGGGACGGTCGTAGGCCAAATGAAAGCCCGTGAACGCCTGTGGCAGTCCCGTCCATTGTGCACGGTACAACGAGGCCAAACGCGCCTTGCCGGACACCCCGGCATACGCGGGGTTGAAGGACGTCGGTGCAGCGTTGAACTGCGTGAACTGTTGATCCTGGGCATGCGCCACAGTCCCCGACGTGCAGAGGCACGCGAGCACGGCCGCGGAGACGGCGAGCTTCGAAATCGAGGGCAGGGAAAGGCGCATGGGGTGATTTACGGGAGATTGAAGGGAAGAGTTACATCAACGGGCCAGCAACGTCACGTTGCCGAGTTGCTGAAGACGCTCGCCATTGCTCAGAGTGGCCGTGGCTTTCCAAGCATAGACGTCTGTGGCTGCCAATTTGCCTTGCACATAGCCGTCCCACCCAATGCCGACTTCGTTGCTGTGGAAGATCATTTCACCCCACTTGGTGAAGACCATCAATTCGTAGGTCTCAATGCCCACGTGCATGGGGCGGAAGACGTCGTTGTCGTAGCTGTTGGCGTCGTAGTACCCGCCGGTCGACCCCGTTGAGCTAGGAGTGAACGCGTTGGGGAACACCATCATCCCCCCTTCCTCAGCCAACACAGCTTCAGGCAGGGTGAATGTCGTCGAACAGCCCCAGATGTTGTCGGCGGTCAACGAGACGTCGTACACACCAGCCTGGAGGTATTCGTGAATCGGGGTCTCAGCGATGCTTGTGGCGCCGTCGCCAAAATCCCAAGCGTATTGGGTGGCCCCTTCAGACAGGTTCAGGAAGAACACGGGCTGGCCGGGCACCATCACGTGGTTGGGATTGAGTGAAAACGCGGCCTGTGCGGTGGGGAACACCTCGACCACAGCCGAGTGCGACTCCACCAACTCGGAGCCGTCGAACCCTTCCACGTACAACGTCACGTCGTACACGCCAGGTTCGTTGAACACGTGAACGGGGCTGTCGTCGCTGCGGACCGATCCGTCTGAGAACTCCCAGCGGTAGCTGCTTGCGTACGTGCTGAGGTTGTCAAACTGCACAGTCAAGGGCGCGCATCCGGCGCCTTCACCGGTGAAGCCGATGGTTGGGCTGGGGGCCACAATCTGAACGGCCGTGCTTGCCACAGAGGAGCAGTAGCCGTTGTCCACCTCCAAAGAGATGTCAAAGGTTCCCCATGTCTCGTATTCGTGTGGCTCTGGGTGGGCATCATAGCTCACTTGGCCGTCGCCAAACGTCCAGTAGTGGCTGGCACTCTCTCCCGCCATGGAGGTGTTGGACAACGTGACGGTCGTGGCCGGGTACGTCATTTGCGTAGAGCTGGTCACAAAATCGGCCGTCGGTGCGGCAAACACCTGCACAGAAACCTGTGCGGTGTCCGTGCAGCCGTAGATCGACTCGGCGACCAACGACACCGTGTAAGTCGCATCTTCCCCAGGTGTGGTGGTAAAGACGTGGCTGGCGTGGGTGGTGGCGCTTTGGCCTCCATCTCCAAAATCCCACGTGTAGCTGGCCGCACCGTCGCTGAGGTTCAGGAAATCCACTTCGAGTGGGGCGCATCCTGTCAGTCCACCTTCAATGCGGGCTTCCACCTGAGGCAACACCTCGATGTACGCCACATCCTGGCTGTAGCAACCCGCGGAGGTGGATGCAGTCAACACCGCGGCATACGTCAACACGTTCGACGTGGGGTTGAAATACTCCACCGTGTGTTCAGCAACAGTTTCTTCGCTGTTCAGTCCGGTGCCGTAGCTCCAGATGTAGGTCTCGCCGCCCACGCTTTGGTTGCCAAACGTCACTTCGAGGGGGTAGCATCCGGCTTGGTCGAGCACCTCGATGTCTGCAATGGGGGTGGCGTGAACCTCGACCTCGTGGCTTGTGCTGTCTGCACAACCGTACGTGCTGGTGGCATTCAATTGAATGGTGTAGACGCTGCTGGCGTCCGCGGCCGTGTCAAAAAGGTGGCTGGGCTGGGCGCTCGAGGAAGTGGGGCTTCCATCGCCGAAATCCCACGTGAAGGTGCCGTTGGCGTTGGTGCTTTGATTCACGAGCGTCAAGGTGAATGGGGCACATGCTGGCGCCGGAGCCACAAAGTCTGCCGTCACCTTGGGGAACACGGTGTGGTTCACCGAGGTGTGGGCCTCGCATCCAAAAGCGGTGGTGGCGGTTTGGACCACCTCCACGACAATCGGTTCAAAGTCGTCATTGTCAAACACGTGCGTGCTTCCAGGATTGGTGCTGGGTCCCGCACCATCGCCCCAGTCCAGGGTGACTTCGTCAGCGTACATGCTGCCATCCAAGAGCGCAATTTCTGTGCCCGCGCAGGCAGCCATGTCGGACAACGCAAAGTCAGACACAGGGGTGTGGTGCACGGTGGCAGTCACGGTGGACTCGGCGTGGCAACCGAAGGGAGAGGTGATGCTCAAGCCCAAGGTCAATTCCTCGTCCTGTCCTTCAAGTCCGACAAACGTGCGCTGAAGATCCACGCCCTCAAACGTGTCTCCGTCTGGCAGCGTCCACGTGATGTTGTGGTTGCTCGCACCGGCATAGCCTTCGGCCGTAAAGTCGGACTGCCAAGGGGCACATCCTTCCAACGCCCCAACGGGGTTGGCCACCACTTCGGGGTACACTTCCACGGCGAGGGTGTGGGCGTCGGTGCAACCGCCTTCGGCCTCCACGGTCAACGTCACGGCGCGGGAGATCAAGTCAAAGCCTTCCAGCTCAAACGTGTGTTCGTGCGCGGTGCCGTTCAATCCTGACGCCGTGCTGGCATCGCCGTAATTCCAGGCGTACGTCGTGGCGCGCTGACTCATTTCCTCGAAGGTGACGGTCAATGGCGCGCATCCACTCTGGATGTCTGCCGTGAATTCGGCCACAGGGCTCGGGTTCACGGTGACCTCGCGCGCCACCGAACCGGGACAGCCAAAGCTGTTTTCCGCCTCGAGTGTCAAGGTGAAGGTCACCGGCGCGTCCGTGTCGTTTTCAAACACGTGCACGTGGTTGGGCACCATGGAGTTGGGTGTTCCGTCGCCGAAAGACCACATGTGGTTTTGGGCCCCATTGACCTCGGGCGTCATCATCGAGAAGGGAGAGCACGCCTCGGTTTGGTCCAAGACCATGTTGAACAACGCTTCAGGCATCACAGTGACCGGTGCGCCAGTGGTGTCGTGACATCCGTTGGCGGCATACGCAATCAGTTGCACAGACTCAGCTTGGAGGAATCCCGTGGTGTTGGTGAACACGTGCGTGGGTTCCACCTCTTCCGAGAAGGTGCCGTCTTCAAACAACCACTTGTAGCTTGTGGCGCGCTGGCTTTCGTTGGTGAACACGGGCGTGAAAGGCGAACAAGCCGCAGGCGACACGGAGAACGAGGCGTCTGAACTCGGCAGGGTTCGCACTTCGAGGGAGGCCTCGGTGGTGCATGCAAATTCGTTGATGGCTGTTGCAGTGACAGGGTACATCACTTCCACGGTCGGATCTCCCAAGTACGTGTGCGAAACCTCGTCCCCGTCGCCGCCGTTGTCGTCGCCAAACGTCCACACCACGCTGCCGTCGCTCGTGGCAGAAAAGTCCACAAACAGCGGAGCGCATCCCTCAGTCACGTTGCTCGAAATGGCGAGCGAAGGCGCCTCTCGCACGGTCACTTCTTGGGAAGTGCTCGCCGTGCAGTAGGGGTCGCTGACTTCCAGCGTGACGGTGAAATCACCCCCACCCATGAACATGTGCTCGGGGTGACGGTCGGAAGAGGTGCTTGCGTCGCCAAACGCCCAATTCCAGCTCACAAGCGTGTCGCTTCCGTTGGGCAAGCTCAAATCGGTGAACGATGTCGTTTCTCCTTCACACACTGCGCCTGCGGTGAAGCTGGCCACGGGGGAAGGGTGGATGTCCACGGTTTCGTTGACCATGCGAACACAGCCATTGGTCCCCGTGACGGCCAACCCAAACAAGTGGCTTCCCACGGTTGTCAGGTCAATGCCCGTCACTTCAGGACCGGCCACGGTGCTGCCGTCGGGCAACGTCCACTCGTACGAGATGCCCTCGCGGACCGATTCATCGGCATCGACCGTCAACATGTCGCAGCCTTGCGTGTCTGAAAGGACAATGTTGGCTTGTGGTTTGGGCTGCACCTCAATGTGGTGCACGGCCTCCGCCAGACAAGACTCCGATTGGTTGTCCAACCCCACCTGCACGGTCAAATCGTACACGCCAGGCGCATTGTACGTCCAAATCATGTTGCCCGTCTGCGAGGGGTACCAGTATTGATCGGTGCCGTAGAAATCCCATTCAAACCAGTCTGCGTCGGGGGCTGTGGCGGTGAACTCCAAGCGATCGCCCTCGCACACGAGGGTGGGGCCAGTGACCTCTGCCGTCAAGGGCTCGCGAACCACGATGGTGATTTCTTGTTCGTCGATGCCGCAGTAGTTCTCAATGGCGAGGGAAATGGTGTATTCACCCACGCCTGGGAAGGTCAATGTCACAGGATCGGAATTGATCCATGGGCGCCAGTCGATCTCACTTGTGCCGCTTGGGCCGTAGGGCCCACCAAAGTCCCAGCGCTCCTTGCGCTGCTGGGTGTTGCCGTTGTTGAAACACACCATTTCAGAAATGTTCCACAAATCAACGGTGTTGTCAGGCCAGCAAAGCACCGTGGCCGAGGCGTCAATCAAGGGGTTGTCTCGGTCCCAAATGTTGATGTAGTCAATGGTCACGGCAGCGGGCACCCCAAATTCAGAAGTCCGACATGCGTTCGTGGCCGTCAACGTCACCTCGCGTTGGCATCCTGTGGTGAATGCGTCGTACAAGTGATCGACCGTGGCGCCTTCGTTTGAGGCCCCCGCCGTCACGGTGGTGCCGTCGTCAAAAGTCCACGTGAATTCAGTGTCCGGAGTGACGTTGGTGGAGCCGTTGACAAAGCTCAACGTCGCCGGAGCGCACGCGCCGGTGGGCCATCCTTCAGGCACCACAATCGCAGGGTTGACCAACACACTCTTTTCCAAGGTGGCCGTGGCCGAACACGAAGCGGTCGTGAAGGTCAAATTGTAGGTCCCGTGCTCTTGGTAGGCGTAGGTGTGGCTAATGGCATTGAGGTTGTCCCAAACCGCAAAAAATTCCGGTACCGAGCCGTCGCCCCAATTCACCGTCACGTTGGTCCAGGTCCCCTGCGTCAGCGGGAAAAACTCAAAAGGAGTGTTGCCGTCGTTGCACTCAAAGTACACGGGGTCCGCTGTCGCCACACCGTCGCCATCCAGCAGGGTCCCACACTGGGACCAAGCGCCGGAAGACGCGGACAACGCAAGCACCCCGGCCATCGTGACCAGGGTGGCGATCTTCGAAAACTGTTTTGCTGTCAACATGCTCTCGCGTACGGGCGAGGGCTGCTGAAGGTTACATCAGTGGGGGTTCTGGAACGCAGGATTCTGCGTGAACACCGTGTCTGTCAAGGTGTGAAGAAAGGCAATGAGGTCCGCTTTTTGGGATGGCGCCAAGGCCAAACCGCCGGTCGTGTACTTCATGAACGGATCAATCGTCGAAGACGCCACCCCGCCGGAGTTGTAGTGTTCGACGACTTCCTCCAAGGTTTGGAACCGTCCGTCGTGCATGAAGGGCGCGGAGAGGGCCACGTTGCGCAATGTCGGGGTGCGGAAACGCCCTGAATCCAGCGGATTTCCAGTGACCAAAGCCCGTCCGGGATCGGCTTCGAAACTCGGGTCGAGTCCGTTGTTGTGGAACAGGTGGTCCGTGAATTGAAGCCCGGCTTCTCCGTGGCAGTGAAAGCAGTCGGCCCCAAACTGACCACCGGGCACGACTTCGGGATCGCCGCCTTCCCGGAGAAACATCTGGTAGCCGTTGTATTCGCTGTCTGTCAAGCTCGTTTCTCCGCGCCGCCACTGGTCAAACTTGCTGTCCGAGCTGATCATGATGCGCACGAACTGGGCAATCGCCTTAGACACCAAATCTGCCGTGATCTCGGTGGTCCCAAACGCATCGAAAAAGCGCTGCGGGTAATCGGACTCCGTCTCGTCGTTCTTCAAACGGTCGACGGCCTCGGACCAAGGCAGGTTCATTTCGTCGGGGTGGGGGATGGGTTCGAGGATTTGTTCTTCGAGGGTGAGCGCCCGCCCGTCCCAGAAGTACGACGACGCCCATCCCATGTTGATCAGGGCCATGGCGTTGCGGGTGCCGGTGGCGCCTGTGACTCCGGTGCTGTAGGGTTCTGGATCCGCAAAACTGACCTCCGGCAAGTGGCACGTACCACATGACATCTCGTTGTTTTCACTGAGCCGGGTTTCCCAGAACAGCATGCGCCCCAAGCGCACCCCTTCTTCCGTCAACGGGTTGTCGGCAGGGATGTCCATAGGAGGGAAGAACGGCGGAATCTCGAGGGCGTAGGGCGTCGGATTCCACACCGGCTCAGGGCCGTGACAATCACATCCCACGAGGGTCAAACCGCCAAGGAAGAGGCCCAGTAGGACATTGGTTGACACGCGCATCACCCAGAAAGTTACGGCTGGATGGACCAGGCGTTTTGGTAGAGGTCCACCCAGCGAATGGCGAGGGGCAAATTGTTGCCTGTGTGGGTCTCAGGATCGATTTCCGGGTCGATGGTGTCTTCCGCGCCGTGGAGGCATTTGTAGGCATCCAGCACCAGCGTGATGTTGTGATCCTTGCCCCCGCATTCGAGCAACCAAGGTTCCTCCCACATTAACTCCGTGGTTCGAAATGTGGTATCGTTCCCTGCATGATAGGTGAAGGGGATGTTGGGTTCGGTCAGCAATCTGCCTTCGTACACACTGAAGATGTAGCCTGCAGCCCAACCCCAATGAAGGCCTGCTGACCCCGTATACCCGAGGGGGTGATTGGGGTCACTGTACGACGCAGGATCCACATTGACATTCCGATCACGAGGCACGCCAAGTCCCATCCGCAGACCATCGATGGATCGGTCCTTTTCACCGGGAATGGTCAACAAAGCATGGCTGCCGTAGCTGCTGAAATCGATGCGTGCGACCGTGTCGATGGCCAACCAACCTTCGTCCACGTCGTGAATGGCAAAGTCGCTGAGGTAGCATTCTAGTCGCTCCAATCGCAAGAGTCGGCCTTGTCCATCAGGCGCTGAATTCTTGACTTCGAAATGGCTGCCGTCCCATTGGAGGTCGAAGTCAATGCGGATTTCGGCGTCCTTTTGGCGGGTGCAACCTGTGGTGGCAAAGAGCAGCACCGAGGCGCAGATGCCCAAGTGCGTCAACGGAGTGAATGGAATCTTCATCATGCGAAGTTAGAACCCCTAATTTGCACCAAAAGTTGCCCGTCTTGTGCAACGTCCATCACCATGAAGTCTCCCAAGTCGTTTGAAGTGGTTCGCGCCTCTGCCGGAAGTGGCAAGACCTACCGTTTGGTCAGCCGGTACCTCGCGTGCTGTTTGGCGGTGGACGACCCGCGGGCGTTTCGGCACGTCTTGGCGCTGACCTTCACCAACAAGGCAGCGTGGGAGATGAAGGAGCGCATCCTGTCGGACTTGGCCAAGGTGGGCTCAGGCAAGGCATCGGAATCGTTTGTGGCCGAGCTCACAGACCAAACCGGCCTCTCCGCCGACACCTTGGCGGCCCGTGCCCGCGCCCTGCGCGCCACCATGCTTCACCGCTATGGAGAGATGGCGGTCATGACGTTGGACAGTTTCACCAACCGCTTGGTGAAGAGCTTTGCCCGCGATTTGGCCTTGGACCAAGACTACCGCATCGAGCTTGACCAGGACCGCATTGTCGATGAAGCCGTGGGCAACCTGCTCGACCGCATTGGCACCCCTGGGGAAGAGGCCCTGACGGCCTTGCTCAAGGGCTTTGCCCGACTCCAGGTGGAAGAAGAGAAGGACAGCCGCATCCGCCACCCCTTGACCACTTATGGCAAGGAGGTGTTGAAAGAGGGCATGCGCAATGCGCTGGAAGCGTTGGGCGACATGACGCCCGCGGATTTCAGCGCCTTGTCGAAGACGATTCGCGCAGAGGTCAAGCGGGAGGAGAAGGAGCTTGCGGCCAGGGCGACCAAGGCTTTGGAAGCGGTCCGTCGCGAAGGACTGACCAAAAAAGACGTGTCCCGTGGGTCCCTGATCACATGGCTCGAAAAGAACCGTCGCGGAGAAGCGGTTGCGCCCACGCAGACGCTGCAGACCATGTTTGACGACGGAATATTCACCACCAAAACGGCTCCCGACCACATCGTGGATGCGGTGGCGCGCGTGACCCCGGATGCGGAACACGCGCTCCAACAGGTCCAGCACATGGTGCCCGGAACCTCACGTGGAGAAGCCCACCTGTTGCGCAAGCGCATTCTGCACAAAGTCGATTTGGTGGGCACCTTGGCGGTGATTGCCGAAGAGATGGAGAAGGTGCAGGAGGCGAGAAACGTTCGAACGTTCCACGCCCTTCACGAGCGGGTGGCGCGCGTGGTGCGTCACAACCCCGTGCCGTTCTTGTTTGAACGCATGGGCAGCCGGTACCGCCATGTGTTCGTAGATGAATTCCAGGACACGTCGGTGACCCAATGGCAAAACCTGATCCCGCTGGTGGATCACGTCTTGGCCGAGCGCCACCGAACCCTCGTCGTGGGAGACGGCAAACAGGCCATCTACCGCTGGCGCAACGGAGACTACCGCCAGCTGTTGAATTTGCCGCGCATCGTGGACGACGAAGAAGGCGCGTTTGCCGACGCCGAGCAGACCTTCCACGACGCCCTGGACGACCAGGTGCTCGAGTCGAATTGGCGAAGCGGCGAGGCCATTGTGACGTGGAACAACGCGTTTTTTGGCGCATTGCAGCATCGCCTTCCGCCGCGTTTGCAGGCGGTCTACGACGACCAAGCCCAAACCCCCGAACGCAGCTTCCAAGGACAGGTCCACATTGAAGCCGTCCAAGATGGCGACAAGGACACGCGGGAATCCCTGCTGAATGACGCCTTGGTGGCGCGACTGCGACACCATGCCTCGGACGAAGGTGGGGGGTTCAACTGGTCCGACATGGCCGTGCTTGTGCGCACCAACAAGCAAGGTGCACGCATCGCGCAACACATGCTGAACGAGGGAATCACTCCCCAAACCGAGGATAGCCTGCATGTCGGGCGTCATCCCGCCGCGCTCGCGGTCGTGGCCCTGACCCGATGGGTGGTGGATCCCAACGAAGACCGACACGCCACGGCGTGGTTGCAATGCGTGGCCGCGCTGGAACCTGCGCGCATTCGGGAAGCGGAAGTGTTGGACGCGCACGTCGTGTGGGATGAGGTGGAGGTCGACGGCAAGACCAAACGCGTCAAAACCTTCCATGCCGAGGCGATGATGGATGACTTGTATCCGGATTTGCGTCCCTTGGAACACGCCCACGGTCCGTTGGTCGCTTGGGTGGGTCACTTGTGCGACGTCTTGGGCGTGACTGGACGGTTTGACGCCTATGCCGAAGCCTTGATGGAGATGGCCCTCGAGGTCACAGGCACCGAGGAAGGGGGCTTGCGGGGATTCTTGCGAACGTGGGACCGCGTGGGTCACGCCCGGTCCATTGTGGCCAGTGGTGGCCGAGATGCGGTCCAAGTCATGACAGTGCACAAGGCCAAAGGCTTGGCCTTTCCAGTGACCATCGTCATTGCAGGCGACAACAAGGCGCGCGAGGTCAAAGGCCACGTTCCTGTGGTGCTCGATCCGACCTCGGGCACGGATTTGCCTGCGGCGTTGCTTCGGGTCTCGGATATGAAAGACACGGCCTTGCACGACCTCGCAGAGTCGGAACTGGATGCTGCGTTGCTCGACCAGATGAACATCGTCTACGTGGCCATGACCCGTCCCGTGGAGCGTCTCGATGTGCTGGCTGAGACCGCCAAGCTCGAGTTTGACCGGGCCGAACCGGCCTCTGTCAGCCAGTGGGTGTTGGCTTGCGCCGAGGACGTCACGGGCGCGCAATTTCACGCCCACGGAGATGCGGTGGAGCGAGGTGTCAACGACCGTTTGGCCGCCTCGGAAGAAGTGGAAGAGAACACGGCGGTGGTGTCGACCCGGTTGAATTTGGGGGAGCAGGCGGCGCAACGCGTGGTCATGGTCCGGCCACAGGTGTCCCAGGTGCACCCGGACGGCCTCGTGGAGGCCGAGCTGGGGACGCTGGTTCACGACTTGCTGGCCGAAGTCCAAACCGTCGAAGACTGGCCCACCGTTCGCACGAGGTTTGCCTCGCGATGGTCGTTGGAAACCAAGGACCGACAGCAGGTGCTTTCGTGGGCGGACAAGGTGTTCTCTGAACCCAAGTCGGCGGCGTTCTTTGAGGTGGATGCAACGGTGGAATGCGAGCCAGAATGGATGGATGTGGATGGCCCCATGCGTCCGGACCGGGTGGTCCAAAAAAACAACGGCTGGCACGTCGTGGATTTCAAGTCGGGCGAGGTGGATGTGGAGAAGCACGCCAAGCAGGTTCGCCGCTACATGAATGCCCTTGCAGACCTCGAGTCCACCGCTCCACGCGGCTGGATCTTGTACTTGGACCCTTGGCGGCTTGTGGAGGTCCCTGCGAACGCCGCACCTCGTATCTTCGAGGCTGACTGAGTCGTCTCCCGTCGACCGGTCTCTAAAGGAACCTGAATTCATGACGAACTGTCTTCCCTCTCCCGTCCGCATGATCGGGGCTTGCTTGGCCCTGTGCATCATGTCTTTCAGCGCAACGTGGGCCCAAACGACCTACAAGCAAATGCCCGACGATGCTGGCGTGGTGGCCCCCCAGCCGCCCACCCGTGCCGGAGCGTGCGCCCCGGCCACAGCCCTGCGTGACCTGGAATGGAACAACGTTCGCGCCTTGATTGAGACCGGTGGTACGTTGTGGCACGAGCGCGCCAACTGGCGGGGCTCGTACATCGTTCCGAAGGAAGACAATGTGTCCACGGTGTTTGCCGGAGGCCTGTGGCTGGGCGGCATCAGCCCAGACCAACAATTGAAATTGGCGGCAGTCATGCACCGTCGAAACGGGAAAAACGACTTCTGGCCAGGCCCACTGACCAACGACGGTACCGCCGAGGTGGACGTCACGGTGTGCGACCAATACGACCGGTTCTTCATCTCCATGCGTGCCGACGCCCAGCGTCACCGTCAGTACTTCGATGCCGTTGCCGGTGGCACCGTGGAGGAGGACTTCCCTGACGGCTATGCGATGCCGGCCTACTTCCGGGAGTATCCCGCCCACGGCAACACGGCCATCAACCAAGACTACTACCTCGCGCCCTTCAAGGACTACGACGGAGACGGCAACTACATCCCTGAGAACGGGGACTACCCTTGGTTTGACTTTTTGCAAGAAATCGACTGCAGCAACCGGAAGCGCGAGGACATCGTACCGCTCTACGGAGACCGCAACTTCTACTGGATCTTCAACGACAAGGGCAACATCCACACCGAATCTCAGGGCGAGCCCATCGGCATGGAAATCCGTGCGCAAGCGTTTGCGTTCTCCACGAACGATGAGATCAACAACATGACCTTCAACAACTACGTGCTGATCAACCAAGGCACGCAGACGTTGACCAACACCTACATGTGCCAGTGGGTGGACAGCGATTTGGGCGGCATCAACGACGACTACGTGGGCTGTGATGTGCAACGCGGTCTCGGCTACACGTACAATGGAGATGCTTTCGACGAGTCGGATTCCTTCTCGATCGGGTACGGGGAGAACCCGCCTGCGTTTGGGGTTGACTTCTTTGAAGGTCCTTACCAAGACGCGGACAGCATCGACAACCCATTGACGGACAACTTCAGCAATGCCGTCGATTCGCTTGGCATCCCCTACGAGGGCATTGGCATCGGTTACGGTGACGGCGTGGTGGACAACGAACGCTTTGGCATGCGCCGCTTCATCTACTTCAACTGGGGAAGCGGTCCCAACTCCCTGCCCACGCAGGCGGGTCATTTCTACAACTACATGCGCGGGTACTGGAAGAACGGTCAGCGCATGGCCTTTGGGGGAGACGGATTGAATCCAGGCACCGGCGCGGACTTGGAAATTCCGGCGGACTACATGTTCCCGGGAGACACGGACCCGGCCCAGTGGGGGACGGAAGGCGTGCCCGTGGATGCGTGGTCTGAAGTGGGCACGGGCAACCCTCCGGGCGACCGTTTGTTCTTGCAGAGTGCCGGTCCCTTCACCCTCGAGCCCGGAGATTACAACAACATCACCGTGGGGATGGTCTACGCCCGCGCAGAGGGCGGCGAGCCGTTTGAGAGTGTGAAGTTGTTGCGCATCGCGGACGACAAGGCGCAGGCGCTGTTTGACAACTGCTTTGAGATTGTCTCCGGTCCAGATGCCCCTGATGTGGCGGTGCAAGAACTCGAGAACGAGCTCATCCTCTACCTGACCAACGACAACCCTCTGTCCAACAACTTCAACGAAGCCTACACGGCCATCGATCCAGGAATTCCCAAGGAGACCCCAGATGGGGACCCGCTGAGTGATGCCGACCGTTCGTACGCATTCGAGGGGTACCAAATCTACCAGCTCTCCGACGAGACCATTGGCCCGGCCGACTTGAACGACATCGAAAAGGCGCGCCTCATCTTCCAATGCGACGTGGCCAACGACATCGATGTGGTCGTCAACTACGTCCAAGACACGGAGATGGAATTGTCGGTGCCGACGTTGATGGCCGATGGAAGCAACGAAGGCATCGCCCACAGCTTCCGCGTGACCACGGACGCCTTTGCCCAAGGCGACAACGCGCTCATCAACCACAAGACCTACTACTTCATGGCGTTGGCATACGGCTACAACAACTACCGACCGTACGATCCAGTGCTGGGTACGGGCCAGGACGTTC
>NYSX01000082.1 GCA_002683345.1 Flavobacteriales bacterium
GACGAGTCATGCTTTTCGATTGATGCCCCAACGGCGCAGTCGGCTGCCCAGGGAGCTGATCCCGTGACCTTCACGGCAGAGCCAGCTTCGTTTTGGTTTGCGACGGAGACAGCAACTGAGGCTTTGGCCATTTCCGACAGCTACACCTTGCCTTTGCTGACCGAGGATGGGAGCGTGTGGGTGGCGCATTCCAATGCAGAGTACGATGTGGTGGGCGGCAAGGCAGCGCCAGATTTTGAGAATGGGCAGCACCACCCCAACAACGCCTACTGCTTGGTCTTCGATGTGTTCCAAACAGTCCTCTTCGAATCGGTGGAGGTGTATTCAGAGGAGGGTGGTTTTCACACCCTTGAAATCGCAGACAACATGGGCACCGTGGTGGCCACAGCGACCCAAAACCTGACCGCCGGCCAGAACGTCTTCGAACTCGATGTCACGCTCGAAGCAGGTGAGGGGTACCAGATCCGCTCTGGCAACGAGGCACCCTTCTTGTGGCGCGACGACAACGAGGCCGACGTGTATTTTCCGTACGACCTCGGTTCGTTGGCGAGCATCACCGGCACCACCATCGAAGGCGAAAACGAATTCACGTATTACTACTTCTACTACAATTGGACCATGTCCTCCGCAGACCCTTGCCTTTCCGAGCGCACGGAGTTCACCGTCACCGTGGAGGAAGTCGACGGCGTGGAAAGCCTAGAGGCTCGCCGCAACTTGGTGAAGATGGTGGACGTAGCGGGTCGCGAAATCACAGACCCCAGCAACCAATTGGTGTTCTTGCTCTTCGACGATGGGAGCGTTGAAAAGCGCTTCTTTGGCGAGCGTCAGTGATCCTGACAGGGCTCTGTGAAGACATAGAGCAGCAGGTGGGTTTTCTTCTTGGTGTTGAGCTCTGACGGCCCCGTATAGATGTAGGCAACTTCGAGCTCTGGGTGTGCCGCGGTGAACGCGTTTACGGTGCGTTCCCACACCAGTTTGTCCGCGAGGAAGGGGAAGTCAAACTTCCACACGCCCTCCACGACTTCCTCGCCTTCGACAGGCTGAGAGCCCGCGTCAAAAGTGGATGCTGAGAAATCTCGGATGGACCATGTGGCCGCCAAGGTCAACCCCAATCCAATAAGAACCGCCCCGCGAGTTGAGCCGAGGTCGACGACGCGCTCAGATTCCGCCGAGAAAAATTTGAAGAGGATCCACGAGCAGAGCAGGATGACCCAAAACAGGCCGTGCTCCAGCAACTGAAACCGGTCCCCAAACACCTGGTCGGCGATGGAAAACAGCGAAAACAAGCCCATGGAGGTGAAAATGCCCCGGAAGAACCACACTTCAGCTTGCGCATGCCGTCCGCGCCAAAGGGCCCACAAGGCGACGGCGTACATCGTGAAGTTCAATGCCTCGAGTCCCGACACCCCGGCGAGGGCGACCGTGGGAAACAAGGGGTCCTTGAGTCCGAGGGACGCAAAGAATTTGACAAACAGGGCAAAGAAGTCCTTGCCCACCCAGAGGTGCTGGACGTCGGGAATGATTTTGTCCACCACACTCAACCCCCAAAACAGCGTCCAGAACACCAAAATGGCGCTCCGCATCCACGTGTGCTCTTTCATGGCTTGTCGTCGGTTGAGATGTAAAAGATGAGGGCGTCGGCTTTCTTCAGGCGAAGGGGCTTGGGCACCGTGTAGATGTGGTCAATGGACTCGTCGGGATGCGTGGCCTTGAACTGGCGAAGCGTCTCTTCAAACACCGTGCTCCCGCCGAGAAAAGGGAAGGACACTTTGTACAAGTGGTCGCCCACTTGTTCTGCTTCAAGTGGCTCGGTGCGTTGGACAAATCCCTGCGCGTTGTGTCTGAAAATGGAGGTGCTGGTGGCGAGCAAAAGCGCTGCACCAACCGCCACGGCCCCGCCTGGAATGCGTTGGGGAACGGTCGGCAAGGCGACGTGCTCAAGCCTCACAAACACCGACCACGACACTGCGGCAATGAACCAAAACAGCGTGTGTTCCAGCAGCTCAAACCGGTCGCCAAACCAATGGTCCCCCACAGAGAAAAAGGTGAACGTTCCGAGGGTCAACAACACGCCAACGAAGAACCAAGTGCGCGTTAGTGCAGGTCGTGATTTTCTGAAATGAAGCCACGCGCCTGCACAGAACACCAGCGCAAAGACTTCCAAGGCGGCGGCCACGACAAGCCCGGCATCGGCCACCCACGGGGCGTCCAGCCCGACGGAGGCAAAGTATTTTTGGAATTGGGCGAAACGGTCTCTTCCGACCCACATGAAGTGTGCACCTCCAATGAGTTTGTCGCACACGTTCAACAGCCAGAACAAGGTCCAATACGCCAAGATGCCCTCTTGAATCCATCGGGTGGAAGAAGGGGCAGACGAGGGAGCGGTATCCATGGTTGCAAGGAAACACACACCCGCCATCTCCCCAAATTCCGGGGTTCTACCTTATCTTGTTGTCATGGACTTGTACAAAGCAGCATCGGGCATGTGTCAATTGGCCAACGTGGACATCAACGACGTGGTCAATTTTCGTTTTCGCCGTGGCGTGGGGCAGCAGGAGGTGTATTTGGAATTGCACGTAGGCTCCAAAAAGATGAGGTCCTACATCGATGCGCAAGGCAACATCACCGAGGTGGACGTGCGTGAATTGCACGACAATCCCTCTTCGAGCAAGCTCATTGACGTTGCCAACCAATTGGCGAAAGAGAGTGCGAGCATGGATGCCTTTCGCTTGGGATTGGACAAGTCATGAGCTCGGCTGAACGCCCCGTGGTCTTGTTCGTGGATGACGAGGCCGGCAACCTCGCTGCATTCAATGCGGCGTTCCGGCGGGACTTCGATGTCCGTTTGGCGCAAAGCGCCCCTGAAGCGATGGAAGCCTTGATTCAGGAGCGTATTGATGTGATGATTACGGACCAGCGCATGCCCTCCATGACGGGCATCAATTTGGTTCGGAAGGCCAAAGAAACCCACCCCGAAGTGGTCAAGATGATTTTGACCGGTTTTGCGGACCACGACGTGGTGCTCGCGGCGTTGAATGAAGGGTTGGTGTACCGGTTCTTCGAAAAGCCTTGGGTGCCTTCCTTGATTGTGCAGGAAGTCCACGGCGCCCACGCACTTCTGAAGGCCTTCCGACAACGCAAGAATCAATTGTTGGAGATGCGGGACAACCTGCAACGCGGGGTTGACAGCGTGGACGAATTGCTGGGACACCTCAGCATCCAACAGGACGAACTGGGCTTGGGCTTGGCCCAAGAATTGAAAGCCATTTTGGGCGGTACTTGATTTTTACACCATCTTCCGAAAGGAAAAGAGGTTTGGTATTCTTTTTTGGCCAGAGTTTCGCTATTTTCGAAAGGAATTGAAGCGAGCGCACCGATATGAGTAAAAAACGCCCCTTGGATGCGGTGGATGTGGCCATTTTGAAGGCCCTTCAGCAGGACGCCAGCATGACCAACCAAGCCATTGGTGAGTTGGTCGGGTTGACGCCTGGTCCCACGCATTCTCGCATCAAGCGGATGAAGGAAGAGGGGATCATTAAGGGGATTCACGCAGACTTGGATTGGAGGTCACTCGGATACAAGCTGTTCTACTGCTTGGATGTCAAAGTCGAGTCTGACAAGGTGGAAGAGGCGGGATACATTTTGACCCAGGTGCCCAACTTGTGGAACGTCTGCAAAATGATCGACCCCACCAACGACAGGGAAGTGACGTTCCGGATGTGGTCTGTGACCGATTCTTACGAGACCATGCTTGCCATCATGGGGCATCTGTTGAAACAGTACGAGGGCTTCTGCGACGTGCAGGTGCAGGCCGTGGACATGCTTTCCCGGAATCCGGGCGTGGTGAATGTTGCGCGGGTGTTGCTCAACGAGGATTTGCCCCTTTGGTCTCTGCCAACGAAGCGGGACTGACTTCAGCGGTCATTTGCCCAAGGTCGCGTTGATGCCGTTGACGTAGTCTCTGAGGACGTACAGTGAATCGGCCACAAATGCGCCTTCAAACCCCTCCAGCGGAGGAAGCGTGCCCTTCTCGTTCGCGTCGTTGATGGCACTCAAAAAAGGACCCGAGAGCGGGAGGTAGCTCCAGTGCCAGGCTTCAGGTTGGTAGCCCGGCCGAGCGTCGTCTTCCGTGTAGACTTCCACAAACCCAAACCGGCCAGCATGGCTTCTGAGCCAAGCCACCACCTTCGCGCCTTCGCCTGCGTCAAAATCCGAAGGCTCGAGGCTGTGGATGTCGACATCGGTCCCCCAGTGGTGGCGGCTTGTTCCCGGCATGGAGCTGTACTTAAGGATGTCGCGCGCCCGCTCCAGAGGAGCCATGCCCATGGCTTGGGGACGCTTCCACTTACGGTTCCAAATGGAGGCCTGATGGGAAAAAGGACGCGTCGCACTCAGTGCCGTCAGGATGACCCCGTCTTTCTCGGCAGCGTCGTGCATCTGCATGAAGGCTTCATGGGCCTCCGTCCTGAGAAACAGACCTTTCCGCGTAGAGACCCGCGCAGGCAGTTCGGCAAAGGCCGAGTCCTTGGCAGGCGTGACATGACCCAACAATTCCGTCAGGGGAGGAACGATCACAGGCTGAACGTCACTTGTGTCGAAGCGCTCGATGGCATCGACGGCAGTCGGCCGTTCATCCACGTGGATGGTATCGGCTGGGGGGGGAGGGTCACCCATGGCACAGCCCAGCCAAAGTGCGACAGCCGAGAGGGCTGTAATCGCAAGGGCAGGCCAACCGGTCATGCTGAAGCTCAGTGCAGGCCTTTCTCGGCGAGGTAGCGCTCTGCGTCGAGTGCGGCCATGCATCCTGTACCCGCAGCCGTGATGGCTTGGCGGTAGACCTTGTCCGCCGCGTCTCCGCTGACAAACACACCTTCCACATTCGTCTTGCTTGTGCCTGGCTCGGCGTTGACGATGTAGCCCTGTTCGTCGAGGTTGATGAAGCCTTGGAAGACGTCGGTGTTAGGCTTGTGACCGATGGCCACAAAGAATCCTGTTGCGGGAATCACGTGCTCTTCGCCGGAGACGTTGTTCTTCACCTTCACGCCGTCCACGGCCTCTTCGCCAAGAACCTCTACGGTCTCGGTGTTGTACAACACTTCGATGTTGTCGAGGCTGTTGACGCGGTGTTGCATGGCCTTGGAGGCCCGCATCACATCGCGGCGAACAAGCATGGTCACCTTGGTGCACAATTTGGCGAGGTAGCTCGCTTCTTCGCAGGCGCTGTCACCCGCACCCACAATGACCACTTCCTGGTTGCGGTAGAAGAACCCATCGCACACGGCGCAGGCACTCACACCGCCGCCGATGTCGCGAAGGCGCAACTCGCTTTCGAGGCCAAGCCACTTGGCAGAGGCGCCCGTGCTGATGATCACCGTGTCGGCGTGGATTTCCGTCTCCTGGTTGTCGCCCACCCAAACCTTGTGCACCGGCCCGCTGAAGTCCACTTTCGTGACCCATCCGTAGCGCACGTCCGTGTCGAAACGCTTGGCTTGGTCTTCGAGGTCCTTCATCATTTGGGGACCGTTGATGCCCGCAGGGTAACCAGGGAAGTTGTCGACTTCCGTCGTCTCGGTGAGCTGACCTCCAGGTTGTTGACCTTGGTACAGGACGGGTTTCATGTCCGCGCGGGCGGCGTAAATGGCGGCAGTGTATCCGGCGGGGCCCGATCCAACGATGAGGCAGCGGTGATGTTCAGGAGTGCTCATGGTGTCTTGTCAATGTGAGCACCAAAAATAACCGCATCGCCCCTCAGGCCGGGCACCTCAAACGTGGATGAGATGCAAAACTTGTCAACGCGGCATTCACGCCTCAGCGCTGTCCGCGATCCATGGCCACGAACGCATCCCAGAGCACGTCATCCGGGGGCGGGGCAAGGATGGACACCGTCTCCCGCTTGACGGGGTGGATGAAGTCAATGCGTCGGGCGTGAAGGTGAATGGAGGCGTTGTCATTGGTGCGTCGTGCGCCGTATTTCACATCTCCCTTGATCGGACATTCCAGCTGCGCCATGGTCGCCCGAATCTGGTGGTGCCTGCCGGTCTTGGGCAGCACTTCGACAAAGGCGTAGTGGTCGGATTTCCCCCGCAGGCGGTACATGAGTTCGCATTCCTTGCGGTTGTCCGCCGGCTTGTCGTGGGCAAAGCTTTTGTTCAGCTTCTCGTTTTTCGCGAGGTAGTTGATCACGTGGCCATCCACCTCCGGAGGCGCAGGCTTCACGACCGCCCAATAGGTCTTCTGCATTTCGCGGTGTCGAAACATGGTGCTCAGCCGCTTGTGCGCTTTGCTCGTGCGGGCGTAGAGGATGACGCCACTCACGGGGCGGTCAAGACGGTGCACCGTGCCGATGTAGGCTTTGCCGGGCTTGTTGTATTTGTGGGCGACGTATTCCGCCACCACTTCACACAAGCTTGCTTCGCCCGTGCCACTGCCTTGAACGACATCGCCGCTTCGCTTGTTGACGGCCACGATGTGGTTGTCTTCGTAGAGGACCTGGAGGTTATCCTTCGTGCTATGCACGATGGGCGCCTTGGGGGGCTTGACGAACCGGTGGAACGTTCCGTCGTTGCGGCGGGATTGATCGTCGCGAGGCCCCTGTGCCATCAGTACTTCTCGGAATCGTTGGGGAAGTCCACGGCCCGCACGTCGCTCACATACTGACGGATGGCGCGGAACATTTGGTCTCCCATGTCGCTGTACCGGCGAAGGAAACGAGGGGAGAAGGCCTGGGTGATGCCGAGCATGTCGTGCAGCACGAGGACTTGGCCATCGCAATCTGCACCGGCGCCAATGCCAATCGTGGGGCAGTCGACCATGGCGGTGACTTCGCCCGCAAGCGTGGCGGGAATCTTTTCAAAGACGATGCTGAAGCAGCCGATGTCGGCGAGCATTTGGGCATCTTCCTTGAGACGCAAGGCTTCTTCCTCTTCCTTGGCGCGCACTGTGTAGGTCCCAAACTTGTAGATGCTCTGCGGCGTCAGCCCGAGGTGTCCCATGACGGGGATGCCCGCGGACAAAATTCGTTCGATGCTCTCGCGCACCTCACGGCCGCCCTCAAGCTTGACCGCATGGGCGCCACTTTCCTTCATGATGCGGATGGCGCTGTTCAGGGCCTCTTTGGAGTTGCCCTGATACGTTCCAAAGGGGAGGTCCACCACGACCAGCGCGCGCTTGGCGGCTCGAACCACGGCTTGGGCGTGGTAGATCATTTGGTCGAGGGTGATGGGAAGGGTGGTTTCGTGACCCGCCATCACA
>NYSX01000083.1 GCA_002683345.1 Flavobacteriales bacterium
CGACCGTGGTTGATGAAATGGGGGTTCGGAAAGCCATTGAGCCGGGTGCTCCGGAAGTGGAACGCCGACGCCTTCGTGTCGCTGGAAGGTCCGCTCGCCACAGACATGCCTGCCGACTTCCCCCAATTGACGGTCATTCACGACTTGAATTTTGAGCACCGTCCTGAGGGACTGCCCCAACAATGGCGGGACTACTACCAAACCGAATTCCCACATTTCGCAAAGCGTGCGCAAGTCCTCGGGACGGTCTCCGAATACAGCCGTCAGGATTTGGCGACGACTTACGGACTGGATGAAAGCGCCATCGAAGTGTTCTCGAATGCCGCGGACGAGGCATTCCAGCCGGCAAGCACCGAAGAGCGCGAAGGGGCGAGAAGGACGCTTTCGGAAGGACGTCCTTACTTCATTTTCGTCGGGTCCTTGCATCCGCGGAAGAATGTAGAAGGGTTGATGTCGGCGTTTGAATCGTACCGCGCGCTCGGGGGAAGCTGGGACCTGGTGGTGGTCGGTGTGGCGATGTGGAGCGACGACTTGCCTGCGCTTTCAGAGGAGCTGCGCACCCACGTGCACTTCCCCGGGCGCTTGAACAATGCGGACTTGGTTCGCGCCGTCGGTGGTGCGGAAGGCCTGGTATTTGTTCCCTGGTTTGAAGGGTTTGGCATCCCTGTGGTGGAAGCCATGGCATGTGGGGTGCCCGTCATCAGTTCCAACGTGACCTCCTTGCCCGAAGTCTGTGGCGATGCTGCGTTTGCGCTCGTCGATCCTGCAAAGCCAGGGGCCATCGCCCATGAAATGCATCGCCTCGAATTGGATTCAGAGGCCGCACAAGAGGCCCGCCAACGCGGATTGGCTCGCGCCAAAACCTATTCCTGGGCAGCCACGGGGGCCAAGCTCGATGAGGCATTGAAAACCATGCTGACATGAGCAAAGCGTTGCTTTCCCAAGTGGTGAAAGGCCGCATTGAGGCTGGGTGTGACGAGGCCGGTCGGGGGTGCTTGGCGGGGCCGGTCGTCGCGGCTGCTGTTGTCCTCGATGCCCGGGTCGCGAAGCAACTTCCCTTGAACGACAGCAAGCAACTCACGGCCTCACAGCGTCAACAACTTCGCGCAGAAATCGAGTCCAAAGCCATCACGTGGTCTGTGGCCTTCGTGTCGCCATCGGACATCGACCGCATGAACATTTTGCAAGCTTCATTTGAAGCGATGCGTCGTGCGGTTCGAGGGTTGGCTGGAGTGCCCGACCACTTGCTCATTGACGGCAACCGATTTGTGTCCGACGAAGACATGCCTCCCCACACGTGTTTCGTGAAGGGCGATGCCAAAATTGCATCCATCGCAGCCGCGAGCATCCTCGCCAAAACCCACCGAGACACCTACATGCTCGACGCAGCCCAAACCTATCCAGGCTACGGGTGGGAAACCAACATGGGGTACCCCACGGTGGCCCACCGGCAAGCTTTGGTGGAACGCGGTCCGACCCCCTTGCACCGCAAAACGTTCACGTGGGCGCCACCGGCCCCGACGCTGTTTGACTGAACGCGTTTTCGACAGGTTATACAGGGTTATATCGAAGGCCTATGTAAAGCCTCTGTGAACTCTTCGCTCAACTGCCATTTTTCGTCTTGGAATGCGTACTTTTACTCGTCCAAAACCTTTAATTCCCAAACAAATGCGTTTTTCAACCTTGCTTGCTTCGGCGCTGCTCTTCTGGAGTGCAGGAGCCACATGGGCCCAGTGCGAAAACCTCTTCTTCTCAGAGGCCGCGGAAGGCTCCTCGAACAACAAGTACCTCGAGATCTACAACCCCACAGGTGCAGATGTGGACTTGAGCGGCTATGCCTTCCCAAGCGTGTCCAATGCCCCATCTGTCGTGGGCGAATATGAATTTTGGAATGCCTTTCCTGAGGGTGCCATGGTGGCGGCAGGTGACGTGTACGTGATTGCCCACCCCTCCTCTGATCCGATCATCCTGGCGGAGGCTGACCACACATTCACGTTCCTCTCAAACGGCGATGACGGCTTCATCTTGGTTCAAGGCGACGAGACGTCGTTTGATCAAATTGACGCGGTCGGCGATTGGAACGGCGACCCCGGTTCAGGCTGGGACGTGGCAGGTGTGACGGCAGGTACGAAAGACCACACCATTGTCCGCAAGTCTTCTGTGCAGTCTGGCAACGGCGGCGACTGGGTCACCAGCGCGGGTACGGATGCGGAAAACAGTGAGTGGATTGTCCTCGATCAAAACGATTGGACCAACCTCGCCATGCACACCTTCGATGGCTGTGGCGCGGCAGTGCTCGGATGCACCAACGCCAATGCCACCAACTACAATGCGGACGCCACCCAAGACGATGGCAGCTGCATGTTTGACAACGCGTGCGAGGTGGACGGCGTTGTGGTGGAGGCGAGCAGCTTCCAATACAACCCTGCCAACTTGACCATCGAACCCGGCCAAACGGTCGTGTGGTCCAACCTCGGAGGCACCCATGACGTCAACGGCGACATTGATTCTCAAACGGGTTCTTCCTTTGGAAACCCTGAAGCCTTCTACTTGGCTCCCGTTGCTGGAGACGCTGCAGGAGTGTGCATCGGTTCCTACACCTTCAACACGCCCGGTGTGTACACCTACGATTGCTCCATCGGCTCTCACGCTGCATTGGGCATGGTGGCCACCATCACGGTGGGTACAGGCGGTTGCACCAACGCGGCTGCAGCCAACTACAACCCCGCGGCTGACTACGACGACGGTTCATGCTTGATCGTGGAATTGACCAGCATTGCGACCATTCAACAGGGCCAAGAAACTGGCGTGTTTGCGGATTCAGTCGTGGTGACACGCGGCATCGTCACGGGCGTCTACGGCTCGAACGTGAGCATCCAGGACGGTCAGGGTGCGTACAGCGGTTTGTGGCTTTTCTCTCCCGACGTTCCCGTTCAGTTGGGCGACGAAGTGGAGGTGACCGGGGCGGTCTCTGAATACTTCGACAAAACCCAAATCTCCACCCCCGCCACCGTCATCCTCAGCCAGGGCAACGCTTTGCCTGTCGCTGAGGTGTTGACCACGGTTGATGCAGGTGCGGAGCCTTGGGAAGGTGTTTTGGTGCAGGTCACCGGTGTGGTGACCAACGCGGACGCAGGTTTTGGCGAGTGGGCCCTTTCTGATGGCTCGGGCGACCTCCGTGTAGACGACGCGGGCTACGACGCCATTGACGCTGGGCTGGTGGCTTTGGGCAACCAATTGCAAGTGTCCGGTGCACTCGACTACTCTTTCGGAAACTTCAAGGTGCAGCCTCGCGACGCTGCGGACGCCCTCTTGTACGGTTGCACCAACGCAGGAGCGTTGAACTACAACCCTCTGGCCTCCATTGAAGATGGAAGCTGCGACATTGAAGGCGGTGAATGTGGGTTGTTCGTTTCAGAGGTGGCCGAAGGTTCCTCGAACAACAAGTACATCGAACTCTACAACCCCACGGGCTCTCCCATTTTCTTGGACGAGTACACGTTTGGCAACTGCAGCAACGGCTGCGACGATTTGGGTGCATCATCCAGCATCACGGACAACGTGGACTTCTGGACGTTCAACTTCCCTGCAGGCGACCAAGTGGCGCCAGGCGGAACGTACATCGTGGCTCACCCCACTGCAGATCCCATCATCTTGGCTGTGGCCAACATGACTTACACGTTCTTGAGCAACGGCGACGACGCGTACTTCTTGGTGAACATCGCCGGAGGGGACACGACCTTGGTGGATGCCATCGGTGATTTTGGTCCCGATCCTGGTTCAGGTTTTGCCGTGGCCGGTGTGACCAACGCCACGCAAAACGCCACACTCGTCCGCAAGCCCGAGGTGTCTACAGGCAACGGTGGTGACTGGGCTGCCAGCGCCGGCACCAATGAAATTGACACGGAGTGGATCATCAATCCTTCGAATGACTGGACCGACTTGGGCGTGCACACCTTCAACGGTGCGTGCGCGGTGGACAACACGGGTTGCACCGATGCAGGTGCGGTGAACTACGACCCAACAGCGACAGAAGACGACGGGTCGTGCATCTTCATTCCCAGCTTGAGTATTCAGGACATCCAAACCCAAGGCTTTTCAGGGAGCGTGGTGACGTCAGGTGTTGTGACTGCCATCTACGGCAATAACGGCGCATTGGCGGGTCAGCCTTCCTACGTGATCCAGAACGGCACAGGCGCCAACTCGGCCATTTGGGTGATTGGTGACGGTGTGGCTGTGGGTGACCAAGTGGAAGTCGCAGGTACGGTCAACGAAGTCTTTGGCTTGCGTCAGATCCTTTCCGCTGTGCCTACGGTGCAATCTTCAGGAAATTCCTTGCCTGTAGCAGAAACGCTCGCACCTGGTGCCATCAACGATGAGCAGTGGGAGTGCGTGTTGGTTGAAATGACAGGCACAGTCTCTGGCATCACGGCCAACTTTGGCGAGTGGACCCTTAGCGACGGCGCCGGTCAGGGCATGGCTGCATCCCTCGGCTACAACGCCGTCAACGACAGCATCTTGGTGGATGGTGTCAATGTGGCGCTTGTTCAAGAAGGATCAAACTACCGTGTTGCTGGTCCCAACTTCTACAGCTTCGGCAACTGGAAGGTGTGCCCACGTGACACGTCTGACGTGGTGCGCATTGGCTGCACCGACGCGACGTTCCCCAACTACGACCCGCTTGCTTCAGAGGACGACGGTTCTTGTTCAGACGTTTCTGGTTGCACGGACGAGTCCGCCGACAACTACAACCCCGACGCCACAGCTGACGATGGCTCTTGCGTCATCACGGGCTGCACGGACCCCACGGCGTTGAACTACAACGAGAACACGACGCTCGAGGACAACACCACGTGCTACTACACGTTGCCAAGCATCATCATCAATGAGATCCACTACAACCCCTGCACCAGCCAAGGGGATGACTTCGATTACGAGTTCGTGGAATTGTTGAACACCGGCGATTTGGCCGCGGACATTTCTGGATACGAGTTCTACAACTCCACAGGAGGCAACGACCAACTCAGCGTGGTGTTCCCTGAAGGCACCACCATGGCTGCCGGTGAGTTCATCCTCGTGGTGGTGTCTGAAGCAGGTGCTGCGAACTACGCATTCACCGGCGTTCAAATCTTCGAAATGACCCAAGGCAACTTCAGCAACTCGGGCGAGGCCCTTGCGTTGCGCGACGCCTTTGGCAACACCGTAAACGCTGTGACCTATGACGATGGCGGTGCATGGCCTTCTGCGGCTCAAGGCATCCTTGGTTTCAACTACATCGAAAGCCCTGACGGCGGTTGTGCCACGTTGGAGTACATCCCTGAAGTCCTCGCTGCGTCATTGACGACGCCGCTCGGCAACGGCAATGATTTGCCAGGCAACTGGCAAGCCTCTTGGGTGGACAACGGTACGCCAGGTGCAGCCAACAGCTCTGCCTTTGGTTGCAACAACCCCGATGCGTGCAACTTCAACGCGAACGCCATCTTGGGCGATTCAAGCCAGTGCACATTTGACTGCGTGGGGTGCACCTACCCCAATGCAGACAACTTCACTGCGGGTGCGACACAAGACGACGGTTCGTGCGAATTCACCATTGCCAATCCATGTCCCACGGACTTGAATGGCGACGGCTCGACGACCACGGCTGACCTCTTGGTGTTCCTTGTGGACTTCGGAAACACGTGCCTCTGAGTGCAGAGATAACATGAACATGACATGAGGAAGGGCGCCCAAGCGGCGCCCTTCTTCTATCTTGGCCCCCCATGATTTGGATCAAATGGTTGCTGAGTGTGTTGGGCGGGTTGGGCGTGTTCCTGTTTGGAATGCGCACCCTGAGTGACGCCATTCGCCGCGCTTCAGCCACATCTTTCCGGGAGTTTCTGTCCAGCATCACCCAAAGCACGTGGGTAGGAACAATGACAGGTTTGTTCGTCACGAGCCTGTTGCAATCGAGCTCGGCCGTCACGGTCACCTTGGTGAGTCTGGTGAATGCGGGGCTGTTGACCATCCGCGAATCGATTGGGGTGTTGTTTGGTGCCAACATTGGGACCACCATCACTGTCTGGCTCATTGTCTTGTCACTCGGCGGCTTCTCGCTTTCTGATTTGGCGTTGCCCATCGCGGGATTGGCGGTGCCGCTTTTGCTGATGGAGCGCCGCTTGCCCCGTCAAGCGGCCAACATGATGATTGGCTTTGCCTTGCTGTTCATTGGGTTGAACCTGCTCAAAGGCCAAATGGAAAGCGTCGGCGCCCGCGAACTCTTCACCTCCATCTTCCCGGAAGGGGGAGGGCTTGGGTCCAATGTGTTGTTCATGCTGATTGGCGCCACATTGACCGCCTTGATTCAGTCCTCGTCTGCAGCCACTGCCTTGACCTTGGCCGCCATGGTGTCGGGGTTGATTGGGTTGGAGAGTGCGCTGGCCATGGTGCTTGGAGAGAACATTGGAACCACGTTGACTGCGAATTTGGCGGCCGTGGTGGGCAACCGCACGGCCAAGCGCGTGGCGCGCATCCACTTTTTGATCAACTTGTTTGGGGCGTTGTGGATGATTTGGCTCATTCCCGTGATGGCCGAAGTGTTGTCCAACTTGTTCGCCGCGGCTGAGAGTCAAGAGGTGCGAAACGGCTATGTCCTCGCCATGTTCCACACGACCTTCAACGTCTTGAACGCGCTGTTGATGGGCTTGTTTGTGGAGTCCTTGGTCAAACTGTCCAAGAAGCTGGTGTGGGCCGAAGACTTGGAAGGGGAGGCGGCCATGTCGGCGATTCCCGGTCGCATCGTCGACGCGCGTCTGAGCTTGGAGGAAGTGTTGAACGATTACCGTCGCAGTGCCTCCTTGCTTCGAAGGATGACCCATGGGGTGGAGGAGTTGTTTGGACTCTTGGAACCCGGAGATCGGGCAGATGTGCTCAACAATTTGGTCAAGTGGGAAGAGCGAACCGACCGCATCGAGCAAACGGTGAGCATGCAACTCTCGGGCATTGCACAACAAGAGCTCAGCCCAGAATTGAGTGCCCGGTTGGCGGCCCTGTCAGCAGTCAACCCAGATTTTGAGCGCGTGGGAGACACCCTTTTGAGCATGGCGTGGCAAATGGATGCCAAAGCCCGTGAGGGGGTGTATTTCATGCCCAAGCAGCGCACCAACTTGCTTCATATGATTGAGTTGTTGCGGGAGGCGATCAAAGTCATGGATGTGCAGCTCAAATCGTCGGATGTGGATTTGGAAGCTGTGGCTGAAGTGGAGGGAAAGATCAACGCCCTGCAAGCCAAGTTGCGCGAAAAGCACGTCCGCGACGTGGAGAAGGGAAAGTACCCCGCCATGAGTGGCATCCTGTACAACGATTTGCTGTCCTCCTTGGAAGAGTGCGGGGACCGAATCGCCCACGTCAGCTCCGAGCTCTCGGGCGCGCAGGAACGCGCGTGATTCAGGGGACGGCGACCGCGGTAGACACCGCTTCGTTGCTCGGATTCAAGTCGCGGTCCCACAGCGTCCAGGAGAAGCGCACTGAATCCGCATCGGTGCCCAAGAGGTACCACGAAGTCAACTCCACTTGAATGGTGCCGTCCAACGCGGGGCTTGAGCCCGTCGGTTCTGCGACGGGCACGCGGTAGGCGTAGGGCACAATCAAGGTGGGAACTCGCCAGGACGTGTCTTTCCATTCCTGGTATTCTCCGACCAAATTGTAGTGGTGCGTGCAGGTCTGGCAGAAAGGCGGCAAGGTGTCGGCTTGGGTCAAACCCACGTTGCCGTCGCCGTCGGTGAAGGCCAAAGTCATCGTGGCGGTGCCATCTGCCCGCGTCTCGAAGCGCTCGAAAGCCAAGGTGGGCTCGTCTTCATACTGCGATTCGGGAAGGCAGCTGGCCAGCCCCAACGTCGCCAAACCCAGGATGAGGTGCCGCGTAGACATGGCACAATGTTACGGAACCTCGGTCAAGAGTTCCGAACTTGCGGCACATGTCACAGGCCTTTCAAGATTGGGGTGCAGGGGCCTCGTTGGAGGAGGTGCGTTTGAGGCTTTGGTCTTGGATGCGTGAAGGCACCGAGGATGGGTTCCTGGACCATGCGATCGCGTTGTTTCGGTGGCAAGCCGTGCACAACACGCCGTATCGGGCATTTTTGGAGGCGATGAACGTCCGTCCTGAGGACATTGCCACCCTGGAAGACATTCCTTTCTTGCCTGTCGAAGTGTTCAAATCGCATGACGTCAAGTCCGGGACTTGGGAGCCCAAGCACGTGTTCCGAAGCTCGGGTACCACGCAAACGATTTCGCGCGCGCAGCACTGGATGGACGACGAAGGCCTTGCGTGGTATGCGCAGGTGTCGCGCTTGGCGTGGCAAGCGCAGTGGGGTGGACCCGTGGCCGATTGGGCATGGTTGGGCTTGCTTCCAGGCTACATCGGACGTGAGGATGCCTCGTTGTTGACCATGGTCGCCGACTTCATGGGACAAACTGGCACGCCCGAGGAGGGCATGTTGATGCACGACCACGGTGCGCTGAATGCGGCTGTCACTCGGCATTTTGAGGAACAAGAATGGAGGCCCTTGATGCTGTTTGGGGTCACTTGGGCCATCCTTGATTGGTTGGATTCTTTGGCGAGTGATCGCGGGTGGTTGGAGAGTGTCCCTTGGAAACATGTGACGCTCATTGAAACGGGAGGCATGAAGGGACGCGGCATCGAGCCGATTCGGGAAGAAGTCCACGCCCGCATCAAGTCGGTGCTTCCCGACATTCACGTGGCTTCTGAATATGGGATGACGGAGATGATGTCGCAAGGGTATGCCAAGGATGGCATCCACCATGCGTTTCCATCTTGGGTGAAGCCGCTTGTGCGCGAGCCTCGGGATCCTCGGTCCTCCGCCTTGCAAAACCGGGTGGGGCGGTTGGACATTGTGGATTTGGCGAACGTGCACAGCTGCGCTTTTTTGGCGACGGGTGATGCGGCGAACTTGACTTCTAAAGGGTTGATTTTGTTGGGAAGACAGGACCATTCCGAAGTGCGTGGATGCAGTTTGTTGGCGACGCCGTGAATTCATAACACGAAAGGGTTGTTCAACTGAGATTCTGAGGTCATCTTGCGGCCGCAAACACCTGCTCGTGGAATTTGTTTTCGCCTTGCTCGGATTTTCGCTCGCTGCCTACTCGGTGGTGGGCAACGACAGCATCCAAACCTTGGGCACGTTCCTCGTGTCCAACGAGAAGCGAAAGTGGTGGCAGCTCTGGTTGTTCGCAGGTTCCATCATGGCCCTGGTCGTCACCTTGGGATACCTCGGATATGGCGAGTACCTCGGAGGCAAGGGCGACGACCTGACCTTCGGGAAGTACGACGGCATTTTCAAGGGGGACACGGTGTTCCCGACCATCAGTGCGTGGTATGTTTTGCCACCCTTGGCCCTTCTTTTCATCACGCGATTGGGCATCCCGGTGAGCACGACCTTCCTGGTGCTGACCTTTTTCGCACCCAAGGCCTTGCCCCAAATGCTCGTCAAAAGCTTGGGTGGGTATGGCGTGGCCTTCACGTTTGCCATTCTGGCATTCATCGCCTTGAGCAAAGTCACCGAGCGGTTGTTCATGCGTCATCCGTTCGATGGCGAAGACCATGGACTGTGGACCAATCGCAAGTTTTGGACCACCCTCCAGTGGGCCTCGACGGGCTTCCTGTGGAGCCAGTGGCTGACCCAGGATTTGGTCAACATCATGGTCTACCTCGGCGATCCCCGCGAAGTGGGTGTCGGCACCTTCGCGTTTGCGCTTGCGGTGCTGCTTGCCATGTTGGGGTACATCTTCTACCGCAGAGGGGGAAAGATTCAGGAAATCGTCCGGGTCAAGACCAACACGCAGGACATTCGTTCCGCCACGTTCATTGACCTCTTCTACGGCCTTGTGTTGCTGCTGTTCAAGTTTGACATGCTGGGCATCGGCGCCAAGATTCCCATGAGCACCACGTGGGTGTTCCTCGGCATGCTTGCGGGTCGAGAGGTGGCTCTGCGCCTCCGGTTGGACGAAGCCAACCAGGACGGCCGCAACGTTTGGACCATGGTCTTTTCAGACCTCGGCAAAGCGACCATCGGGTTGGTCGTTTCGGTTTTGCTGGTGGTGTTCCTGTACCTCGTCGAAGGCAGGGAGTTGGCGTTGCTGTTTGGCTGAGGCTTTGCTTCTCAGCCTTGGCACCCCCTCATGCGCTCACCCGCACCAAGAAGTAATTCTTCTTTCCGCGTTGCAACAGGATGATGCCTGAACCAATCACGTCGTCTGTAGTGACAACGCGGCTGTCGTTGACCTTGGCTTTGTTGACGCTGACGCTGCCTTCTTTAAGCGCGCGACGGGCTTCGCCATTGCTCGTCAAGAACGCGTCGTCACCTCCCGCAAGCAAGTCGATGATGCCCATGCCCGCTTCGAGGTCTGCACGAGACACCGTGCGCTGCGGAACGCCTTCAAACACACTGAGCAATTCGGCCTCAGGCAAAGCCCGCAAGTCCGCTTCGGAACTCTTTCCAAACAACAACGCACTTGCAGCAATGGCCGTGTCCAGGTCGGCCTGTCCGTGGATGCGGCGCGTGACATCTTCCGCAAGGGCCTTTTGCATGGCGCGCATGCCGGGATTTTCGGCGTGGGCCGCCTCAATGGCTTCAATCTCCTCTCGGGACATCAGGGTGAAGATGCGCAGGTAACGCGCGGCATCTTCATCGGCCGCATTGATCCAGTACTGGTAAAACTTGTAGGCCGAGGTGCGGTTTTTGTCGAGCCACACGTTGCCGCCTTCACTCTTCCCAAATTTGGACCCATCGGCCTTGGTGATGAGGGGAGCGGTGATGGCAAAGGCCTGGCCGCTGCCTTTGCGGCGAATGAGCTCGGTGCCTGTGACGATGTTGCCCCACTGGTCGCTGCCGCCCATTTGGACTTTCACGCCGTGTTCCTTCCACAGGTGATAGAAGTCGTAGCCCTGCACCAACTGGTAGGTGAATTCCGTGAAGCTCATGCCGCTCTCGAGGCGATTCTTCACGCTGTCCTTCGACATCATGTAGTTGACCGTGATGTGCTTTCCCACGTCACGGATGAAGTCGAGAAACCCAAAGTCCTTGAACCAGTCGTAATTGTTGACCACACTCGCCGCATTCTCCCCCTCGAAGTCCAAAAACTTCTCCAATTGCGCCCGCTGACACGCAAGGTTGTGTTGCAACACGTCGAGGTCGAGGAACTGACGCTCTGCCGTCTTTCCGCTGGGATCGCCCACCATGCCGGTGGCGCCACCCACGAGTGCGACGGGTGTGTGCCCAGCCCTTTGCCAGTGAACGAGCAACATGATGGGGACGAGGTTTCCGATGTGGAGGCTGTCGGCCGTCGGATCAAAGCCCACATAGGCCTTGACACGCTCCTGTTCCATCAATTCCTCGGTGCCGGGCATGATGTCATGCAGCAGCCCGCGCCATTTCAGTTCTTCGATCAACGACATGGGGGCAAAGATAACGCCCGTTACAGGTACGGGAGGAGCCTCTCAAGTGCGGCGCTTCGGCTTCCCTTCACCAGGATCTGTCGTCCTTCAGTCGGATTCGATTGCAGGTGAGCGACAAGTGCCTCGAGGTCCCTGAAGTGCATCCATCCTTTGTGGCCTCCACCGTCATGAATGCGTCCAAACCACTGCCCGACACTCCACAGTTCCAGAGCCTGTGCGCGGCACATGTCGACCACTTCCCGGTGCGCCCTTTCGCTGGCGTCGCCCAATTCAGCCATGTCGCCCAAGATGACCAACGGCTTGTCATGCCCGCGCGACGCAAAATCGTTCAGTGCATGGGTCATGCTGGATGGGTTGGCATTGTAGGCGTCGAGGATGATCCAATTGTGCGCGGTCTTGACCGATTGTGACCGGTGGTTGGAGGGCACATAGTTGGACAAGGCCTGACAAGCTTCTTTCTCAGACACGCCGAAGTGCGCACCAATGGCCAAGGCGGCCACCACGTTGGGTAAGTTGTAACTGCCCTCGAGGTTCATGGGGATGGTTGTGCTTCCCAATGACGCGATGCCGCCGCCATCGGGGCGAGAGGACCACGTCCATTCGGGGGTCGGGACCTGCACACGCGAGTGGACCTCTTGGCTTGCCCGAACCACCTGGTCGTCTCCCTGTTGGACGAAGGCCGTTCCCCCATGGGAGGCGAGGTGATCAAACAACTCCTTCTTGCCACGGTACACTCCTTCTGGGCCACCGAATCCTTCGAGGTGGGCAAGGCCGATGTTGGTGATGTAGCCGTGCGTGGGTTCGGCAATGCGTGCGAGGAGGTCAATCTCCTTTTGGTGATTGGCGCCCATTTCAACCACGACAAATTCAGGTTGTGCAGGCGCATTGAGCAGCGTCAACGGCACGCCAATGTGGTTGTTCAGGTTGCCCAGGGTGGCGTGCACATTGTGCCGCGTGGCCAGCACGTCACGAATGAGTTCTTTCGTGGTGGTTTTGCCGTTGCTTCCTGTCATGGCGAGCACCGGACACGTCCAGCGCCTGCGGTAAGCCCTGGCCAAGGTCTGCAAGGCGCCAAGGGTGTCTTTCACTACTGTGACGTTGGCAGCGCCTTCCCATTGCCGATCCGAGGTGATGGCGTGGGTCGCCCCTTGGTCCAAGGCGTGTTGCACAAAGGTGTTCCCGTCGAAGTTGGCGCCTTTCAGGGCCACAAACATCATTCCCTTGAGCTCAGCCCGGGTGTCGGAGGACACGCCGTCGGAAGCATCTCGGGCTGCAAGCAGTCGCAACAGGGTAGGGTCAGAGAGGTTGATCATGGCGTCTTGAGGCAAAGAAAAACCCCACAGCCAAGCTGTGGGGTTCGTTGCATTCAAGTTGTTGACGTGTCCTTGGGGACGTCCTCATTGTCCGCTGAAGGGAACCGGGGTTCCCACGCGGTCCATGGCACATCGGAAGCCGATGGAAGCCGAGCTCTGACGTTCGTCGAGGTAGCGACGCGTGCCTGGGATGAGGTAGTAAGCGCGGTCATCCCAACCTCCGCCCTTGTAGACGCGGCTGCGGTTGCTGATGAGTGACGAGCCTCCAAAGTTGTAGACGCGCTTGTCCTTCAACTGATCCTCTTCCGCCGACTGGGCCGCAAAGTCAAACGAGCTGTTGCGGTCGCCATCGAGGTAGTCGATGTTGTCTGCAATGCGGTAGTTGGTCCGGTTCAAGTTTTCCTCGAGGGACTCGTTGCGCTTCTGCATTTGTCCTGGGAGGGCATCGATGTTGTTGCTGAAGCCCTTGCGCAGGTCGGCCGCGGCCAGTGCATCGCTGTCCACGATGAGGTCCATGGCGTCTTGCATGAGGGTTTGAGCTTCCTCGAAGCGTTGCTGCTTCAAGCGCTCTTCTGCCTCATTGACTTTGGACGTGAGGTTGCCCATCAAATCCACGTCTTCTGGCGTGAAAATGCCGACGCTGTTGCCTTCCTTCTCGTACGTACCGAGGAATTCCTTGACGCCGGGAATGTTGTAGACCACGTAGTCGTACTTGTCGACAGGGCGTCCTTCCGCATCGAGGCGCTTCGTTTGGTACACGTTGCCACGGAAGGGGCGGAATTCGTTGTTGTCTTGGATGGACAAGGGACGGTAGACGTCCATCACCCACTCGTTGACGTTTCCTGCCATGTTGAACAAGCCGTAGTCGTTGGGGGCGTAAGCGTACACGTCCACGGTGATGTCGCCGAAGTCGTCCAACGCACCCGCAACACCCATGTAGTCACCGCGTCCTTTCACGAAGTTGGCATTGATGCTTCCGTATCCAGCGGTGCGGCTGTCTCCGTTTCGCACGAAGTGGCCATTCCAAGGGTACGTTTTGCGCTCTGCCACGAGTTCACCCAAGCTGTTGCCAATGAGGCCGAGGGCCGCGAACTCCCACTCTGCCTCGGTGGGCAGGCGGTAGTTGGGCAAGAGCACGCCATCTTCCATGCGGACGTCGCGGAATTCTGCGTTCAAGCTGTAGCTCGGCAGGCCTTCGCGCTCACGCTCACCCTGGTATTGGCCAGAGAGGTACGTTTCTGTGGTGAAGTGCTCTTCGTCGATTTGGGCATCGGGGTTGTGCAACAAGAGGCCCTCACGAATGAGGATGCCTTCGTTCACACGGTCCGAACGCCACTTGCAGAAGTCGTTGGCTTGCAACCAACTCACACCCACTACAGGGTAATCGCGGTAGGCCGGGTGACGCAAGTAGAAGTTCACCATGGGCTCGTTGTAGGCCAGTTTGTTTCTCCAAGCCGCCGTGTCGGGCAAGGCGCGCTCCACGATTTCGGGGTAGGAAGAGCCGTAGATGCGTTGCAACCAGGCGAGATATTCCGTCCAAAAGTGGTTGGTCACCTCGGTCTCGTCCATGTAGAAGGACGACACGGTGGTGCGGCGGGGAATGTTGTCCCACGCGTAGTTCAGGTCGTCATCCACTTGGCCCATGGTGAACGTACCGCCTTCTACGAAAATCAGGCCTGGACCCGTTTCTTGTTCAAAATACGGCGTCCGTTCAAAGCCGCCGTTCTCATAGAAGTTGTACGCCCAACCTGTGGCGCCTGAGCGCTCGTAGTAACATCCATTCAAGGTCATCAGACCCATGGCGACTGCGAGCAAGCCGTAAATGTGCTTTTGCGTCATGTTGTGCGGATTCAATTTTCAGGTTTCGAGTAGATGCAGGTTTCTTGCGTCAGAAGGTCGGGCAGGAGACCGTTCTGAATTTGGATCGTTGAGGAGAAGCGAACTTCATGCTCAAGCTCAGTTCATGCGCGCCGCCCGTGGCTGGCGTCAAGTCCGAGATGGTGATGTCGTAGCTGTATCCGAAGCGCATCAGGGCGGTTTCAACTCCCAAAAGCACAATCAGAGCGTCACGCGTGTCCTCCGAGAAGAAGCCTCGGTGCCACACTCCAGCCACGAGTGGCCCTTTGCTGACATACACCCCCAAGTTCAACTGTTGGAATTCACCCTGACGGCGGTACAGCACGTTGGGGGAAATCCACGCTTCCACGCCTTTGACACTGCGTTGCAAGGGAAGCTTGGCTCCGGCGTGTCCCGTGATTTTCATGGGCAAGCGGCTCGTGCCCACCACGAGACTTTCGTTGGGTTCGTTCAAGTGGTGACCTGCGACCCCGGCATAGAACTTCTCCGTGAAGGCGAGCAAGCCTGCACCGAAGTCCACTTTCTTCACCGTTTCGCCGCGCGGCGTGTCGGCGGTCTCGTAGATGAAGCCTCGACGGGGGTCGATCATGTCCCCAAACGTGAGGTTGCTCCAATCCAACGCCTTTTGAAAGTAACTCGCCTCAAGCGCCATGCGCAAGGACAACTTCCGCGTGATGGCTTGTTGGTAGGAGTACATCCCGGTGATGCGGGTGGTGGTCAGGGTGTTTTGACCTGCTTGGTCGTTCATCAAGACCAATCCCAATCCGCCTGAAATGGAATTGAAGTGCTGGTCGTATCCCACGGCCTGGGTGACGAATGCGCCACTCATGGAAGGCCACTGGTTGCGGTGAGACATCACCACACGGGGCCCGCGTGCTGTGCCTGCAAATGCCGGGTTGAGCAGCAAGGGATTGGAGTAGAATTGCGAGAATTCTGGGTCTTGTGCGTGGGCATCCTGAGGTGCTACGACGACGACAAACGCGGCGGTCATCGCGAGGAGCAGAAGGCAGGAGGTCAATTTCGTCATGATCGAACAATGTGTTGAACCCACAATGTTACGGAATTTTGGCGAGGTATGCGAGATGCGCCTCGACTTCGCATCACGTCCACCGGCGCATGACCCCGAATGGGGGCGCGAGGCACAATATGCCGCACCTTTGTGCGTATGGGTGCTGATGGACATGAGCATCATGGGTTCAATCTTCACTGCGAAAATGCGCGATTCACACATTGAACTTCCCGGGTTTGCGGGGAGGTTGTTCACATCCCAACGTGGGTGGAGGGTGTTTTGGTATGCGGGTTTGGGGTGTTGTTTGTGGCTCCTCGGAGGCCACGTGGGCAGCCATGCCTGGGCCCAAACCACCGCCGACGTCACGGACGAAGGGGTGGTGATGCACGTCGATTTGGCGTGGGAGCTGGAGGACATCCAGTCATTTGTCGCGCGATCAGCGTCTCGTGCTGTGGCGACCTGGCAAACGCCGCTTTCTCAGGAATGGCAAGGGGTCGAGGTGCTTGATGTGCAGGAGGAGTGGCTGCCTTTGGAGTCAGAAATGCAAGAGGAATGGGGACGCCAATGGCGCAGCCGCACGACCGAGCCTTGGTCATGGGTGGCTGACGGGGATGGGTTCCAGACGGTGTTGCGCGGAAGTGGCTCCGTGATCCGCCACAGCCGAGGCGCTTGGGAGCGCTTGTCGTCTGTGAAGGCCATTCTTGGGGCGTCACCGGTTGGATCCCATCGGGTGACAAGAAATTGGCCCACGGAAAGCGTTCGGGCTACGGGCACTTGGCATGCTTTCGCGACCACAGAAGAGGGCGTGCACTGCTTGGGGTACGACGAGCTCATCGCTTCCGGGATCGATCCCGGGGCCATTGATCCTGCAAATCTCCGCTTGTACGGTCGTGGTGGGCAACACCTGCCTCTGGACAACGACGCGGAACGGCCGTTGGACGTTCCCCAACAGCATGTGGTGTTGCGGGGATTGGAGGATGGGTCGTTTGACCCAGGCGACGAGATGTGCTGGCATGCCAGCGCACACGCAACGTGGTCTTGGACCGAGGACGATGGGTGGACGCATGAAGCGGCGCTGTGGGGAGACACGGCGAAATGGTTCCTGCGCACAGATGCCCCGGACACACTTCTGTTGACAGAGATGGCGTTTGCCGCGCCCTGGACGGGGGGTGTGGACGAAGTTCGCACCCAACACGTGGCGTATGGCGACCGTGAAGACCACGAGGTGAATCTGATTCGCTCAGGCCGAAATTGGTTTGGAGACCGCCTTTCCGCGTTGGGGGCCAACACGGCCACGTGGAACATCCCCCTCAACCACGCCGTCTTGGGTTCGCCTGCGACAGTGCGTTTTGGGGCCGCCATGCGCAGCGTGGGCACGGGCAGCGCCTCCCAATTGAACTACGAATTTGAGGGGCAGTCGGTCACCCTCACGGACAACTTGCTTTCCCCGTCTTCGCTGCTCTATGCCCGCTATGTGGGCGGCGAGTTGACCGCACCACTGACTTTGGAGGGGATTCAAGTGCTGGCGACGTTCACCCCGGGGACCGACGACAGCAATGCGTGGATCGATTTTTTGACCTACCAGGCCGCTCAGAATTTGGTCTACACCTCAGGCCAAATGCACCTCAACGGCCTTCCCCTCGACGCGGAAGGGAACCCCGTGACCGGTGCGGAATACGTCTTGGGCGGCAATGCTCCGGACGAGGTGTGGGATGTGACGGACCCGCTCGAGGTCAAGCGCGTGGCCACCACCAGCGCCAACGGCAGCACCGTGTGGCAAGATGCCGTGGGGGATGCGCCAAAGCGTTATGCCGCCTTCCGGTGGTCCTCTGTGCTGAGGCCTGAAGCACTCGGGGCGGTGGGCAACAGCAACGTGCACGGCCTCGGCGAAGTGGACAACGTGATCGTCACGGTTCCCGGATTGTTGGAGGCTGCCGATTCGTTGGCGAGCCTGCACGCGGCGAGGGGATTGCGCGTGGCGGTGGTGCCTCAACAAGACGTGTTCGATGCATTCAGTGCAGGCGTGGCGGATCCCACCGCCGTCAAGATGCTCATGATGATGCTCACCGACCGCGCAGCCCAAAGCGATGGGGCCATTCAGCCCCCGCGGTATTTGACCTTGATGGGCGATGCCTCTTATGAAAACCGCAACGTGCAGGGCAACGGCGCGACGATTGTGGGCCATTACTCTTCGGAATCGCTTCAAACGACCACCAGCTACATCTCCGACGATTACTTCGCCTTGGTGGCTGAGGGACAGGGCGAAAAGCCCGAAGAGCTGCTGCAGTTGGGGGTGGGGCGGATTCCCGCTTCAGACTTGGCATCAGCCATGGCGGTGGTGGGGAAAGTGGCGACGTACATGGGGGTGGACGAAGGGGCGGTCGATGCAGCGTCTTGTTTGGATCCCAACGGCACGAGCACCTACGGGCCGTGGCGCAACCGGGTGTTGTTTGTCTCGGACGACCAGGATGGCAACAACCAAGACGGCCACCGGTACATGGAGAACAGCGAGGAGCACAGCAACACCATTCGCGCCAACCACAACGAGTACGACGTGGTCAAGGTGTATCCGGATGCCTATGTCCAAACCAACACCCCAGGGGGTGAACGGTACGAGGATGCCACGGCCGAGATCGCGCGGCGCGTGGACGAAGGTGCCCTGATTGTGAATTACATCGGCCACGGCGGAGAACGCGGGTGGGCCCATGAACGCATTTTGAACTTGGAGACGATTCAGGCGTGGACCAACCTGCGGCGTTTGCCGGTGTTCATGACCGCCACGTGCGAATTGTTCCGCTACGACGACCCCGACACCTACTCGGCGGGCGAAGCCATTTTGTTCAATCCCCAAGGGGGAGGTGTGGCATTGCTCACCACGACCCGCACGGTGTACAGTTCGGGGAACCAGCAAGTGAATCGCGCCTTCTTTGAGACGGCGCTGGACGATGCGCAGGGGCGCTGTTTGGGGGACATCTACCGCGACACAAAGAACTCAGACCAAATCACCTCCCACACCAACAGCCGCAACTTCAGCCTGATGGGCGATCCGGCGCTCGAACTGGCCTACCCCTCCGAGCGCGTGTACCTCACCCAGGTGCCTGACACCATGCGTTCGCTTGATGAAGTGGTCGTTCGTGGGTACGTCGGAAACGCGCAAGGCGACACACTCGTGGGCTTCAATGGGGTGGTGGTGCCCACGGTGTTTGACAAACGCGCCTCGGTCACGACGCTGGACAACGACGCCAGTGAGGGGCCGTTCACCTACGAAGTGTTCCAAAACATCTTGCACAAAGGGTTGGCCTCTGTGGTCGACGGGGCGTTTGAATTCCGATTCATTGTGCCGCGGGATTTGAATTACGCGTACGGACCAGGTCGAATCAGTTGCTACGCCCTGTCGAACGACACCGATGCCCACGGTTACACGGAAGATTTCATCATCGGGGGCACCTCGGACAACCCCACGCTCGACGACGAGGGTCCCGAGGTGGACTTGTTCATGAATGACACGCTGTTCAAAGCAGGGGATGTGGTCCACGAAGACCCATGGCTGTTCGCCCGCATTTTTGACGACAGCGGGATCAACACCTCGGGCAACGGCATCGGCCACGACGCCAAGGCCATCTTGGATGGAGATGCGAGTCGCCCCTTCGTGTTGAACGAGTACTTCGTCTCGGATTTGGACACCTACCAGCGCGGGAGCATTCGCTTCCCATTCCAAAACTTGAGCGAAGGCGAGCACCACTTGGAGCTGAAGGTGTGGGATGTGGCCAACAACAGTGCATCCGCTCAAACCCACTTCGTCGTCGCCTCTTCCCTCGAAGTCGCCTTGTTGGAAGTGTTGGCCTATCCCAATCCCGCCCACGAACAGGTGACGTTCCGCATGTCGGGCAACCAGGCCTGTCGCCAGGCCAAGGTGACGCTGGCAGTGCACAACGTCCAAGGCCAGCGCGTCCACGATCAGACGTTTGAAGGCGAGGTCTTGGGCTTCCGCGACGATGTGATGTCCTGGGATTTGAAACCTTCTTCCGGAGGGCGCGTACCCCCAGGCGTGTATGTGTTCCGCGTGACGTGGGAAAATGAATTTGGCCAAACCGCACAATACGCGGACAAGTTGGTCGTTCTTCGACCCCAATGACACCAAGGACCGATGATTAACTTTGGCAGCTCTACGATGAAGCAACTCCTCAACACCACCGCGATTGCGATTGCGGTTTTGACCCTTTGGTCTCCCTCAAACACGTGGGGCCAAATTGTGGAAGAAGATCCCACGCAGCTGCTCCAGCTGAACACCATCACCACGGCGGTGCCGTTTTTGATGATCGCGCCAGACTCGCGTTCCGGGGCAATGGGTGATGTGGGGGTGGCGCTGTCTCCCGACGCCAACAGCATGCACTGGAATCCGGCCAAGATGGCGTTTTCGGAGAACGAAGTGGAAATGAGCTTGAGCTACGCCCCTTGGCTGCGCGCCTTGGTGGACGACATGAATTTGGCGTACGTCAGTTCGGTGCGTCGCTTGAACAAGCGCCAGGCATACGGGGTGGCACTGCGCTACTTCAGCTTGGGCAACATCACCTTCACCGACGAAGTGGGCACCACGATCCGCGACTTCCAGCCTGCGGAGCTCAGCCTCGACGGCGGCTTTTCTCAGAAATTCTCGGACCGCTTCAGTGGCGGTTTCTCGGCGCGGTTCATCCACAGCAACTTGACGGGAGGCACGGCCGTGCAGGGCGCGGAAAGCCGCCCCGGCATTTCGGTTGCGGCCGACCTGAGCATGTACTACGTGAACGACCAGGCAGATTGGGGTGAGAAGGACGGCACGTTCAGCATGGGCCTGAACATGAGCAACCTCGGGGCAAAGATGTCCTACACCGAGACGGCTGCGCGTGATTTCATCCCGAGCAACCTCCGCATTGGTGCGGCGTACGAAACCGAGTTGGACGAGTACAACAGCCTGACGGTGGCGCTGGACGCCAACAAATTGTTGGTGCCCACCCAGCCTGTCTACGCCTTGGAGGACCCCTCTGAAATCATCAGTGGCTTGGACCCCAACGTGGGTGTCGCAACAGGCATCGTGCAGAGCTTCTACGACGCCCCTGGCATCGTGACCTTCGACAGCGAAGGCACGGCCTCTGTGCTCGAGGGAAGTCGCTTGCGCGAGGAGTTGCGCGAGGTGAATTTGGGTGCCGGATTGGAATACAACTTCGCGGATGTGTTTGCCTTCCGCACGGGGTACTTCTTTGAGCACTTCAGCAAGGGCAACCGCCAGTTTGTGACGTTGGGGGCAGGCGTGAAGTACACCGTGTTCACGGTGGACCTCAGCTACCTCATCAGCACCACCCAGCAGAACCCGTTGGCCAACACCCTTCGCTTCTCGCTCCGGTTGCAGTTCTCGGATTTGGCCGACTACGTCAACGGGGACGAATGAGCTTGCGCATCGGTTACGGCTACGACGTTCACCAGCTGGCCGAAGGCGAGGACCTCGTCATTGGAGGCTTGACCATTCCGCATCACAAAGGATCGGTGGGCCACAGCGACGCCGACGTGCTTCTCCACGTCATTTGTGACGCCATGTTGGGTGCACTCGCCTTGGGAGACATCGGCACGCACTTTCCCGACACGGATCCTGCCTACAAAGGCATCGACAGCAAAATCTTGTTGAGGGACACGTGGAAGATGGTCCAAGCGCAAGGCTATGGGTTGGCCAACCTTGATTCCACGGTGTGTTTGCAGCAGCCCAAACTCAAGCCGCACATCCCCGCCATGCGTCAGTGCATTGCAGACATTTTGGGTGTCGATGTGGGGCAGGTGGGCATCAAAGCCACCACCACTGAAAAGCTTGGATTTGTGGGGTTAGAGCAGGGCGTGAGCGCCCACGCTGTGGTCCTCCTTCAAGCGAAGCAAGGATAGCCCCAATCAGGGCTGAAGTTCCTCGAAGTGACCGGGCTCTTGGTCCGCAGAGAAGTGAATCTTCAAGTTGGCCGTGTCGCGGAGCAAGTCCACTTTCCCGATCTCCAAGTGTACAATCGTGACGCCCGTGCGTTGCTCAAGGTCGGCGATGAGCTCGTGACGACGCCCTTCGTGCAACAAGTCGATGCGGTCGTAAATGACCATTTTGGTCGCCAGGTGCTCCACAAACCACAGCCGTTCCAAGACATACGACAGGGCCCAAATCAACACGTTGGCCAGGGCAATCTCGAGCCATGAAGCCGCCAGCGGGGCCAAGGCATTGATGACGGCAAGCGTGATGACAATGAACAGGTACGTCATTTCCCGAATCGGGATGGCGTTGGTTCGGTAGCGAATGATGCCGAAAATGGCGAACAGGCCCAAGGCAAACGCCAAGTCGATTTCCACGCCAGCCAGCAAGCGGCACAACAAGAACACGGCCGTGGACACCAGCATGAACGTGAACACAAAGTCGCGTCGCTTTGCGGCCATGTGGTAAATCAAGCGGACCACAACGAGTGAGGACACGAGGTTGAGTGCGAACAAACCCAGCAGGGATTCCCAGCCTGGGCTCAAGAAGGCGGCATTGAAGATCGTAGACAAGGATGCGGTCATCTCAGAATGGATTGCGGCGCGAAGGTCGGGTTTGCAGCGTAATGTTCGGCGCGCGCCAGATCGCGGAGGGCTGCACGGTACCCTCGGAAGTTGCGCTCCGGGGCAAGATGGGCTTGGCCCAGCACAAATTTGGACAGGCGCAAGGTGCGTCCCAGGGGGCCGCGTCGGCCTTCTTGCGCACGGATGGCCTGGATGAGTTCGCCTTGGTGGTTGACGTTGCTCTGTTTCCACTCCACCACGGCCAAATGCGGTGTAGGCTTCACCCAAGGGTGGTCTCCACTTCCCTTCGTGGCAGGCACCTTGAATTGAAGGTCCTGGTCGAAGGTGATGCGTTCACCCTGGCCCACGTGAATCAAGGTGAAGCGTTCAAAGGAGCTCTGCAATGTGGGTGCCAATGCGCTGGCATTGGGGAGGTGTTGACCGAGGAAGTCGAATTCCTCTTTGGTCAGAGGAGCGTCCCATGCCCCTTGGCGCACAATGCGGTGCTTGAAGGTCTTGCTGTGCACGTCGCGCAACTTCACCTCCAAAAAAGCCACCCCGGTGTTGGCATATTGGCGAACGCGCACCTTGTATCGGATGTTTTTGCCACGGGTGTGGTCCTCCAAACAAGTCCCTTCCGGCGTGTCGAAGTAGAGGTTGTTGTAGACCGTGGAGACGTGGTCTTGGATGGAAAGAACACTGTGTTCGTCCAGCTCTTGGACAAGGTTTTCCAGCCATGCCACGGGAACCACGTATTTGGAGTCGAAGCGGTCCATCAGCGCCACGGCGTCAATGGCCTCAAGTCCGAGGGGACTTCGGCTCTGAAGCAGTTGATGGAGTTGAGGAGACAAATTGCAGGTTTGGTGTGGGGCGTCCGGGGAGCGGCCGTGAAGGTACAACGCGCGTTGCAAGGCGTTCGTTGCGTGGGGCTCTTTGGTTGGTATACAAAGGTGTACTTGATATAGTGTACTTGGTACACGATATGAGATGGAGGGTGGCTCGTGACATTGGTCCGGCGAACGGGTGAGGCGGAACGCTATATTTGAACGTTAATCCAAACGCGATGGCAACTTCACAACCTACAGCGACTGCAGCGACCAAAAAGCCCGCAAAAGCAGGACGTAAGCCCGCTGCCAAGAAGTCAGCAAAGGGCCTGAACAAAGACACATACACGCGCTGGTTTCGCGAAATGTACCTCATGCGAAAGTTCGAGGAACGTTGCGGCCAGCTGTACATCCAACAAAAATTCGGTGGCTTTTGCCACTTGTACATTGGACAAGAAGCCGTGCTTTCCGGCATGCGTGAGGCCATCCGCCCTACGGACCGTGTAATCACGGCGTACCGCGACCACGCTCACCCCCTCGTGTTGGGCACCGATCCCAAGTATGTCATGGCCGAGATGTACGGCAAGAAGACGGGAACGAGCAAGGGCAAGGGTGGTTCGATGCACATGTTTGACAAAGAGCGCAACCTCTTTGGCGGACACGGCATTGTCGGGGGCCAAATCGGCCTCGGTGCCGGCATCGCCTTCGCGGACAAGTACCGCAAAGAGGACCACGTGACCGTGTGCTTCATGGGGGACGGTGCGGCGCGCCAAGGCATGTTGCACGAGACCTTCAACATGGCCATGACTTGGAAGCTCCCTGTGATTTTCATCATCGAGAACAACCAGTACGCCATGGGCACCTCGGTCGAGCGCACGTCCAACGTGACCGACCTCGAGACGCTCGGCGCGAGCTACAAAATGCCCTCTGCAACTGTGGACGGGATGAGCCCTGAGGCGGTTCGCGACGCCATCGCCGAAGCTGCAGAGCGTGGCCGCAAAGGCGAGGGTCCCACACTTTTGGACATCCAGACCTACCGCTACAAGGGCCACTCCATGAGTGATCCCCAGAAGTACCGCACCAAGGACGAGGTGGCCAGCTACGTAGAGCGCGATCCCATCGCCCATGTCCGCGGCGTCATCCTCGAGAACAAGTGGAACACGGAAGAGGAGCTCAAGGCCGTTGAAAAGGAGGTCAAGGCTCAAGTGGAGGAAGCCATAAAGTTTGCGGAGGAAAGCCCGCTTCCAGACGCTTCCGAGCTCTACGAGGACGTCTACATGCAATCTGATTACCCCTTTGTGAACGACTGACATGGCTGAAATCATTCGCATGCCCAAATTGAGCGACACCATGACCGAAGGGGTCGTCGCTGAGTGGCACAAAAACATTGGTGACGAGGTGGAAAGCGGCGAGTTGCTCGCTGAAATCGAAACCGACAAAGCCACCATGGAGTTTGAGTCTTTCCAAGACGGAGTCTTGCTTCACATTGGTGTGGAGAAAGGCGGCACTGCCCCTGTGGACAGCGTGCTCTGCGTACTCGGTGAGAAGGGCGAGGACATCGCCGATTTGCTCGCTTCTGCAGAGGCTGAGGCACCGGCGGAGGAAGCCCCTGCCGCACCTGCTCCTGCACCGGCCCCAGCACCCGCTGCGGCGCCTGCGCCAGCTCCCGCACCTGCACCGGCTCCTGTAGCCGCCCCTGCCCCAGCAGCGCAAGCGGCCCCTGCCCCAGCTCCCGCTGTGGCGAACGGCCGCGTGAAAGCGTCACCCTTGGCCAAGCGTTTGGCCGAGGAGCGCGGACTGAGCTTGGGCTTGATTCCAGGTTCGGGGGAAGGCGGCCGCATCGTCAAGCGCGACGTCGAAGCCTTCGTGGGCGGAGGCGCGAGCGCTGCCACCGCAGTGGAGCGCTTCACGGAAGTGGGTGTTTCGCAGATGCGGAAGACCATTGCCCGCCGTTTGGCCGAGAGCAAGTTCACCGCGCCTCACTTCTACCTGAGCCTGACCATTGACATGGACGCCGCCATGGTGGCGCGCAAGGCCATCAACGACCGCGGCCCACACAAAGTCAGCTTCAACGACATGGTCGTCAAGGCGGTGGCCATGGCCCTCAAGAACCACCCCGCTGTGAACAGCAGTTGGTTGGAGGACCGCATTCGCTACAACGAGCACGTTCACATTGGCGTGGCTGTGGCGGTCGAAGACGGCTTGCTCGTGCCCGTGGTGCGCCACGCGAACGTGAAGTCGTTTGGGGAAATTGGCGTGGAAGTGCGCGAGTTCGCCCAAAAAGCGAAAGACAAAAAGCTCCAGCCGAGCGATTGGGAAGGCAACACCTTCACGATCTCGAACCTCGGCATGTTTGGCATCGACGAGTTCACGGCCATCATCAACCCGCCCGACGCGTGCATCCTCGCAGTGGGTGGCATTCAGGCGGTGCCTGTCGTGCGCGACGGCGCTGTGGTGCCCGGCCACACCATGAAGGTGACCTTGAGCTGCGACCACCGCGTGGTCGACGGCGCGACCGGTGCGGCCTTCTTGAACGAAGTCAAGCAAAACTTGGAGAATCCCGTCTTGATGTTGGTCTGACGGGGGAAGGGACGTAGCTTGCCGTGACCATGGCCGAGGTGCTCCCATCCACTCCTGTAGAATTTCTCAAAGGCGTCGGGCCCAAACGGTCCGACGCCCTTGTTTC
>NYSX01000084.1 GCA_002683345.1 Flavobacteriales bacterium
CATTGGAAGTCGCCGCGCCACTCAGCACGTGGGTGTTCGTGGACACCGTCCCCGCAGTGGGAATCGACGCCCAATCGGCAAAGTCGTTGTCCAGTGTGATTTGGGCGACGCCAGGGATGACCGCGCATGTCAGCGCCACGCCCAGCAGTCCATGTCCTAAAACCTTCATCTCCCGAAGGTACGCCCTCAGGGGGCGAATTGCCCTTGCGCGACGTCACGAACAAACCGCGTGACGCCCTCGAAAAACACCTCCTCGTCGTCCCAAAGCGCAAGGTGAGATCCGTTCTCACAGATGTGGGCGCGCCCCTGCTGGACCAAGGTGGCTTGACGGGCCATGGCCGCAGGATCCATCGTGTCATGTGTCGCCCCCACCATCAGTGTGGGAACGGCAATCTCCCCAAGTCGCGGGGTAATGTCCCAGTCGATGATTCGGCCTCCGACTTTGAATTCGCTCGGCCCCTGCATCAAGTCGTAGAGCTTGTAATTGAGCCGCGCAAACGAGCCCACAACCTCCTCGGGCCAGGTCTCCAACCGGCACACATGCTTGCGGTAAAACTCCTTGTCGATGAGTTCGAGGTAGGTCGGGTTTTGGAAATCCTCAGCGGCTTCAAATGCCTCCAGAGAGTCGACGAGCGACGGCCGCATTTGGGGACGAAGGGTGGACACATTGTACGCCGCATATTCAGGAACAGAAGATTGCATGTTACACACAATCAACCCTTTGAGGTGGTTTTGATGAACCAACGCATACTCCATAGCAAGGATGCCGCCCCAGCTGTTCCCCAGCAGATAAAAGTTGGTGGAGTCCATGCCCAAGGTGCGTCGCACCTCGTCCACTTCTTCGACCCAACGCTCGATGTTCCAGAGGTCTTCCGACGGCTGGTCGCTGTAGAAACTTCCGAGTTGGTCGTACATGTGCACCTCGGCATCGCCCACGTCTGCGAGACCCTCGTGGCCTGGCATTTGGTATGCCACGTTGAGCATGTACTCGTGGGTGCAAGCAGGTCCGCCATGAAGCACCAACACCTTCACGTCTTCGCTCTCGCCAAATTGTTGGGTGAACACGCTGTACCCGTTGCTCAGCTCCACCATGGTCACGCCTGGTTCTGCGTGCTTGGCGGCCCGCAAGGCCTGGTCTTCCTTGCTGAGCGTCATGGCGCAGTTTCCGGTGACGTGGTAATCGTTCACGGGCGCGACGGCGCTGTCGGGCGATTCGGAGGTGCAGGCGGCCAGCAACATGGCGCCTGCCATCAGGCATGGGATTCGTTTCATGACCCCAAGATGGGGCGCAGCGTTGAACATTGGACCGCCTGAGGGTGTCACTTCCTCGTGGAACAGCCCAAACGCCCCCGCAAACCCACCGACCAGGTGCAGCGTGCCGACCTTCCTTGGAGGGATTGGCCTGCGGAAGATTTGGACCGCGTGATCCAAATGGCGTGGGAAGACCGGACGCCCTTTGAGGCGATCGAATGGCAGTTTGGGCTGAAGGAAAACGACGTGCGCGCGCTCATGCGGCGCTCCTTGAAACGGAAGAGCTTTGAGATGTGGCGAAAGCGGGTCAAAGGCATGGGGACCAAACACTTGAACAAGCGTCCCGACGATGTGGTGCGTTTCCGAGCCCCGGGTCAGCGTCCCTAGAAACGGCCCCTTCACCTACCTTGCGGGTCACATCGGCTGAAAACACGATCATGACCTCGACTTCTCTTCTCTCTCGCTTGTTCAGTGTGGCCTTTGCCATGTTGCTGTTGATCCCCGCCTCTTGGGCGCAACGCAGCGGATCCAAAACCACCAAAATTGACGTCATCACCATCCCTACGGTGCCTGAAAGCATTGTGGACAAGGTGGCCTTCTTCGTGCACGCCGACCCCAATTTCTTCACGTTGGACGATCTCCGTCGCTTTGGGGGAAACATCAAAATCATCAAGGACGGGGAGCGACTGGAAAACATGAAGTACTTCAGCTTGGGCCGTGAAGCCACCATCGTGGACGACATGCCCACCTGCGTGGTGGATGTGGCCCTCGGTCCAGAGACGTACCCCGAGCCCAACATTCAGTCCGCTTCCCAGAAAAACTCAGACGCCAAGACCTATTATGCCGTGCTCCAACACAGCATGCCTGTGCGCGTGACCATCTCCGACGGCAACGGCACCGTGTTGGATGGCTATGAAATCAATTCCATCAACACCATCCGCTGCGGCAACGAAAAGATCGCCACCATGGAGTCCGGACCGCTCGGTGGCTTCAGCTACACCGCGGGACGTTTGATGTTTGACAACCCCATGGCCGTTCGAAACTACCTCACCAGCTATGAAGGTCGGGCGTTCGTCCGCCGCAAGGCCGTGCTTATGCAATTGAGCAAGGTCATTGACGAAATGGAAGAGCGCCTCTTCTTCCTCGAAACGAAGCACGACGTCGAGATTTACGTCGGCAAGGGCAAGCACGACTACACCGCCCTTGAAACGGCCCAAGAACAGGCCCTTGAGGCTTTCAAAACGGGCAACTTTGATGCCCTCGAGGGCCCCATCGCGGTGTGGAACGAGTGGGCAACCATGACCGACTTCACCGACAAGAAGGCCAAGGTCACCAAGAAGGTCGCCACCGGCATCAACCTCAACCTCGCCGTGGCGCACTTGTACCGCGACGAGTACGTGGAATGTGCTCAAGCCATCTCTGTCGCACGCGGCTTGGCGGCCAGAGACGACGCATCGCTTGCGAAGTGTGACAAATTGATGGAACGTCTCATGAAGCGCCGCCGTGCGTCCGTGGCCAACCCCGACTTTGTCATGCCTTCTGAGGATGAGGTCGAACGCGAAAAGGCCCCTGACTTCAAGAGAGCCATCGGCAAGCGTTCCCAAAACCGCGATGTGGCTATGATTTTGGCCGGAGACCGCTACGTGGAAATGGGCGATGTGTTGGCGAAGTGGAACGCGGAATTTGTGGCCGGTAGCGCCGAAGCGTCCGCCACAGAAGCGGCTGAAATGACCATGGCCCAGCGCCTCGGCGCCAAACTGACCTCGACCATTGGTGGGGTGTCTTTGTCGCTCAACCCGCTGACCGATCCTGACCTTGTGGGCCAGCCCCTCCCCACTGAAGTGCTCGAGATTCCCAAGTTGGTGTACCTCGACTTGAGCGGCATGAAGATGGGCGCCCTCCCCGCCAACATCGACCAACTCAACATGCTGCAAACCTTGATTGTGAGCGGCAACGAATTGACGGAATTGCCCGCGGCGTTGGCCAACATTCCCACCCTCAAGCGCGTCGTGGCCCGCAACAATCGGTTGACCGGCTTGCCTGAAGGCATGGAAAACCTCACCGAATTGAAGACCGTCGACGTGAAAGGCAACCCCTTTGACGACGGCGCCAAAGTCCAAACCATCCGCCGCTTTGGCGAAGACATCAAAATCAAGGTCGACTGATGAACCGACTTGCCTCCCTCTTTGCAACTGCCGCCTTCGCGGCAGTTGTGTTTTCTGCCCAAGCGCAGGAATCCAGTTCAACGCCTGAAGTCCTCCACGACGGCTTGCTCAAGGTCAACCTCACCGACTTCATCTCGGGCAAATACAGCTTGAGCTACGAACGCATGCTCGGCAACTGGTCCTCGGTAGAGGCCACGGTCACGGGCATTGGCATGACCACGTCAGATTACACCTACACCATCGCCCAGCCCGCGATGTACACTTGGGACAGCTTCTACCCCACCCTCCCTGCCGATCTTGACATGGAGATCTCTGGTTGGGAGGCCCAAGTGGGGATCCGGAAGTATGGCTGGGTCGATCGCGGCGTCCCCGATGGCTTTTACGCGTCGGCTTTCCTCACTGCAGGGTCGACGACCATTGACGCCGACGAGCGCATCCGGCCCGTGGCCTTTGACCCCGACACGGTGACGTTTGAACCGGGCGCCTTCCTCGACGAAATCGACCACACGTTGAGCGTGACCAAGTGGGGATTTGGGCTGACCATCGGCTACCAATGGCTCACGAAGAGTGGACTCGGCTTGGATGCCTACATGGGGCCCATGTTCCGAGGCATCACACGCACGTACCTCATGGAAGGCTACTCGGCCGAGGAGGCGCGTGACATCGTGAGTCAGCGCACCCAACAGCGCTACTGGATGGGTCCTGGCCCAGCGGAGCACTACAACGGCAGCACAGGTCCCTGGTTCAATGGAGGCCTGCGCGTGAGTTTGGCCTTTTAAGCCAAAGCCCCTTACTGAAGCTTCTCGCCGTGCTGGCTGTCGTCCAGCCCGCGTTCCTCCTGCTTGGAGGTGACCCGCATTGGGATGAGCGCATTCACCAACGCGAACAGTCCATAGCTCAGCGCAAAGGCGCCCACGGCCACGGCGATGAGGGCGGCCACATGCTTGCCAAACGTCTCGAACGCGCCGGACGTCAGCCCTACTTCTGCGGCAAATACGCCTGTGAGGAGCATGCCGACCATGCCCCCCACCCCGTGGCTGGCAAACACATCCAGTGTGTCATCGACACGACCTGATTTGTGGAAGGCGTCGATGGCCACATTGCTGATCAAGGAGGCCACAAAGCCTATCAAGACGCTGTCCCCGAGGCTCACAAATCCAGCAGCCGGCGTGATGGCCACCAAGCCCACCACGGCCCCAATGCAGGCACCCACAGCGGACATTTTGCGGTCGCGGTAACGGTCAAAGAAGATCCAAGTGATCATGGCAGTCGCCGACGCGAGGTTGGTGTTTGCAAAGGCGAGCACCGCATCCGTCCCCGCAGAAAACGCAGAACCGGCATTGAAGCCAAACCAGCCAAACCACAGCAACCCCGTACCCAAGATGACAAACGGGATGTTGGCGGGCGTGAGCTTGCTTTCCATGCGACGGCCCAAGAACAATGCGCCCGCAAGGGCCGCGCAACCTGCCGACATGTGGACCACGGTTCCCCCGGCAAAGTCCAGCACCCCCCACTGGCGCAAAAGGCCGTCAGGGTGCCACGTCATGTGACACAGCGGCGGATACACGATGAGCGCGAACAACACCATGAACAGGATGTAAGCGCGGAAGCGCACCCGGCCCGCCATGCTTCCCGTGATGAGGGCGGGGGTGATGATGGCGAATTTGAGCTGAAACAAGGCGAAGAGCAGGAACGGAATGGTGCCCGCGAAATCGGCATTGGGACTCAGCCCCACCCCGCGAAACGCCAAGAACGTCCGAGGATCGCCAACAATGCCACCGAGGCTGTCCCCAAAGCACAAGCTGAACCCCACGAGGACCCACAGCACGCTGATGACCCCGAGGGCCACAAAGCTTTGGAGCATCGTGGAAATGATGTGCTTCTTGTCTACCATCCCCCCATAGAAGAAGGCCAAACCTGGCGTCATCAACAGGACAAAGGCACTCGCCACCACCATCCAAGCGGTGTCGCCGGTGTCCAAGGCCGCCAAGGCGGATTCGTCTGTGGCCGCCTCGTACGACGTGCCCAAAAACCAAATGGCCGGCACCAACAATGCCAGCACGAGAAAGTTGCTCTTTCTGCCCATGAATCAAGAAAATGAGGTCTGCCCGGGGTCATTGTCCAGGCCGGCGGCCTTGGCCACCGAACCGGGCGAATCTACTGTCCTCGAACCACTTGGGCAACTCGTGTCCCCCAGACAGCCCTGTTCAGGTCCTCAGAACGGCCACGATTTGATTTTGATTCGTCATTTGACCAGAGTCAACATCGACGAAGGAAAAGTGCTTGTTTTGGCCTCGCCGCGATAGCTGTACTCAACATTGGCAATCACCCCGTTTGGGGTCTCAATCAGAGATTTCACGATGCCGGTCGCTTCACCATCGCCAACTTTAAATGACACCTTGTTGCCAACCTGAATGCCGTCATCCGTTTGGTCAACCTCTGCAACTTTGGGGGCATTCCTTCTTTGGTCCGGCTGAACCGGTTCAACCTGCACTTTGGACTCGCGTGGCATGTCCTCGATTGTAGTCAAAGTAACTTCTACAAGTTCAACGTTGCAGTTCCACTTTTTGGTGAGTACCCCGCCACTTGATTGGACAGTTTCGCGTGGAAATGCATAGCTATCCGCTTCGCTTTCCATAAGCAATGCGCTTCTTGTCTTTCCGAGAATTCTAGCCTGATTGAAACCCGAAAAGGCGGCTTCATTGATGATTAGTGACAAGCCCAATCCTCCAATGAAGGCCAATGGTGCAATCTGGTCATTCGCACCTGAACCCATTATCAATTGAAAGATTCCAATCGTTGTCGCCAGGTTGGACAACACTGGAATGAGGTTACCTCCTTGACTTGCCCCCCCCATGCGTGAACCATTTTGGTTGTCCAAAGCCACACTGTAAATGTGATCCCTATTGTCGTCCAAAAGCAGCCCACCGGCGGTTTGGTAGCTTCCACCAGCCCCCACCCTCTTCAACGAAACGACCTCAGTATTCGTGACGTCGACATCATAAACAGCGGCTCCTCCAGTAAACAGATCTGTGGTCGTGATACATGAATTCAGTGTAACACAGACCAATGCCGAGAAAACGAAAAGCAATTTTTGACGCATCTTCTTTTTTTGATAAAAGTCGTTGGGAATCAACTTTTCACATCGGCTGATGCTGTGCGTTTTTCATTGATACGCCGTGGGAAAATCTGCCCAAGTCAAAGACACAAGCATCGTTGGTGAGGATGCGCTGTGGCATTTGTGGCACACTTTTCTGCCACACTTCACCCAAGAAGTCTCTAAAGCCTAGCGATCCCACAGGGACTCGAACCCCGAACCGTCTGCTTAGAAGGCAGATGCTCTATCCTGTTGAGCTATGGGACCATGTCGTTGCCCGTTGGCAACGTTTTTCAAGCACAAAGATGTGGCGGTTTGGCCACACCACGAATGACGGGCACAAAAAAAGGGGCTGCATCCATGCAGCCCCTTTTTCACTCAGCCGAGCCGAGCATCGTTCAAATCACTGTCCCTTGGAGCTCAAGCCCGTGGCTTTGTCGCCACGCTTCTTGTTCTTCTTGGACTTCTTGTCGCCTGCATCTGCAGCCGCGCCCTTGGAGCAGCATCCGGCAGAAGAAGACTTGCTGCAAGACGCGCCCTTGGCGTCTGCAGAGGCAGAAGCACCCTTGGAGCAGCAGCTGGCTGACTTGGACTTGTCGCATGAAGCGGCTTTGCCGTCTGTAGACGCTGAAGCGCCCTTGGAGCAGCAGCTGGCAGACTTGGACTTGTCGCATGACGCTTTCTTGTCCTTGGAGCAAGTTTGCTCTGTCTTGGCCTTGTTGTCGGCAGGAGCTTCCGTGGATTGGGCTGACGCAGTCAACGCGAAGAATGCGAAGGCGCCGAGGAAAAGGAACTTTTTCATTGTGTTGTTGAGTTTCATCGATCGAAGGAAACACCAAATCCGGTGTTATGTAGGCAAGATACAAACTCCTTCAGTTTGTGACGCGGGGAGAGAAAGGATTTCACTATTTTTGCCCTCCCGCAACTCGACAAGCGCGCGAGTCCCACGCGGACAATTCTTGGAGAGGTGGCAGAGTGGTAATGCAGCAGCCTGCTAAGCTGTGACCGATTATTTTGGTCCCCGAGTTCGAATCTCGGTCTCTCCGCACAAGCGAAAAGCCAGCGTATCAACGCTGGCTTTTTTGCGTCAAGGAGTTTCCCCAAGCTTGCTTGAGGGAAACGACGAGGGCGCAAAAAAACAAGCCCGCGACAGCGGGCGTGGCTTTTCGCTTGTCAGCCTCCCCCCTCAGAGATCACGAGCGAGCGCCAAGCGACGCGAGTACTCTCGGGTCAGACGTGACGAGTACTCTCGAGACGATGAGCGACTCCAGCACCCTCGACAACAAGACATCACGACATGCAACATCCAGCCGTTGCCTTCGGTTGTTCCCACGGACAACCACCCTCCTACTTTTGCGCCATGATTCGCCCGCTCCTCCTCTTTGTTGGCTTGCTTGCCTTCGCCTCCTTCCACGCCCAAACCTGGACTTCCTTCGCCTCCGTGCCCAACGGATTCGTGAGTGACCACAGCTTGGGTTTTGCCCTTGAAGGATCGGGCTACCTCGTGGCAGGCCAAACCCCATACGGCTTTCGTATTTTGAGACATGCTTCGTCGTGAATTCCTGCAAGGCTCGGCCATCGTCGGCGCCTCCCTTGTCCTCCCTCGCATCCTTCGTGCGTCGTCAGGAATGTGGGCGGAAGGCGGCGAGCGCACCATTGCGCGGGTGCTGACGGCCAAGAGCACAATGGTCCAAAACACGCCCGTCATCCGCTCCTTTGCCGGCAACCACACCGACCTCGTGTCGCCGTGGGTGATGCTCGACGAGTTTGGACCGATGCGCATCGAACCCGGCACCTTGGGCATGGACATCAAAGCCCACCCCCACGCAGGCATCACCCCCACCACGTACCTCATCTCGGGCAGCGGCCGTCACACCGACAGCCTCAACAACGACATCGTGTACCGAAAGGGCGAGTTCATGCTCTTCAGTTCCGGGCGTGGCGCGATTCACGAAGAGGTTTCCAGCGACGAGATTCGCCGCGACGGCGGAACGGTGCACGGGTTTCAGATTTGGCTCAACACGCCGTCGCAGGAGAAGTTTTGCAACCCCTCGACCGTGATCCACGAGCGCGAGGAAACGCCCTTCGTCGAGCTCGGCGACGCAGAAATCAAGGTCATGATTGGCTCCCTGAATGGGTGCACCTCGCCGGTATTCACGTTCACGCCCGCCTTCTACTACCACATCACCCTCCCGGCCGGCGGCCGCCTCGACCTTCCCGTGGACCCGACCCACAACGCCTTTGCCCACATCATTGAGGGCAAGCTCGAGGGCGAAGGCCGAAACCTCCTGCGCGACGAGCAGCTCGCCCTGTACGACCGCGGCGGCGACGTGATGCGTTTCCACGCCCTCGAAGATTCTGAATTCTTGGTGCTGGGAGGCCAGCCCTTGAACGAACCGCTCGTGAGCTACGGGCCGTTTGTGATGAACTCCCAAGACCAAATCAACGCCTGCATCCGCAACTACCGCACAGGCAAGATGGGGCAGCTCTAAAACGTGACGCCTGTGGGTCGCGACACGCGACCTTCCCCCCTCGTGGTCAGCCCCCGACCTGTCCGAATTGCCCGGACTGGTATTCCAAGTACGCTTCCCGAATCTCCTCTTCGGTGTTCATCACGAAGGGTCCGTACGCGACGACCGGCTCGTCGATCACATCTCCGTGGCACAACAGCACGAGCGCGTCGTCGTCCCAAGCCGTGATGTGGAGTTCCGCGCCGGCGTGGCGTTCCAATTCAACCATGGTGCGGGTCGTGGCGGGGACGCCGTTGACTTCGACTTCGCCACGAACGACGTAAAGCATCACGCCCCGTGCTTCCGGCACGGAAGTCGAGAAGGACGCGCTGGGCGTCAAGTCGAGCCACGACATGAACAGGCCGGTTTGGGACGCGACCGGGCCGCGTTGCCCGTCGACTTCCCCTGCAATGACGTGCCAGCTCCAGGACGCATCGGGCCCGGAGACGTGCAGGAGCTCTGCGCTGTCGTAGCCGCGATACCATGGCTCGCACCGCTTGAGCGCCGCCGGCAAGTTCATCCAGACCTGAATGATCTCGAGCGGGCCGCCCGACTCGAGGAAGCTGTCTGGAGAGATCTCCGCGTGCTCGATGCCGCGGCCGGCCGTCATCCATTGGACGCCACCGGGGCCGGTGACGAAGGTTTGGCCTGTCGAATCGCTGTGGGCGACCTCACCGTCAAACACAAACGTCAGCGTCTCAAACCCCTTGTGCGGATGCGGCCCAAACGGCAGCCCCCCGTTTTTTGGCGGATACACCTGCGGCCCGTGATGGTTCAGAAACAGGAACGGATTGAGCTCAGGCAACGACCCGGTGGGCAACGCGCGAAACGTCACCAAATCCGCCATCGGCGTCTCCAACGCCGGATGCAACTGTCGAACCTTTCTCATGGATGCGCTCATGGGATGCAAATAACAGCCCTACTCCGGATGCGTTCACCGGCCTCATGCCAAAAGATGTCGTATCTTGTTATGTATATCTAAGAACGATGAAACATTGTTTGACCTTGTTGCTTGTGGGACTGACCACGCTTGTCTCTGCCCAAAACGACGGCTGGCAATACCCCTTCCCCTACAATCCTGATGGCAACAGCGATGGGTACATCTCGCTCAATGACATGCTCGACTTGTTGTCAGTCTATGGCCAGGAATATCCAGAGACCTTCTACGGAGACAGCACGGGCGCCATCTTGGACTTGGGCACACTGGTTCAGTTTGATTGCTTCAATCAAGCGAGGCTGGCAGGACCTCAATGGCGCATGATGGAACGGGAAGACTTCGCACGATGGTACCCTTACCTCGCGGATCTAGGCCAAACAGAATACGACGCGGGAACTTCGTCCAGCAGCAACCTGAGCGGATGGATGGTCAACAGAAACGATGACATGGCGGTGTGGCAGCTGGCGTTTGGGGTGTCTTCACAATACCAATCGTACACCTTTGCCACGGAATACAACCCCAGTGCTCCACCCAATTTGATCATCAACAACTACACCAAGTCTTACGTCGAATCGGAAAGCAATGGCAACAGCTCCGCCATCTCAGGCCAGCGCTGCTTCATCGTTTCAGAGGTGCTCCCTGAATACGAATTCAGCTACTGCAACACAGGGTCAGGTGGAGACTTCACCAACTGCGTGACCGACAAACTCAACGACGGTTGGATTCCCATGCCTGGTGGCACCAAGAACTCAGCGAGTTATTATTATCAGGGCTTCTGGCGCATCGCCGAGTAACAACCAACGAAAAGCAAAATCATGAACCGAATTCTATCACTTCTCGTGCTTTTGGCCTTCACCACGATGGCCCAAGCACAATCTCCTTACCTCCCCTACAACCCCGACGAAAATGCCGATGGGTTGATTGGGGTGGCTGATCTGCAGGGATTGCTCTCCCAATACGGAAACGAATTTTCGACTTCTGTGCTTGGCGAGGACATTGCCTTTGTGCGACTTGACAATTGCGGACTCATTGATTGCCGATCCAATTGCAAGGCGCTTCCTGGGCCTTGGAGCATGGTTGGTTTGGACGTGGTCGCTGAAAACATCAACCAAGTGGCCGAGTTGGTTCCTGCTTCTGCTCAGTACTCCTCCGGTCCCCAAAACTACATGTGGTACGGCGACGGCGCGTCGTCTGGGACCACAGTAAAATACTATGCCGTTGACGGTATCCGCGCGTTGTCCACATCCACTTCGTTGGGATATACTTCCCGAGTATGTGTGTGCTACGTCGCACAATACCCCCACGTGGAATACGATTTCTGCTACCTCGAATCATTGCCTGGAGACGATGCTGATTTTAGAGATTGCATAGACGCCAAGTCTTCCGCCGGTTGGATTCCTCTGACCGGAGTCGCGCAGGACTACGGCAGGATGTACCAAGCATTTTGGCGTTGGTCACAGTAAGTTTCCTTTTTTGACCGGCGGTGTACTGAATCGAATCGCTTGCACTATCTTTGCGGTCCTCAATCACGAGGCGGGGCGTGGCCCAGCCCGGTTAAGGCGCCTGGTTTGGGACCAGGAGATCGCAGGTTCGAATCCTGCCGCCCCGACTACAAAAGCCG
>NYSX01000085.1 GCA_002683345.1 Flavobacteriales bacterium
AGCGGCAAAAGCTCGCTGATCAACCAGACGTTGCTTCCGGCGTTGCTCAACCACCTTCACGAAGACATCCGCATTCCCCTCCCGCACAAAACCATCACGGGACTGCAGCACATCGACAAGTGCATTGCCATTGACCAAAGCCCCATCGGCCGCACGCCGCGCTCGAATCCCGCGACGTACACGGGACTGATGGATTTGATCCGCACGCAATTCACCCTCCTCCCCGAGGCCAAAATCCGCGGCTACAAAAAGGGACGCTTCTCCTTCAATGTGGCGGGAGGACGCTGCGAGTCGTGCAAAGGCGCGGGCGTACGCACCGTCGAAATGAACTTCCTGCCCGACGTGCACGTCCCCTGCGAAACGTGCCAAGGCAAGCGCTTCAATCGGGAAACGCTCGAGGTTCGGTACCGCGGCAAAAGCATCTCCGACGTGCTCGCCATGACGGTGGACGACGCCCACGATTTTTTCGAGGCCATCCCCAAGATCCACCGCATCACCTCCACCCTTCAGGCTGTGGGTTTGGGGTACATCACCTTGGGCCAGCAAAGCACCACACTCAGCGGCGGGGAAGCACAGCGCGTCAAACTCGCCTCCGAACTGGCACGGGTCGGCACGGGAAGCACACTGTACATCCTCGATGAGCCCACCACGGGCCTGCATTTCAAGGACGTTCAGTTGCTCATCGACGTGCTCCACAAACTCGTGGACCAAGGCAACACCGTGGTAGTCATTGAGCACCACCTCGACGTGCTGAAAGTGTGCGACCACTTGATCGACATTGGGCCCGAAGGCGGCAAAGACGGAGGCACCATTGTGGCCTCGGGAACCCCTGAACAAGTGACTGAAGAAGCAGAAAGCCACACAGGTCGGTTCCTGAAGGAACTCTTGGCCAAGGGCTGATTCGAAGGGGGTCGCCGTCAGGCCCGGAATTCAGCGACGGTGCGGGCCACGAAACATCACAAGCTCAATGTGGTCGGGACGGCGTCCTGACTTGGCGTGGTTCCGGATGACCGGGTAATTCGACACCTGGGTCGTGTTGTCCAACGTGACCCGCTCGTGCCGCTTGGCCATTTCCTCAAACAAAAATTGCTGGAGGTGCACGTGGAGGTTTCGGCCGCGATGCCCGGGCTGAATCACCGACAAGATGCCTTTGTACACGTCCACCCCATCTTGGGGTTCACCCGGCAGGTAAATGAAATAACCCGCCACCTCACGATCCTCTCCGTGCTCTGCCACCGCCACCAGCGCCTTGGGGTTTTGCAAGACCTGTGCAATCCACTTGGCGTACCACGTCTCTGCACTGCCTTCAGGGTAGAACGGCGAAGCGAACCGATTGACCACGTCAGTGGACTTGGCCACTTGCGCCTCGGTCATGCTGAGAATGGCCTCGTGATGCGACTCGGTCCCCCACACGATGCGGTCTTCGGGCAAGGCGGCATGGAGCGCATGCGTTTGCGTGAGCTCGTCGCGCGACCATGTGGTCATCCACACATAGCGGGTCTCCCAAAGCTCAAAGCCTTGCCGCTCAAGCCAAGGAATGGCGTGAAGCTGACGGGCGTCCACGGACACTTTGAGCAGCGTTTCAGGGGCCGCACCTTCAATCAACGCCGACACGTCGTCGGCCACGTCCGCGAGCAAGGAATTTCCCATTCGAATTTCCTCCACCGGAAACCCAAAGAAGGAAGCCTCCCATGCCTCGGATCGCGTCAAACTCATTTCAGGATTTTGGCAGGAATGCCCGCATAGACCCTCCCCGATTCACAGTCCTTGTTGACGAAGCTCAAGGCCCCCACCGTCACGTTGTCCCCAACCACAATGCCGTGGTGGATCACCGCATTGGTGCCGATGAAGCAGTGCGAACCGATGTGCGCGCCGCCAATGGACACCCCACCTGAGTCGAGGTTGTTGGTCATCACCCGAGGGCTCAAGTACGTGTGGTCGCCAATGCGACAACCGCGGGCCACGATGGTGTCGTAACGCAGGGTCACGTGGTTGCCAATGACGGCCTCTCCAGAGCTGCTCACGCGGGAGTCGATGACGCAATCGTGCCCCACCACCGTTCCAGGTCGGAGCTCAACGTAGTCCCGGATCACGCACCGGTCACCAATGACCACCCCTTCGTGGATGTGACAAAAATTTCCAATGGTGACGTCCTCGCCGATTTGGGCCCCAGGATGGATGATGGAATTCGAATTCAAAGCGTCAAAAATTCAATGCGTAGAAGGATGTAAATTTACAGAAACAAAGGAATGCACACGAACATCAGCTTCAACCAGCCCCGTTGTGTCGGACGAGAAGCCGAGCTGATTGCGCAGGTCTTGCAAAGTCCCAACACAAGCGGCGATGGCCCCATGACCAAAGCGGTCCAAGCTTGGTTCCAAGCCGAGTTGGGTCTCAAGGTGTTGCCCACCACGTCCTGCTCTTCCGCCCTGGACATGGCCGCAATTCTGTCGAACATCAGTCCTGGGGATGCATTCATTGTTCCGAGCTACACCTTCGTCTCTTCGGCCAATGCGTTTGTGTTGCGTGGGGCGACACCCATCTTTGGCGATTCCGCCGCCGACCGTCCGCACATGGGATTGGACCAAATCAAGGCCGTGTGCACCCCTGACGTGAAAGTGGTGGTGGTGGTTCACTACGCTGGCGTGTCGTACGATTTGCCTGCCATTGCCGCATGGTGCAGGGAACAAGGCATCATGCTCGTCGAAGACGCCGCCCAGTCCATGGGCGCGTGGATTAAGGTTGATGGGGAGTCCAAGCACCTCGGGAGCTTTGGGGATTTGGCCACCTTCTCCTTCCACGAAACCAAGAACATTTCCTCCGGAGAAGGTGGGTGTTTGGCGATCAACCGTGAGGACTTGTGGTCTCGGGCGTGTGTGATTTGGGAGAAAGGCACCAACAGGCAGGCCTTTTTCCGCGGCGAGGTGGACAAATACGGTTGGGTCGACGCCGGCAGCAGTTTCTTGCCCAATGAAATGACCATGGCGCACCTGCTTGGACAACTCGAGCAATTAGACGCGGTGACCGCGCGCAGAAAAGCCATCTGGACGCGGTACTACGAGCGCCTCTCCGCGGCACTTCCTATCGACACATTGCCCCCGGACTGGCGCGAATCCACCAATGGCCACCTCTTTTACGTGTGTGCGCCCTCGTTGGAGAAGCGCGACGCCATGTTGCCGGTCCTCAAAGCCGCCGGCATTGCGTGCCACTTCCACTACCAATCCCTGCACAAGAGCGCTTACGCGCAGCGCATGGGATGGACGGCCGAGGCGCCTCACGCCGACCGCTTCACGGACGGGTTGTTCCGCCTTCCCCTGCATTTGGGCTTGACCGACGACGACGTGGACCGGGTCATCGACAACGTGCTTCATGTCTGGGGCTGACTTGCGCATCGTCCATTTGGCCTTCGACCACACCTCGGTGCGTGCCTTGCATGCCTTGTTGCAACAAGACAATCGCGCCTCTCACTGGTGGTGGATTGAACCCCACTCCACCCTGCAGGGCAAGCCCCATGAATGGCACAACGCCCTGCGCACAGATGAGGTGCCTGCCAAACTTGCCGAGGCAGATGCCGTCGTCATTCACCGCCTCAAGGGCGCCAACCTCGACTGGATTCAGCGCATTCCCGACAACGTACTTGTGGTGTGGGCGTCGTGGGGCGACGATTATTACCGCGTCTTGAGGTCGCTCAACCGGTCGCTCTTTTTGCCGTGGACTGCCGCACTCAATGCCGCGCTGGGCAAGATGAGCATCACTGTGCAACGTCTGGGAAGTGCCTTTGGCGGGGCTGAAAAGCGATTCACCCAAGCATGCCAGCGCGTGGACGCTGTGTCCACATTGATGGGAGAAAACGCGCCCTTCTTTGGGGTGTTTTCAGACCCCAAACCCCGCACCTACCCGTCATTTTACAATCCAACCCCGCCTGAATCGGATGTGCAATGGTGCACGGAGGCTCCTGGACGGGTGCTGTTGGGGACCAATGCCTCCAACACCAGCAACCACCTTGACTTGATCCTTCGCCTGCGACGCGCCTCCCCGCCCCAACATGTGCGGTTCAATGCCGGTTTGAGTTATGGGAGCGCGCGCTACGGCAAGGCCATCCATTTCCTCGGTTCTCGCTTGTTGCCGCATTGGGAAGGCCAATTTGAACACCTCCCGAGGCAGGCTTACGCAGACTGGCTGTGCACCCACAATGTCTTGGTCATGAACAACGTCCGGACCCAAGGCACAGGCGTGTTGGTGATGGCCTTGTGGCACGGGATGAGAATTGTCGTTCGACCCGATGCCCACATCACCCCCTTCTTAAACGCGCACGGGTTTGTCTTTGACTGCATCCCGGCCCACGGATGGAACGACGATTTCTACGCCCCCTTGAATGCCCAAGAACGGATCCACAACCGCGACTTGGCCGCGCAACTGTTTGGGAAGGAACAGCGCCTTAAAACCATGCGGTCGCTGATCGAGGACATTCAATCCGGCCGACTCACGCGCCGGTTGACGTGATGCGTTGGAAGGCCTCTGCCGTGAGCGCTTCGATTTCCTGACATATCGCCTCCCCAAAGAACGCCTCGGGACGCACATTTCGATTGGCTCCGCATGGTTGTTGCTGCTTGGCAAGGGACCGCACGGGTGGATTCAGGACCGGCAGTCCCAAGTGCTGGGCTGAGGCTTGCAACACCGCTTCCGGGTTGGCCATGAAGGATTCGTAAGTGTGGACTTGCACTTCCGGCGTGTCCCAGCACGCCTTGTTGTGGGTGTCTCGCCACCTCCGTGCGAGCGTCAGTGCGGGCGGGTCGTCCGCATGGTCCAAAAACGCAGGGCGGTGATTGGGGTGCAATGCAGCCAGGTCAACCGAAGTGGCATCTCCCTTCAATCCGAGACGGTCCATGTGAGAACGGATGTTCTGCAGCGGGCCACGGACCAGCAAAATGTGGCGGTTGGCTTGGCTCGCGGCCATGGCTGCCTCGGGATAAAACGTGGCGTTGGGCTCCTTCCACAAGGTAGGGGCGAACGTGACGGGGTGCGCGACAACCAAGGTCTTCATCTCTGATTCGTTCAGGGGCTTGATGGCCGTGCCCCACAGCAAAGGCGTATCCAACAAGGCGGAAGATGAAGTCACCTCAGATAAGGCTGCGGCAAACACCGTGGTTCCCGATTTGGGCAGCCCAAAAATCCAGTGGCCTTGCGCCTTTCTCGGAAACCAACCACGCGTCAGTGCGTCTAGGGCATTCAAGACGGGCGCTTGTTTGGGATTCCAGAGCAATGGCATGGGACAAAGGTACCACGGCACTTGACCTATATTGAGCGTATGAAGTACAACATCAAAAAGCACCCCAACCTCTCCTGGTCTGAAATCAAGAGCAACGACAGCTGGTCGATTTTCAAAATCATGAGCGAGTTCGTGGAAGGCTATGAAACGCTTCAAGCCATCGGTCCTTGCGTGAGCATTTACGGATCTGCGCGAACGGGGCCCGAGACCGATACCTACAAGGCCTCACGCGCCGTGGCCTCTGCCCTCGTCGATGCCGGGTACGGTGTCATCACAGGGGGTGGACCGGGTGTAATGGAGGCTGGAAACCGTGGCGCCCAGGACCGCGATGGCGTGTCGGTGGGACTCAACATTGAACTCCCTTTTGAGCAAAGCCACAACGAGTACATCAACCCAGATACGTGCTTGAATTTTGACTACTTCTTTGTGCGGAAAGTGATGTTTGTGAAGTACAGCCAAGCCTTTGTGGTCATGCCAGGTGGCTTTGGCACCATGGACGAATTGTTTGAGGCGCTGACCCTCATGCAAACCAACAAAATCACGAAGCAGCCCATCGTGTTGTACGACAGTAAGTTTTGGGCTGGATTGCTCGATTGGTTCAAGCAAACCATGCTGGACCAATACAAGACCATCGGAGACAACGATGACGACCTCTTCCGGTTGGCTGACTCGCCTCAAGAGGTGATTGAGCACATTCAAGGCTACCACAATAAGCACGGCTTGTCGCCCAACTTCTAAGTTGAGCAAGGCCCGTATCTTTGAGGCATGAAACACCTTTATCTTGGAATGGTCTGTGCTTTGTCGGCAGGCTTCGCTTGGGGACAAAACGTCCCATACACCACTGAACTCATTTCTCAACCGTATGCTCCTCTCCAGGAGTATTCGTCGCTAAACCTTGAATTTGGATGGGACGATCCAGAGGAAATTCTTCCCATTCCCTTTAATATGGTTGTTTGGGGGGATACATGTACTCTGCTTGGCACAGCCAACCTTGGTGAGATGATTCTTGGCGCGGGAAATGCGAACCACTTGATTGCCCCTGTCTTTTCTGACATCTGTGATGTGGCACCCGCAGACTCTACCGGCCAAGATGTCAGTGAAATTCGTCATACGTTGGAGGGCGTAGCGCCCAACCGCATTTTCAAGGTCGAGTACCACAATGTCGGGTTCTACGACGAGGTGTATGCGATGGATTCTGTGATTACAGCAAGCCAGCGCGCCACCTACCAAGTGTGGTTGCATGAGGCAGGAACCATCACCTACCACTACGGCCCCAACACCATCACCGATTTCGCGTTGATTGCAGCCGACTTCATCAACACATCGGGCCTGATCGGCAACTTTGATCCATATTCTTACGGAGGTACGCTTCTCGTGGCGGAAGGTGCTGCCGACGCTCCTCAGTTCCAATCCACGGACGACATCTACGGCTGGCTTTACAGCGGGGCCGAAGGATGGGGCGACACCTGGCCGAGCGAAGGCACGGGGTACGTCTTTAACCCCATCCAGCCCACCAACGTGTCGACTCCGACCAACCTCGAAGTCATGGCGGCGTTCCCCAACCCAGCCCACGACGTGTTGCACGTACAATGGGACGGTGGAGCTCCTGTCGACGCCCTGTGGATCGATGCCCAAGGACGCATCGCAGGTGCAGCGCGCCTCCAACCTGGGCGAACCACCTTGGACGTGGCTGAACTCGACGCCGGTGCATACACTCTTCGCGTGAAGGAAGGGTCCGCCATTCGTATCGTTATCCAGCACTGACCCTGACACGATGTCACATGGGCAGAGGCTCTGCCTGACGATTCTGACAGCCTTTGCCCCGACTTTCAGGGATGGCACAGGAATTGACTGAGGAAGGACGTTGCATTTCGGTGCGACGTCCTTTTTGTTTGAACTGATTCCAATCCAAGACCACGAAGCGCCATGGCACAACAAGGCACCATCAACGTCACCACAGACAACATCTTCCCCATCATCAAGCAGTTCCTGTACAGCGATCAGGAAATCTTTTTGCGTGAGCTCGTCTCCAACGCGGTGGACGCCACGCAAAAGCGCAAGATGCTCGCCCAGCTCGGCGAGGTGGGAGAAATCACCGAAACCCCGCAAGTGGAAGTCCTGCTCGACGAAGCCGCAGGCACCATGACCATCCGCGACAATGGCATCGGCATGACCGCGGAAGAGATCGACAAGTACATCAACCAAATCGCCTTCTCGGGTGCCACGGACTTCCTGGAGAAGTACAAGGACGCCGACGCCAAGCAGGCCATCATCGGGCACTTTGGTTTGGGCTTTTACTCCGCCTTCATGGTGGCCGACCGCGTCGACATTGTCACGCTGAGCCAACGCGAAGGATCTCAGGCTGTCAAGTGGAGCTGCGACGGCTCGCCCAACTTCTCCCTTGAGGACATTGACAAAGAGACCGCCGGCACCGACATCGTGCTGCACATCTCCGACGATGCCAAGGAATACCTCGCGCAAGA
>NYSX01000086.1 GCA_002683345.1 Flavobacteriales bacterium
CGCTGAGGAAATCGTTGTCGGCCTCGACATCGGAACCACGAAGATTGCCTGCTTCATTGGGCAGAAAAACGAGTTTGGCAAAATCGAATTGCTCGGCTACGGCCGCAGCGAGTCGGTGGGTGTCTCGCGTGGCGTGGTCGCCAACATCGATCGCACCGTGGCGTCCATCAAGCAAGCGGTTCAAGAGGCTGAGCAGAAGGTCGGCGCCCAAATCCGCCTCGTCAACGTCGGCATCGCCGGCCAGCACATCAAGAGCTTGCAGCATCGCGGACTCATCACCCGGGAAAACCTCGAAGCGGAGATTGGCCAAAACGACATTGAAGCCCTCATCGAGGACATGCACAAGCTCGTGATGCAGCCTGGAGAAGAAATCCTCCACGTCATCCCCCAAGAGTTCACGGTCGACAACGAACAGGGCATCAAGGACCCCATCGGCATGAGCGGTGTGCGCCTCGAGGCGAACTTCCACATCATCACGGGCCAGATGGCCGCCGCCCAAAACATCTACAAGTGCATCCGCAAGGCTGGCCTTGAAGTCGACCAGCTCATCCTCGAGCCCCTGGCCTCCGCCGCTTCCGTCCTCTCCGAGGAAGAAAAGGAAGCGGGCGTCGCCCTCGTCGACATCGGCGGCGGCACGACAGACATCGCCATCTTCCAAGACGGCATCATCCGCCACACCGCGGTCATTCCCTTCGGCGGCAACGTCATCAGCGACGACATCCGCCAAGGCTGCCAAATCATGAAGCGCCAGGCGGAGCAATTGAAAAAGAAATTTGGCTCCGCCTTGTCGCAGGAGACCAAGTCCAACGAGATCGTCTGCATCCCTGGCCTCACTGGACGCAAGCCCAAGGAAATCGCCCTGAAGACACTCGCCCAAATCATCGAAGCGCGCATGACCGAAATCATTGAGCACGTGCACTACGAAATCCGCAGCTCCGGCTACGGCGACCAGCTCATCGGCGGCATTGTGCTCACAGGCGGCGGCTCTCAACTCAAGCACGTCACCCAGTTGTTCCAATTCGTGACGGGCCTCGATTGCCGCCTCGGCTTCCCAGGCGAGCACATCGCCAAAGCGCCAGACGACACCAGCATCCCCTCCTACTCCACAGGCGTGGGACTGGTCATCAAAGGATACGACCGCATTCGCACCAAGGCCATCGACGCGCCTGCAGCTGAGAACGACCGTTTGGCCTTGCCCAACATCGGCATCCAAAAGTTCATGCAGAGCGTCAAGAATTGGTTCGAAACCGAAGACCTCGCCTGATTCCCCTTCCATCCGCAAACACTCTCCCCATGCAATTCAACATTCCCCAGTCTTCCAACTCGCCCATCAAAGTGATTGGCGTCGGTGGTGGCGGCTCGAATGCCGTCAACACAATGTTTGAGCAAGGCATCACCGGTGTCGACTTCATTGTCTGCAACACCGATGCCCAAGCCCTCGACATCAGCCCTGTTCCTCGTAAAGTTCAACTCGGCGCGACCCTCACGGGAGGTCAAGGAGCGGGCTCCTTGCCCGAAGTTGGCAAGAATGCCGCCATTGAAAGCCTCGACGAAGTCACAGGCCTCTTGGGTTCAGACACCAGCATGGTGTTTGTCACCGCCGGCATGGGAGGCGGCACGGGAACGGGCGCAGCACCCGTCATCGCCCAAGCGTGCAAGGAGCGCGGCATCCTCACCGTCGGCATCGTCACGGTGCCCTTCATGTTTGAGGGCCGCCGCCGCAACCAGCAAGCATCAGAAGGCCTCGAAGCCATGCGTGCCGCGGTGGACACCCTGCTCATCATCCGCAACGACAAGTTGCGTGAATTGTTTGGCAACCAAACCATCCGCAGCGCCTTCGCCAATGCAGACCAAATCCTCTGCACCGCAGCCAAAGGCATCGCGGAAGTCATCACGTTGACCGGGGAAATCAACGTGGACATGAACGACGTCAACACCGTCATGCGCGACAGCGGACGCGCCATCATGGGATCGGGAAGCGCCTCTGGACAAGGACGTGCACAGAAAGCCGTCAGCGACGCGCTTGAGAGCCCGCTCTTGAACGACAGCGACATCACGGGCGCCAACTTCGTGTTGCTCAACATCACGTTTGGAACGGAGGAGATTCTCATGGACGAGATCATGGAAATCACCGACCACATCCAGGAGGCTGCCGGCCAAACCGCCGAAGTCATTTGGGGATACGGCACCGACCCCAACTTGGGTGAGGACCTCTGCGTCACCGTCATTGCCACGGGCTTTGACGCCGCCACGCTCGATGCCCCAGCACAAGCTGCTGGCCCCAAGAAGGTGTGGCTCGACGACCAAGTCGCCGAGACCTCTGCACAGGAAGCCACCACCGCTCCTGAAGCGGAAGCGGAGCCTTTCCTCAAGCCCGAGGACGCGCCTGTCACAGACGTGGACCGGAACAAGTGGGACTTGAACGTGCCACAGCGCGAACTCTTCCCCACGCCTGAGGCGAACACGGGCGCCGACATTCCGTCCGCAGAAGCCCAAGCCGACCTCCCACAAGACACCTTGAATCACGAGGAAGTCCGCGAAACCGCCGCACCTGAACTCCATCACGAAGCACCAGAAACGCCAAAGGAAGCTGATGTCTCCACCAACGAGGAATTCATCATCTACAACCTTGACGACGTGCCGGAGCCTCAGGACTTGACCCCCGAGGTGACCAACACCGACGTCCCTGCAGAGCCTGAGACACCCCAGTTCACCGTTTCGGAAGAACCCACAGCGGAGACGCCCCAGGCACCCACCCCCTCTGTTCAGCCCTCTCGAGAGGCCTTTGCAGAACGTCAGCGTCAAATCACGCGCAGCCTCGCGGAATTCAAGAGCAAGCTCAACCTCCCAGGTCGCATCGCAGACCTCGAAAATGAGCCCGCCTACAAGCGTCGCAACATCTCCATCGACGACACCCCACAGAGTGCAGATTCTCAGGTCAGTCGCATGCACCTCTCCGAGGAATTTGACGAGGAGGGCAACCGCCGCGTGGAATTGCGCAACGACAATCCGTTTCTCCACGACAACGTCGACTGATGGCCAACCTCGCTGACACCATTTCCGCGGGCATCAAGGATGCCATGCGCGCCAAGGACAGAGAACGTCTTTCTGCCTTGCGCGACATCAAGAGCAAAATCATGCTCGAAGCCACGAAAGAGGGCGCCGGTGACACGGTCGACGACGCCACCACTTTGGCCATTTTGAGCAAGCTCTTGAAGCAACGAAACGAGACGGCCGTGCTCTACACAGACCAAGGACGCGAAGACCTTGCCGCCGAGGAGCGTGCACAAGCTGCGGTCATACAGGAATTCCTTCCCGCCGCACTCACCGAGGCTGAAATCGAAGCCAAGGTGAGCGAGATCATCGCATCTACGGGAGCGTCCTCCATGGCGGACATGGGAAAGGTGATGGGCCTCGCGACTGCCGCCATGGCCGGCCAGGCCGACGGCAAAGTCATCTCTGAACTCGTCCGCAAGGCCCTGTCCTCGTAACCACAACTGCCCTGCCACAAGAATGCACCTGCGGGTGCATTTTTTGTGTTCACACCATTTAATTGTACATACAACAATTGTGTGTACATTTGTCCCATGAAGACGCCCCAAGCGCTCCAAATGACCTCCTTCGCCTCGCCCCAACAGCAGCTGGCGCTCACGGTCCTCTACACAGCAAGTCAAATGCTCAACAGGCATCGCACATTGTTGAAACCGCACGGCATCACCCCCGAGCAATTCAACATCCTGCGCATCCTGCGTGGCCAAAAAGGCAACCCCATCGCACTTCGCGACATCAGTGGACGCATGATCGACCGCAACAGCAACACCTCTCGCCTCATTGACAAACTGGTGGATAAGAACCTGGTGCAACGTAATGCATGTCCAGAAGATCGACGTCGCGTGGACATCCTCTTGACGACGATGGGCGCGCAATTCACCGACGAACTCGCGAACATCATGGATGCAGAAATGTCATTGCTCCAAGACGTTTGGTCGCACACAGACGCCAACAAGGCCATTGACACGCTCGATGCCTGGAACGAAACACAATCCTAAAATCAAACCAACAACTTCAATTCAACCATGAAAACGTTTTTGACCCTCGTGGCCTCTTTGGCCTTCACCCTCGGCGCATCTGCGCACAACGACGAAGGCACCACCCGCTACCGCGTGGACGCTTCTGCATCCACCATCACATGGCACGCCACCAAAGTCACCGGGGAGCACATGGGAACCGTGGACGTCACCAATGGCTACCTCTCCATGACCGATGGCCAGCTGACGGCAGCAAACGTGATTGCCAACATGGAAACCATCCGCTGTACGGATCTCGAAGGCGAGTGGGGAGACAAATTGGTCGGCCACCTCAACAGCGACGACTTTTTCAACATTTCTGAGCACAAGACCAGCTCTTTCACCCTGCGCAACATCGAAGCCTTGACCGAAACCAAGGGCGAAGCCACCCACAGCGTGACAGGCGACTTCACCATTCGCGGCATCACCAAGAGCATCACCTTCGAAGCCAAAGTGATGGACAACCAAGGCAAGCTCTCCATCGAAGGGTCCGTCGTCTTGGACCGTGCTCAATTTGACGTCAAGTACGGCTCCGGCTCCTTCTTCGACAACTTGGGAGACAACCTCATCCACGACAACTTCACGGTTGGATTCAACCTCGTGGCAGACGCTGCGTAACGAAGGGTCCAGTCCTCCAAGAAAAAAGCCCGCTCTGGCGGGCTTTTTTGTGGTCTTCACTCGGGGAGCACCAGACGCACATCCAGTCCGGTCACCACCAAGTTCAGGTAGTTTCTCGCCAGTCCGGAGACGGAATTCGAGACCCACGTGTTCTCTGCCCACGCGTCCCGTCCAAGGGGACTCGACCAAAACCACCCCACGTACCATCCAGGTTGGCCGTCCTTGGCCCTCCTCTGAATCCCCACTTCCGCCATCACAGGAACGGTGATGAAACGCGTTCGGCCTTGATACGCCTGCACCACGCGCTCCACGCCCGGTCCCTGCACGAGCTGGCTGATCACCGTCTCGCTGGTCTTCCACTCCACCCCGAGCCCACCGCTCGCTTGAATCTCCAAATCGTTGTAACCCAAGGGCACGCGAATGCCCGCGAGCAAAGGAAGCCGGTATGCCAAACTTCGCATCTGCGGCAACGTGTCGACCGTGGCGATGCCCAACGTGTCGTTGGTGTAACCCACCACGAGACCATGCTCCCGCCGAATCCACTCGACGCCGCCTCCCAAGGTCCATCCCTCCTTCAGCCGTCGATGAATGCGAAGCCCAAATTCTGTCCCAAATTTTGGCGTCCAGGTCGCGTCAATGCCGCGATCCTCCACAAACGTCGGTTGCATGCCCAACGCATCGGAAGGCACGTGGGCGCGAGCCACCACATCCAGCTCCCAGGGCAATCCCGCCTCGACTTGGCCGTGTGCCGTGGTCGATGTCAACCAGCCCATCAAGGCCAAGCCCAACACCGCCGCAGTAAACACCAACAAGCCCCAACGCCAACTCCGGCTTGGGATGAAATGCGACCTGAATTCAGCATACACGAGATGATTCGCCCTCAATGCTTGCGAGAAATAGGTCTTGGCAATGCCAAACATCACCTCCTCCCCTTCCTCGTGCTTCTCGTAAGGAATCCCCTCTTCTTGACAACGCGATTCAAACCGGCTGACGTAGTGAGCCTCACGAAACACAAACACGTGATAGCGGGTGTCCCCAGGGTGTGTATAGTGATTGACCCAGCGCATGCGTCACACTGTGGGCTTTTGTTCGTGAGGACGTGGCTCCTCCGTGCCGTCGTGCCACCGCGTCACAAACTCCAGCGGCCAACGATGAGACTTAGGCCACGCTCGATTGGGATATCCGACGTACATCAATCCCATGACCTTGCCGTCCTCGGGCAATCCCAAGGCCTCTTTGACCTTCGGAAGGGTCATGAATTTGGGCGTGGTCCACTTGGCACCAAGACCGTATGCCGTGCACATCAAATGCATGTTCTGCACGGCGGCGGCCACGGCCCACTCTTCATCTTGCGTCGAGATCCGTCCATTCACATCGGGAACCATCCCAATGCCGATGACGCAATTGCACGCATCCAACCGGTGTCGAAGCTTCTCCAGCTTCTTCTCCACCACATGGTCCTCCCCGACATGCGTGGCGTACCACATGGGCAGCCCCTCGCGAATGACCGCCAGCCCTTCGCCTTGGAACACGGAAAACCGCCACGGTTGGGTCATGCCATGCGTGGCAGCCCACGTTCCGGCACGCAACACCTCTTCGACCACGTCTCGGTGCACCCTGCGTGACGAAAATTGCTCAGGTGCAAAAGAGCGTCGATCCCTGATCAACGCCCCGACATCGCTCAAGTTGTGTCTCATGGGGCAAAGGTAGTCTCCACCCCGGTGCGGTTCATCCCATCCAAGAGCCGCTGTTGACATCCAAGGCTTGGCCTGTCAACGTCTCCACCCGGGCTTCCTTTTCGCCATCCCCAAGTCCTGAAAACAGGAAATTCACCCATTGCGCCATCTCTTCTGGCGTGCTGATGCGTCCGGCTGGCAAGATGGCCTCCTGCTGCGCTTTGGACGCCTCATACGAAATGCCCTGCGCATCGGCCATGGCCTGGATGCTGTCTTGGGCCATCTCCGTGTCCACCCATCCAGGACAAATCGCATTGACCATCACCCCTTGTGGAGACCATTCCACAGCGAGAGACCTTACCAGACCCAACAGGCCTGTCTTGCTTGTGACATAAGCCGATTGGCCAGGAACCCCGAATCGCGCCAACACGCTGCTGGTGACCACAGCATGCTTCACACCAGGTGACAGATCCAAATGTGGCTTGCAACACATCAAGGTGTTGTACGTCCCCGTCAGGTTGATGCGAATGATTTCGTCCCATCGGTCGCCCTCCCCAAATGCGTTGGGACCTCCCACGCCGGCATTGGCAAACACGCCCACAAGCGGATGCCGGTCCAGCGCCGCCTCCGGTCCTGACAACCAAGTCTGCAACGACTCAGCATCTGAAACATCCATGGACACCATCATATGGGAACCGCCCTCGGGCAAGGACGACAGCACTTCACGCAACGGCGCCTCTCGACGTCCCATCAACATCACACGAATGCCCTTGCGCTGCGCCAATGTTCTCGCGGTGGCCGCACCAATGCCGCTTCCTGCCCCTGTAATCAATATCGAATTCATGATTTCAAAGAAACAAAAAGGCCCGGCTTGCGCCGGGCCTTTCTTATTTCAAGTCACTCAGATTAGCAAATCTGACCGAATGCTGTCAAGAATTCGAGCAAGTCAGCCGTAGAGACTGAGCCGTCGCCGTTCAAGTCCGCTGGACATGGGTTGGCGATGTCGAAGCTGCAAGAACCGTCGTCAGAAACCGCAGTCTCGTCGTAGTTCTCAGCATCTGGGTAAGTGCAACCAGAGCAGCCGTCGAAGACACACAACGACACATCAGAGATGTTGGTCGCGGGGTTGTAGTTGCACGCGCAAGCGATGTCGCAATCCACAACGCACTGGTCACCAGAACCAACGTTGAAGGTCACAGACTCACCAGCACCACCGGCAACGATGCCACCGAAGGCACCCACGATGTTCCAGCTGATCTCACCTGGGAAGGTTCCTTCAGTCACTGTGATGATGTAACAACCGTCTGACAAGCAGTAAGAGTCGGTCGCTGCGCTACCCGCGTCGATGGTGCCAGTACCAAGCTCTGTGCCGTTGACATCGGTCAACGTGTACACAGCGCCGTTCCAACCGTCACCGAAGCTGTCGCTCATGTTCACAGTCACGCAGTTGTCGAAGCAGCAAGAGCCGTCCTCAACCAACGCATCAGCGTCGTAGTTGCAAGCCGTGGTGTCCGTGCAGCCTGCGCAAGACTCAAACTCACAAGAGCCGTCGTCGTCCGTGGCTGTTTCGTCGTAGTTGCATGCACCCGTGTCTGTACAGCCACACACAGCGCCACCAATGGAAATGGTCACACCGTCCGTTGGACCGTCAGAAGCCAAGACGCTGCCGTCTTCGAGGCGGACTTCCCAAGAAACTTCGTTGGGGTAGAAACCACCTTCAACCACGATGGTGTAGCAACCGTTCGCCAAGCAGAAGAGGTCGTAACCAAATTCTGGGCCAGTGAAGTTGTCCGCGTCCACAGAGAACGCAGCACCGTCGAGGTCACCAGAAGCCACCACGTTGCCGTCGAGGTCAGATACCGCGTAAGTAGCGCTGTTCCAACCATCACCGAACGAGTCAAACATGTAGAACTGAATTGCCGTGCCAGTAGAGTCTGGGCACACGCAGCTCCAAATGTCGCAATCGCCGCTGTCGACGTTGGCGTCTGGGTTGTAGTTGCAAGCAGCTGGATCCTGACATCCTTCAATCACAGGGTTGCAAGTGAAGTCGATGTCGAAGGTACCGTTGTCGTCTGTGGCAGGGTTGCCGTCAGTATCCTGAGCTCCCACGTAAACGTAGTAGAGCAAACCAGGCTCAGAGATGAACTCAAAGTTCACATCGTCCGCATCGAACAACGTGCAGATGCCGTTGCCGTCAGAAGACGTCGCGCTGGCCACACAAGTGAAGTCACCCGCAATGAAGATGGGCTCCAAGCTGTAAGGCGCCACAGTGATGGTTGCCGTGCCTGTGTTTCCAGTCTCGAGACCGGCCACACCCATCACGTCTCCCAAACCGTTGGTGAACGCTGCGCTTGCACCGTTCCAGCCATCGCCGTAAGAGTCGTTCATGGTCAAGACGTAGTCACCTGCTGGCAAGCAGAGGCTGCCTGAAACTGGCGCAGCACCTCCGGCCACTTCCACACCAGCCGTGTCGGCCAAAGACCAAGTGATCTCTGAATCCCAAGTGCCACCACCCACAGAGTAGTTCGTGGTCACGAGACCTTCACCGCAAGCATCAGCAGGGGGTGCAGTAATGCTGCCTCCACCGCATGCCGTGTCGGCTGAGTAGATGTTGATCTTCGTGTCGATCGCAGAGCCGCAAGTGCTCAACGTGTGGTAAGAGCCGTCACCCACGAAGGTGTACCAAACACCCGTGCCAGGAGCAGCCTCACAACCTGCAACGTTCAAAGGAGCACCCACGTTGGTGGCACCACCTGTAGAACCTGTTGTGATGGTGTTGCACGCCAATTCGATGGCGTCAGCACAAGCATCGTTCGCTGGTGTCACACCGGCGAAGTCACAAGAACCATCGTCCTGTGTGGCTTCGGGGTTGTAGTTGTTCGCCGCAACGTCCGTGCAACCGAGCAAAATGCCTGAGGTTGTGAACTCGAAGTCACCGCAAGCGTCTTGGTCTGTGGTGTAGATCAAGAAGTAGTAGTCGGTGTTGGGCTCGAGGGACAGGAAGGATTCAACTGAACCCGCGCAAGTGCCTGTGAACTGACAGCCAACGAAGTCAGACAAGTCGTCACACGTGTTGCCATCGAGCATCATGAATCCGAGCACGTCGTTGCTGATGTTTGTGGCATTGAACAAGAACGTGTCGTAGTTCGAGCTGTTGAATGTGAAGTACACACCGTAAGCCGTAGCAGTTCCAGCAGTGAAGATGCTGATTTCTTCCGCGTTCGCACCGCACAAGTTGCCGGTGAAGGTCACTCCTGTCGCCTGCTCAACTGCACCCGTGCAATCGTCGTTGGCAGGTGAAGTGGCTTGGTCAGGGTTGCAAGATGCGCTGATGACAAACTCGCTGCCACCGCCACCCTCAACGCGAGCGTAGTAGTCCTGAGCCGTACCCGCAGTCCAAGTGATGGAGCTGTGGAAACCGAGGTCACAACCGTCGTTGTTGGTCGCGATGCAAGTCAAGTTGCCGTCCATGTCCTGTGTGAAGATGGCAATGTCCGTTGCTGTTGCGTAATCCGTCGTACCATCGTTGGTCGGCGTGTCGCACGTGCTCAACGTGATTTGCTGATCCGCATCAGAGTTGATGACGTACCACACACCTGCGTTGCCGAGGACATCGTTTCCGAATTCAAGACCTTCCAAACCTTCGTTGTCGTTGGCGTACTGCAGGGTTCCTGTTGCGCTCAAGTCGCAAGCCAAGGCCTCAGCATTCGCAACGTCGTCGTTGGCAGGAGGAGTCTGGCAAGATCCGTCATCTGTAGATGCAGATGGGTTGTAGTTGTTTGCCGACGCGTCCGTGCAACCTTCGATTGAGCAAAGGCCAGTCAACGTGAAGTCAATGCCGTAGTTCACACCCGTGCCGGAAACAGTTCCGTACACCGTGCCGAACTGGTCGTCCAACGTCACGCTCGCTTCACCTGCGTCGAAGCCACCTCCAATGGTTTGGAAGTTGTAGCAGCCTGGAGCCAAGCAAATCAAGTCCAAACCAGTTGAAAGACCGTCACCGATGAAGGCTGTTTCAATTGAACCGCTGTCCACGAGGGCACCAGAGTTGAGGTCGTAGAGGTAGTACTCGACACCACCCCAGCCGTCGCCGAAGCTGTCAGCCATGTCCACGTTCAAGATGAACGTTCCAGGATCGCAGTACACACAGTCGCCGTTGTCAACTGTGGCTTCAGGGTTGTAGTTGGCAGCAGCGCTGTCCGTGCAACCCAAGCAAGAGTAGTCACAAGAACCGTCGTTGATATCGGAAGTTGCGTCGTAGTTGCATGCACCTGCATCGTTGCAACCAGGAACACAGTCAGCCGTTCCGAAAGTACCGGCTGTGCCGTCACCAGAGAGGATGATCTCCCCTGTCACAGCGTTGGCCAATTGCCAAGTTGTTTCAGTGGGGTAGTTGTCGGGAACGAGGTTCACGATGACACATGCAGTAGAGTCTTCCGCGCAGAAAGAGCCAGACTCGCTTGAATCGAAGTCACCGCCAGAGAGCACCACTTCGCCGTCCAAAGACACGGAGTAAGAACCTTCGCCGTAAGCGCAGCAAATGCCGTCACCGAAAGAGTCGAAGATCGTGAACTCATACTGGATGCCTGGGCAAGAAATGCAAGACTCAGGATCGTCGATGGTGCAGTCTGCACAGTAGTTCAACGCGTTTGGATCGAGACATCCCACGCAAGAGTAGTCACACGTACCGTTGTCGAGCGTGGCCGTGTCGTCGTAGTTGCATGCCGTTGGGTCGATGCAACCTGCGCAAGACAAGTACTCGCAAGAGCCGTCGTTCAAGTTCACACCTTCCGTGTAGTTGCACGCGTTGACGTCGTTGCAACCGAACACCGCACAGTCGCCGCTTCCAGAATAGAAGAAGAAGTCGGCATCAAACGTGGTGCCGGCACCACCTGCACCTGAACCGCTGTTGATGAGCTGTCCGTTCTGGAACGCGGACCAAGAGGCTTCGGCTCCGTACGCACCCATAGAGATTTGAGCAGTGTAGCAGCCTTCGTCCACACAGAGGTCGAAAGACAACGAAGCACCTGAAGCGAATTCAGTAGAGTCTCCGTTCAGGATGAAACCACCCCACTGACCACCGCTGCCGAATGACCATCCGTCACCGAACGAGTCGTTCAACTCAATGGTCACAATGTTGGCGAGGCAGCAAGAGCCGTCGTCCACTGTGGCTTCTGGGTTGTAGTTCGAAGCCGCAGCGTCGGTGCAACCAGGAATGTCCGCAGAAACAGAGATGACAATTGAGCCAGAAGCACCCTCCACGGCCAAAGAGCCGAGAGAAACGCCATTGGCTTCGAACGTGGCGACAGCGCCGTTCCATCCATCGCCGTAAGAGTCAGAACCGATGAACGTGTAGTCACCGGGAGTCAAGCACCATTGTGCTGCGTCTGGAGCGCCTCCAGAGAACAAGTTAGCGCCAGTGGAGTCGTTGAGTTGCCAAGTGATTTCGCCGGGCCAATCACCAGCAGACAAAGTGAAGTCCACTGCGATTTCGCCGTCCGCACATTGACCCCACGCACCAGTAGAAAAGAGAAGAGCAAAAGCTCCGAGAGCCGTTGCCACCTTCGTGTACATGTTGAACATTAGAACAGGTTTTGGTTTATACAAACAATTTATTTTCGGTCGTCAGTCGCCTCCATTCGGCGCCCATCCTAGGTGAGGACGGCCCAATTTGAGCGAAGTTGCCTTGGAATCAACACTTCTTTTGAGGGAAGACGAGACTCGTCAGCGCGACTAATGTAGCCGAGTCTTCGGAAAAAAACAACGTTCGTTAATGAAAACTTGACGGCACCAAATGGGTGTTTGTCGTATTTTATAGTGTTTTCGTCGCAAAATAAGGACGCAACTCACTGACCTTCAGTCGTGTGGCATTGAACACATCGAAGGGGAAATTGTTTGGGCGTGATCACCACATGTGGGCGTGCCAAGAATCGGCCAACCGCTTGACCCCTTCTTGGCGCACCGAACCGAGGTTGGTGAGGGTGGAATCGAGGATTTGGGCGTCGTCGGTCAACGTGCCCGCTTTGCGCATGGCCCAAAAGTCATGGAGCCTCGCACGCTTCCACTCCAGCGCATCCTTCTCTTCCTTGTACACCACCCAGCTTCGGTCGAGCACATCGAGGTCCGCCAAGGTCGGCGCAGCCTCATTCAGGGAGCGCAACGCAGCCACCGAAGCATCGATGCTGCAACCTGTGGCGATTTGGGGTTCTTCGTCGACGGCAAGCACCACCACTTGGTTCAGAAGGATGGCGGATTCAGACCGCAAGGGGGAGCCGTGGGCCGCCCACGACGCTCGGAACGCCGACAGGGCTGTCTGCACCGATTTGCATTCCGCGTCCGTCAGCACACGGTTGGCCGTGTACATCCACACCCTCGCCCCGTCGGGCAGGGTCAAACCGTCAAGACGTTGTTGCAATGCAGAAGAGGTGAGGTCGGCCATGGGACAAAGGTCGTGAAAGCGCCGACGGCATCAAGCAACATGGTCGGTGGCATTCATTCGGGCCAAAAACCACGGCACAAGCACCACCATCACGGAGGGGAGCGGCGATTGCAGGAAGCCGAGCATGTCGCGGGCGAGGGCGTACCACGGCTCTCCGGGGCTCGAAAACCCAAGGCCCACCATCGGGATGCCCGCCGTGACGTAAATCAGGACGAGCCACGGCACGCGTTCGGGAACGCCTGTCGCACGCAAGAACAACACGTCGAGCACGAAGAAAATGAGCAGAACGGCTGCGGACAGGCCCCATTTGAACGCCACGAGTTGGGAGCGGTTCAGGCTGTGGAAGAGCGGCCAGGTGGCGCGGCTGACGTAAAAATTGTGGCGGCCGACCGGCGCGTGGGCGTCCCACCACGTCGTTCGGGTGGGCGCATCGTCGTCCCAGAACTGTTGCGCATCACCGACGCGCAGGTAATGGTTCACCTTGATCTTCGACTGCTCCTGCAACAGCCCAAACCCCAGCATCACCCCCAACACCACCAGCCACCACGGACGGCGCCAGTTCAGAAGAGGCTTGGAACGGTTGGAAGTCATGCCTTCGTGGCTTGCAGGGTTTTCCGTCCCATCGCGGTCCAGAGGTACCACAGCGCGAAGACGAGGCCGTAAATGAGGACCGTGAACGTGTAGTCGTGGTTGAATTCCAGCCACTCGGGGGACGTCGCTTGGATTCGAGCCAGGACGATGACGCGGACGACGTTGGCGAGGTGCAGCAGGGCGATGCCAGCAGGGATGAACCAGGCCTTGCGCAGAATCGGACCGGGAAAGGCCAGGATGAATATGGCGAATAAGGCGAAGAGCGCGACGCCGTCGCAGGGCGCGCCGATTTGGACTCCGGCGTGACCGGCCACCCCCACCCGATCGCGGTGCGACGCCGGCTGCGGGTACGTCCCCACGGGCCACCCGATCGCCTCAAACGCGACCTCGGTCGAACTCACCATGTGCTCGATGACCACCTCGTCCAGCGTGGTCTGCGGCTTGAGCACCTGCTCGTACGCCACACTCCACACCATGTACGCCAGGAAGGCCAGTCCAAAAAACCGAAACGTCGGGGACTTCCGCAGGTCGCGCAGCGTGTTCATCCGCGCGGTCAGCGAGGTGTGCGACTCTTTCACGGGTCGCGAGCTCGGCTCGCGTTCAGGGTTCTGCGGCGTGGGCATGGCGGCGCGCAGGGTTCAGGGTTTTTCGGCGCGAGACGCGGTTCTTTAGGTCAGGCTGCGCCTTGCGCGGCGGCCTCCTCCTCTTCTCGGCGGCGGCGCATGGCCGCAGTCGCGAGTCCACCTCCAGCGAGGGCGAGCAAGCTCAATCCTCCGTCGATGGGGATGCAGGTGGTGTCCGTAATCCCCTCAGTGCAGTCGATGTCGGATACAAAATCACCTGAAGAATAAATTTCGGCTCCTGCTCCAATACAAAGTTGAGCATCGAAGCCTCCACCATCCGGGTCGCAGCATAAAACGTCTCCAGAAGTATCGCATTGCGACCACCCCAAGTTTCGGCCAACGAGCGCAAGACCAAAGAACAACCCAAGAAGACGGAGCTTTTTCATATTCGGCTAGCTTTGCGCTGCAAGATGGCAAAGAATTCGCAGACACCTCTCGTCAGCTTCGAAGATTTGAGGCCGTACGTCAAGCTGGTGGGCAAGAACTGGTGGTTGCTCGTGGGGTTGGCCATTGTGGGCTACGCTGGCGGGCGGCTGGTGACACACCAAATGGTGGACGTGCACAAGGCGACGGCGGAAATCCTGGTCAATCAGGAGAGCTCCTCGAGCATTGAGTCCATGCTGCCTTCGCGCGGTGTCTCCCGCAACTTCGGCTATTACAACGACGAAGTCCAAAACCAACTTCGCGTCCTGCGTTCCTACGACCTGGTGGGCCGCGCCATCGACAAAATCGCCGACCACGTGGATTACCATCTTGTCGGTCGCATCAAAGAGATGCCCGTGCAGGGGTTCAGCGCCATCTCGGTCGAGGCCAACGCGGAGGGGTTTGCGCCGAGCATGGCGGGACGCGCCATGGACCTCTTCGTGCTGGACGCGCAGAGGTGCCGGATCGTGTTGAACGCCACCGACAGCGAGGACGACCAAACAGAGCTGGAGGCGCGGTTTGGGGAGCGCGTGACCGAGGGCGGCATCGATCTGGTTGTGCGGCTCGACGAGGAGGTCGCCCGCGACGCGGCCCGTCTCGAAGCAGCGGCCAAACAGCACTTCCGAATTCGGGTGAAGACCCGGGCCATGCGGATTGGCCAGTACCGTGGGGCCCTTCAAACGACCAACGTGGAGCGCACGAGCGTCATCACGATGACCTGCAGCGACGTCCTCCCGGACCGGGCGAAGCGGTTCTTGGATACGCTGGCGGCGACCTACATCGATTACACGGCGGAAGCGCGTTTGGCCACCAACGTGCAGACCGAGAAGTTCATCAACGAGCAGCTGCAGGAGATCAACGCGCTGACCGACACCTTGGAGCGGCAGGTCGATTACTACCGAGCCCAAAACGAGGTCCTCGACCTCACCCGCGAACAAAACGAGTTCTTCAACACGCTCGTCGACTTGGAACGTCAACTTCGGGAAATGGATGTGCAAGCAGAGTCGCTCAACGACCTGGGCGTCTTCCTCTCGTCGCCCGACGGAAGCGCGGAGCTCCCCCCCTCCTCGTACTTCATGCTTGACGACCCTTGGATGGCCGACCAAATCGGGGACTTGATGGAATTCGAAGCCAAGCGCACAGCACTGTTGCTGGATGTGAAGCCAGGGTCGTATCAAGTGCGCCGCCTCGATTCAAGCGCCCAGCACGTGCGCGGCAACGTGGTCAGCTACCTCTCCGACAAGATGGGCACGGTGGAGCGTCGTCGCATCGATTTGCAGTCCAGCATCCGAGAGCTCGAGTCGCGTTTGTCGGGCCTCCCCAAAACCCAACGCGACATCCTCGCCATGGAGCGCAAGCTCGGCGTCAACGAAAAACTTGCGGTGTACCTGCTCGAGCGCAAGGCGGCCACCATCATCGCCCGCGCCAGCATCACGCCTGAGGCGCAACTCATTGAGCGCGCCCGATACGGCGGCAAGGTCGGCCCAGACAAGCGCCGCACCATCTTGACCTACACGGCTGTGGGATTCCTGATCGCCCTTGCCCTCGCGGTGGCGCGCATGGTCTTCTTCGAGCGCATCGAGTCGACGTCTGAATTGCGCGAGTCGGTGGAGGCGCCTGTCATTGCAGGCATTCCCTTTTACAAGGAAATGGGCGACGACCCCATCGCGTGCCGCGCAGACAGCCGCAGTGCAGTGACCGAGTCGTTCCGTGCGCTCCGAACCAACCTGCAGTATTTGCTTGCGAAAGAAGGTGCCAACGTCATCCTTGTGTCGTCGCTGCATCCGCAAGAAGGCAAGAGTTTTGTGTCGGCCAACCTCGCGAGCATCCTCGCCAAGGCTGGAAAGAAGGTCGCACTGGTGGACTTTGACATGCACAAGCCTCGGATGCACACCTACATGGGCCTGGCGAATGAGCGCGGCGCGTCGAGCTTGATGATTGGCAAGGCGTCTCTGAAGGAGATCATGAAGCCGGGCGCCTACCCTTCCATGGATGTGCTGACCGCAGGTCCTGTGCCGCCCAACGCATCGGACCTCATTTTGAGCGACCGCATGAAGGGCACGATTGCCGAACTCAAAGCGAACTACGACTATGTGATTTTGGACACGCCGCCCATCCTGTTGATCAGCGATGCGCTCGTGCTGATGGAGCACGTCGACACGGCGCTGCTCGTCACCAATGTGGAAAAATCCTCGCGCCGCGGCGTCCAACACCTCGAAGACTTGCTGGAGCAGAACGGCCTGAAGCACGCTTCCTTTGTGCTCAATGGCGTGCGGACCAAGCGCTGGGCCTACTACTACAACCGCTACGCCACCAAGTACGGCTACGCCACCTACGGCGCAGAATACGGCTATGGCTACGGGTACGGTGGCTCAGAGCGGTACAAGGACCAAGACGCCAAAGCCTGAGGCATACCACGTTCTGTGGCGTGCGCCGCGCGTCATCCTGTCCCAGCATCGCTCCTCCGCCACTCACACTTGGGTGTGAGCAATCCACGTCGGGCAACCCCCTCGCTGTGAAACAGGTCTGTACTTTTGAGTGACTTCGCGCGTTGTGTTGATGCCGAAGCGCCCGCAAAGACCATGACACCCCAAGCCTCACCCCGTCATTTTCTCCTGTCCCTTGTGACCCTGTGCGCTCTTGCGTTGGGCTCCGTAAGCGGCTTGGCGCAATCGCCGCCCAACCTCACGCACGTGGACAACGTGAACAACGCGGGCAACGCCACCTTGTACTGGGACGTTTTTGTGCAACAGGGCACCGAAGAATTCGTGCAGAACGAAATCAAGGTCTTTGACTTGGACCAAAATCCCCTCGGCACCCAGTGGCACATCATTTCCTCGGAGATTGTCAATGGCAACCTCGTGCTTCCCACGGGTTGGGTGATGCCGTCGTTCTTGTACGACGCCAACCAATTGGCGCACTGCTTCATCGGGGTGCAAATCACCGTGGACAATGGATTGCAGTCCGTGTCAGACTCCTCGCCGTTTTTGTGCTCGATTCACGTGAGCATTGACGAGGGGGCGACGCCGGGGACGGTCGATTTGGAGTGGAACAGCCCGTATGCGTTGTCCGGCGAGGCCGCGGGCGGAGATTTCCAGATCGAACGACTCAGCGAACTCACCCAAGACTGGGAATTGGTCGACACGCAACCGGATTCCCCCATGGGCGGCACCTACACCGACAACCCCGGACCGTGCGCGCAAGTGCTCATCTACCGCATCCGTCAGCTGGCCTCCAACGGGACGGACATGCACGAGAGCAACCGTGCGGATTTGGTCATCGGCGTGGCCGGGGGCGAGACTCCGGAGGTCAGCCACGTGGACGTCGACAATGGACTTGCGCACGTCTACTGGGACTTTGAGCCGGAGCCTGAAACCCTCGGTTACATCGTGTACAAGTGTCTCGATTCAGGCGGGGGTGCGATTGTGGCGGACGTGGCGGATCCCAACACGTTTGACCTGCTGATTCCGGCTTCCAATGCGAGTGCGGAAGCGGAGAGTTACCAAGTGGCCGCCTACGATTGTGTGGACGACGATGGCACGCCCAATCCGGCAGGTGCCGGCGATTGTGTGCGGACCGTGTTCATGACCGCAGACCAAATCCCCTGCACCGACCGCGCCCAACTGGCTTGGCTTCCTCCCGTCGGCATGGCCGGGGGGGTGGCCGAATACATCCCGCAGTACCGCGAAGACGGCGGACCGTGGATCAGTGTGGACACCCTGGGGGGATCGTTCCTGTCAGTGGTGCACGAAGGTGCGTCGTTGACGGCCCAGGTCGAATACCGCGTGCTCGCGTTGGGTGGGGAATTTGACGAGGCCGCGTCCAACATTGTCGAGGTGTCATTTGAGTACCCCGACGCGCCACAGTCGCCGGTCTTGAAGCGCGTGTCTGTGCTGGACCGCACACGGGTGGAGTTGGTGCTTGCCACCGACCCCCTTGCCGAGGAAGTAAGCCTGTACGAGTTCCAACGGTGGAGTGAATTGGACAGCTCCTGGATTCCCTTGGTGCCGAGGTACCCGTCGAGTTTGGGCTTCCCCGTCTCCCACGTCGACGTCGAACGCAACACCGATGAATTCGCCTACCGCTACCGCGCGGTGGCGTTCAACAATTGCGATGCCGCCGTGGCCGAATCGCAAGCGGCAGAAACGATGCTGCTCCGCGCCTTTCAAAGCACCACACCAGGATTGTTCGAGAACAGCCTGATTTGGACGCCGTATGGAGGGTTCGCGAACGGTTTGGACCGCTACGAAGTCATCCGGAAGCAGTCCAACGAGGACAACGTCATTGGGGAGCCGCTGGCGACCATCGATGCCGTGAGCGAAAACTACGAGGACGACGTGGAGGACGAATTTGATTCACCTGGCATCTTTTGCTATCAAGTCCTGGCCCTCGAAATCCCGGACTCCAACGAAGTGCTGCAAGGCGCCGCCTCTAATTGGGTGTGCCTCACGGAAGAGCCCGTCATGTGGATTCCGTCTGCCTTCACCCCCAATGGCGACGAACTCAACGACTGGTTCCCTTGGGCACCGGGCGAGGCCAACGTGGGCTTCTTGGGCGAAAGGCAGGGCGAAAATCCGAATTTCCGGATGACCATCCTGACGCGGTGGGGCACCAAGGTGTTTGAATCCACCTCCATCGACGAGCCGTGGAATGGGCGTGTGGATGGCCGCCTCGTGGCCAACGACGTCTACGTCGTGAAAGTCGAATACCTGGACGGCGCCGGGGCATGGCGAAACCAGCTGGTGTACCTCACGGTGCTCGCCGGCCAATAAGCTTCTGTGAACTTTCCACAAACTCGTGACCCTGTGGTGGGTTGCGTGTTCCTTCTGCCCTAAATTTGCCCGAATCGCGGACCGAACCCGGCATCCCTTCCGGCGTCCAATACGCCATGGCGATTCCCTCGTGAGGCCTGCGAGAACACGCGATTCAACTCAGACTCATGGCCTCTACTGACAGCAAATTTCTCGGCGAAGGATTGACGTACGACGACGTCTTGCTCGTGCCCAACTATTCGGAAGTGCTTCCCCGTGACGTTCAGCTTCACGCTCCGTTTTCACGCAACATTCAACTGAAGACCCCCATTGTCAGTGCGGCCATGGACACCGTCACCGAAAGCAAAATGGCGATTGCCATGGCGCGCAACGGCGGCATCGGTGTGGTGCACAAGAACATGACCATTGCGGCGCAGGCCAATGAGGTGCGGAAAGTCAAGCGCTCGGAGAGTGGCATGATCCAAGACCCTGTGACGCTCAGCAAGGACGCCACCGCGGGCGATGCCCTTGCCATCATGCGCGAACACAAGATTGGCGGCATCCCTGTCACGGACGACGCCGGCAAACTGGTGGGCATTGTGACCAACCGCGACCTGCGCTTTGAAAAGCAGGCGGCACGCCCCATCGCCGAGCTCATGACGAGCGAGAATTTGATCGTCACCGAGGACGGAAGCGACTTGTCCAAGGCCGAGCAAATCCTGCGCGAGCACCGCATCGAAAAGCTGCCTGTTGTCGACGGCGAAGGCAAGCTCGTCGGACTCATCACCTACCGCGACATCATCAAGCTCAGCGAGTTTCCCAACTCGTGCAAGGACCAGTACGGTCGCTTACGCGTGGCCGCAGCTGTGGGCGTGACTTCCGACACCCACGAACGCGTGTCGGCCTTGGTTGATGCCGGGGTGGACGCCGTGATTGTCGACACCGCCCACGGACACAGCCGTGGCGTGATCGACACCGTGCGCGACGTGAAGAAATCCTTTGACAGCATCGACATCGTGGCCGGCAACGTCGCCACGGCTGAGGCGGCCTTGGCGCTCGTCGAGGCCGGCGTGGACGCCGTGAAAGTTGGCATCGGCCCAGGTTCCATCTGCACCACGCGTGTCATCGCCGGTGTGGGCGTTCCCCAACTGCGCGCCGTGATGGAAGTCAGCGCGGCCCTCGAAGGCACAGGCGTGCCCGTGATTGCCGACGGCGGAATCCGCTACACCGGCGACATCGTGAAAGCCTTGGCGGGCGGTGGACACACCGTCATGATTGGCTCCATGCTTGCAGGAACCGAGGAGAGCCCCGGCGAGACCATCATTTACGAAGGACGTCGCTTCAAGGCGTACCGCGGCATGGGTTCTGTGGAGGCCATGCAAAAGGGATCCAAGGACCGCTACTTCCAGGACGCGGAGGACGACTTGAAGAAGCTCGTACCCGAGGGCATCAGCGGTCGCGTGCCGTTCAAGGGCAGCGTGACCGAGGTCATGCACCAAGTCATTGGGGGGTTGCGCGCGGGCATGGGCTACTGCGGGTCTGCAGACTTGGGCGAACTGCGTGAAAAGGGACGCTTCGTGCGCATCACCTCGGCGGGCGTGAAGGAAAGCCACCCGCACGACGTCATGATTACCCGCGAGGCGCCCAACTACAGCATCCGTTAAACCAACGTCAGGGTTGCCTGACTGCGGGCTCTGCTCGGGCACGTGGCGGCATGACCTGTTCACATCCCTTGGGGGGCAACCTCTTGGTGACGGTTTGGACCGATGAACCAATTTGACAGAACTTTCGGTGCGCTGGGACATTTCAGGCTTTTGAAGCTCCGTGGACCCGCGCATGAATCGAATCACAACACTCCCATGAAACAATTTGCATGGACGGTCGCCTTGGCGGCTTTGACCTTGACCTCTACTGGATTGGCCCAGCGCCAAGGCAGCCCCAAGAACGAACGAGAGACCTACGTCCTCGAAGTCGGCAACGAGATGGTGACCCTTGCGGATTTCAAACACGTATACGGCAAGAACAACCGCGACAGCGTGTACACCATTGAGGCGCTGGACGACTACATGGAGCTCTTTGTGAACTTCAAGCTGAAGGTGCTCGAAGCCGAAGCGTTGGGCATGGACACGGCCGCCGCGTTCAAGAAAGAGCTCGCGGGATACCGCACGCAATTGGCCCGCCCCTACTTGGTGGACGGCGATTTGCTGGATGCACTCGTCGATGAGGCGTTCGAGCGCAAAGGCATGGAGGTTCGGGCGAGCCACATGCTCATCAGCGTGGATGCCAACGCCTCCCCCGCCGACACCCTCAATGCGTGGAACCGCATCCAAGCGTTGCGCACCCGGGTAATGAACGGCGAAGACTTCGAGACCGTGGCCCGCAGCAAGGGCGGCAGCGAAGACCCCTCTGTGACGAGCAACGGTGGCGATTTGGGGTGGTTTACGGCCTTTCAAATGGTCTATCCCTTCGAGAACGCGGCGTTCAACACCGCGGAAGGCGAAGTGAGTGACATTGTGCGCACGCGGTTTGGCTACCACATTTTGAAGGTCAACGGCAAGCGCAAGGCGCGCGGCGAGGTGCAAGTGGCCCACATCATGGTCCGCATGCCCAAGGATGCGCCGCAAGATCAGGTGGCCAATGCCGAAGGCCGAATCATGGAAGTCAAGCGCATGCTCATGAGCGGCGAGTCGTTTGAGTCCATGGCCATGAAGTACAGTGAAGACCCGTCGACGGCAAACAAGGGCGGCATGTTGCCTTGGTTTGGCACGGGGAAGATGGTGGAAGCCTTTGAGGACGCTGCGTTTGCCATGGACGAGCCCGGCGACATCACAGGGCCCGTGCGGACGGACTACGGCTTTCACATCCTGAAGCTCATCGACAAGAAGACCTTGCCAACGCTGGAAGAGAGCCGTCGTGAATTGTCCAAGAAAGTGCGTCGCGACAGCCGCGCAGACATCACCAAGACGTCTTTCGTCAACAAGCTGAAGCAGGAATACGGCACCACGGTGAGCAGCCGCCGTTTGGAAGCGTTGAAGGTCGCCGCCGCGAAGATTGACAGCCTTTTCTACCCCGGTCATCCGCTTGAGGGCGTGCGCCGCAGCGAACTCCCACGCACCCTGTTCAGCGTGGCAGGCAAAGACTACAGCGTGCAGGACTTTGTGACGTGGGTGAACGGCAGCAAGGTGCGCGACCTCAACCGCCCCGCCGCCATGATGGTGGCGCAGGAAGTGGATCGCTACGCGGAGGAAGCCCTCCTCGCCTACGAAGACACCCAGCTCGAAGCCAAGCACGACGACTTCCGCCTGCTGATGGAAGAATACCACGACGGCATCTTGCTCTTTGAGCTCACCGACCAAAAGGTTTGGAGCCGCGCCGTCAAGGATTCCGCCGGGCTGGCAGACTACCACAGCCGCAACCTCGACGCCTTCATGTGGCCCGCCCGCCTCGATGCCGGCATCCACACGTGTGAAGACGCCAAGATTGCCAAGAAGGTCCGCAAGGAACTGCGCAAGACGGGCGACGTGGAAGGCTTGCGCCGGGAACTCATCGCCGAGCGCCCCCTGGCCTTGCGCAACGAAACTGGGAAGTTTGTGGAGGGCGACAACGCGTTTGCCGACCGTGCATTTGCCGCGTTGCGCGACGGATCGCTGGTGGCTGACAAGAATGGGCTCGTGATTTTGGAAACCACCGAAGGTGGCGACCAAATCATCCTCGTCCACATCAAGAAAGACATGGCGCCCACGCCCAAATCGCTCGACGAGTGCCGCGGTGCCGCCATTGCTGCCTACCAAGACCACCTCGAGAAGGAGTGGATTTTGGAACTCCAGCGGAAGTATCGCCACAAAATCAACCGCGAGGCGTTGTACAGCCTGGTGCGCGAATGATTCCAGCCCGCACGGTCGCAGCCATGTTGCTCCTCAGCGTGCTGGGGGGCTGTGGTGACGGTGTGCAGCCCGCGGAGGCGCGGTTTGGCAACGACGTGGTGGCGGAGGCGTACGGTGAAGTCCTGACGTGGGACAGCCTGGCCCAACAGGTGCCCGACGACCTCAATTTGGCAGACAGCGCGGCCTTTGCCGAGCGGATCCTCGACCGATGGCTCCGTGAGCAGGTGCTCGTCAACGAGGCCCGAACCCAATTGCGCGACGAACTCGCCTCCATCGAGCAAGCGCTCGAGGTCTACCGCCGCAGCTTGCTCATCAACACCTACGAGAACCGCTACGTTGCGAGTCGGCTCGACGAAGAGGTGTCTGAGGAGGACATCGTGGCGTATTACGACGCCCACCCCGAGCTGTTCACCCTGCACGACCACGCGGTTCAGGTCTTGTACCTGCACCTGCCCGACCCCGAAGTCGCGGCCCAAACCCGAGGCGCCAATTGGTCGCGCCGCGAAGCCCGCGCTTGGGACAACGACATGGATCAAATCAAGGACTGGCTCTCGGCCGCCGATTCGGCGAGCATTCCGGAGTTGGAACGCTGGTGCATGGAGCGCGGCGCCGTGCACCATGTGGACCACGAGGCGTGGTGGTTTGTGCGCGACCTCGTCGATGAGGTGCCGCTCTCGCTCTACCGCGTGGAAGACCAAATCCAGCGCACCTCCCCCCTCTCGTTCCAGGAAAACGATCGCATCTACTTCGTGCGTTTTCTGGACCACGGGCTGAAGGGAAAGACCGCGCCACTCGATGTGGCACGCGACCAGATCACCGAGCTCCTGCTTCAGAAGCGCCGTCAACAGCTGCGCGAAGCCCTGCGTGATACCCTGCTTCAGCGCGCCTGGGCAGAAGGGGATTTGCGTCGAGAAAATTTGTGAGTTCTTGCCCGCCTGCGCCGTGCGTCTGAACGCTTGCCACCCCTAAATTCGAACCATGGTTCACGCACGATTGGTCCTTGCGCTTTTTGCCTGTCTCCTCTCCGTCCACGCATGGGCGCAGCCTGGAACGGAGGCGACCTACCAACGCCTTGACGGCATTGTGGCCGTGGTCGGAGACGAAATCGTGCTCGCGAGCGACATCCGGGACCGCGTGACCCAAGCCAAACTCGAGGGCCGCACCGTCACCGAAGACAACGAATGCGGCTTGCTCGAATCTGTGCTCTTCGAAAAGCTGCTCTTGCACAACGCGCGCCTCGACAGCCTTGAAGTCACCGACGCCGAAGTCCTCGGCGAGATTGACCGCCGCCTGACCTACTACATGCAGATGTTTGGCTCGGTGGAGGCGTTTGAAGCGGAGTACGGCAAGTCCGTGGCCGAGTGGAAGGCGGAGTTCAACGAACCGGTGCGCGAACAGATTTTGGCCCAAAAGATGCAGGCCGAAATCGACCAATCTGTGCGCTCCACCCCCGCCCAAGTCCAGGACTATTTCGACGCCATCCCCACGGACAGCCTGCCGCTCATTCCCGAAGAGCTCAGCTACAGCGAGCTTGTGATGCAACCCGAGGTTGGCGAGAAGCAGAAGATGCGCACCCGCAACACCCTCGACTCGATTCGCATCCTCGTTGAAACGGGCAAGATGAGCATGACGCTCGCCGCCACCCGCTACAGCGAGGATCCCGGTTCGAAGTACAAGGGCGGATGCTACCAAAACATCGGGCGCGGCCAGTTCGTTCCTGAATTTGAAGGCGCCGTCTACGAAACCGAAGTGGGTGGCTACTCTCCAGTGTTCGAATCGGACTTTGGATACCACTTCTTGCGGGTCACCGACCGCCGCGGCGAGCAATACAGCGCCTGCCACGTCTTGATGAAGCCCACGTTTGACCCCAAAGCCCTTGAACAAATGCAGGCCGGCATCGATTCGGTGTCCGTCAAACTCGCGCTGGGCGACCTGCCCTTCGAAACCGCCGTGCTTCAATACAGCACCCGCGAAGAAACGCGCAACCAAAAAGGACAAGTCGTCAACCCTCGGGACGGGGGAACGCGGTTTGGGGTGGACGAACTCGATCCCAACATCTTTTTCCTGTTGCAAGACTTGGACGAAGGCGGCGTTTCCGCCCCCGTGCAGCTTCTCGACGAAGACAACCAAGCCTACTGGGCCATGATTCAGCTCAACGAGCGCTTCCCGGCTCACCGCGCCAACCCCAAGGACGACTACGCGCTGTTTCAGCAGCAGGTCGAAGCCGAGCTGCGCGAAGAGGCCCTTTCCAAGTGGATTGGCCGGCGCATTGAAGAGACGTTTGTCCGTGTAGATGCACCGTACAAGGCCTGCACCATGGACATGCCGTGGCTGACGCAAAGCATCAACGCCACAGGCGCCCTCGGGTCCTCTGCAGGCAACAAGCCGGCAGACGGCACCGAAAACCGCAACTGACCCTCGGCCTCATGCGCATCTCCGTCATCACCGTGTGCTACAACGCCGCATCCACACTGAAGGATGCCATGGACTCGGTGCTTGGCCAAGTTCCTGATGCGGAAATGCCCTGTGAACTCGAATACATCGTCGTCGACGGCGGATCGACGGACGGCACCCTTGACCTTTTGGCGCCCTACCGCGAGCGCATTGCGACGCTCATCTCAGAGCCCGACGAAGGCCTGTACGACGCGATGAACAAGGGCGTGAAAGCCGCCACCGGCGACGTCGTGGCCATCCTCAACGCGGACGATGTGTACGCCACGACCGACGTCCTCGCCCGCGTCGCAGACACGTTCCGCGAAACGGGCGCCGAAGCGGTCTACGGCGACCTCCACTACGTTGCAGCCGACGACCTCTCCCAAGTCACGCGCCGCTGGAACGCAGGCCGGTACACACCGGGCGCCTTCCGTCGGGGCTGGATGCCACCCCACCCCGCGCTGTTTGTGCGCCGTGCATGCTACCACCGCTGGGGCCTCTTCACATTGGCGCTTCGCTCGGCGGCCGATTACGAACTCATGCTTCGCTTCATCCACAGGCACGGAATGACACTTGCCTACTTGCCCGAGACCCTCGTCCTGATGCGCGCTGGCGGGATGAGCAATGCATCGCTCAAGCACCGCATCAGAGCCCACCGAGAGGACTGGAAAGCGTGGCGCATGAACGGCTTTCATCCCTCACCGCTCACCCTGCTGGCCAAGCCGTTGCGCAAGCTGCCCCAATTCCTGTCCCGCGCTTGACGCCGTACGCTCGGGGCGCGCTATCTTCGGGGTTCATCCTTTCTGCAACTTGATTCAATCAACCTGACTGTGGCGAATTTTTCTGACGACAAATCTGCGCTCGACGCACTCCGCTCCCAGCACGAAGCCCTGCTCGCCGAAGTCGGCAAGGTCATCGTGGGCCAAGATCAGGTGATCCGCGAGGTCACCACCGCGATTTTTGCAGGCGGGCACATTTTGCTTGTGGGCGTTCCCGGCTTGGCCAAAACGCTCCTCGTCAACACCGTCGCCCAAGCCCTCGGTCTCAGCTTCAACCGCATTCAGTTCACCCCGGATTTGATGCCCAGCGACATCGTCGGTTCTGAAATCCTCGATGAGTCTCGCCAGTTCAAGTTTGTGAAGGGTCCGTTGTTCTCGAACATCGTCCTTGCCGACGAGATCAACCGTACGCCGCCCAAAACGCAGGCAGCCCTCCTTGAGGCCATGCAAGAGCGCGCCGTCACGGCCGCAGGCCAACGCTACCCCTTGCCTGGCCCGTTCTTCGTTCTCGCCACGCAAAACCCCATCGAGCAAGAAGGCACCTACCCCCTTCCCGAAGCCCAACTCGACCGCTTCATGTTCAACACCTGGGTCGACTACCCCTCCTTCGACGAAGAGGTCAACGTGGTGAAGCAAACGACGTCAGACGCCTCTTCGGACGTGAAGGCCGTCATCAGCGGCGATGAAATCTTGGCCTACCAACAGGTCATCCGC
>NYSX01000087.1 GCA_002683345.1 Flavobacteriales bacterium
ACAAAAATACGCCACGCCAGTCCGGATGCCAAGTAGAATCATTCCAGACTACAAAGCAAGGGAATGAAAAGGGGAAGACCCGCAATGAGCCTTCCCCACGCGGTTACGACGGGTCCGAACGCTTCTCCAGCATGAGCATCTCCCCGGCCACCACTTCAGTGATGTAGCGGGTCTGCCCTTCTCCATCCTCGTAGGTTCGGTACGTCAGCCGCCCTTCGACCGCCACCTCGGCGCCCTTTTTCAAGTATTGACCCGCCACTTCCGCCAGACCGCCCCAAGCGACCACGTCGTGCCACTGGGTGCGTTCTACCTTCTCTCCCTCGCCGTTGCGGAAAGTTTCGTTGGTCGCCACAGGAAAACGGGCTTTCACCTTGCCGTCGTCGAAGGTGATGGTCTCGGCATCCTTGCCGAGTCGTCCAATCAATTGGACTTTGTTGCGCAATGCATTCATGAGTTTGGGTTGTTATCTGAGCCCAAACCTCCCCCCCAAACCCCTCGTCCAGACAGGGAATTGCCCACCGTGCAGGCTGCGTTCAGGGGCGTCGCTTGTGACCTTGCTGCGCGCTACCTTTGCGGGCCATGACTGACGTTCGAGTACGCTTTGCACCCAGCCCCACCGGGCCACTCCACATGGGAGGGGTTCGGACTGCGCTGTACAACTGGTTGTTCGCCCGTGCCCACGGGGGGACCTTCATTTTGAGAATCGAAGACACCGACCAAGGACGCTTTGTCGAGGGGGCGGAAGCCTACATCGAAGAAGCCTTGGCGTGGTGCGGACTCTCTCCTGACGAAGGAGTGAACGCGGGCGGCGACTTCGGTCCCTACCGCCAAAGCGAGCGCAGCGAACTGTACCGCGCGGCGGTGCAGACGTTGCTCGACCAAGGGCTCGCCTACGAAGCGTTTGACACGCCGGAAGAACTGGACGCGCTGCGCAAAGCCGCAGAGCCCGACGTCTTCCAATACGATGCCACGACCCGCGGACAGTTGCGCAACAGCCTCGCGATGGGGGCCGAGGAAGTTGCCGCATTGAAGGCCAGCGGCGCGCCGTTTGTGGTGCGGTTCAAGACCCCCGACCAAGAGGAAGAGGTGCAATTTGAAGACGCCATCCGTGGCAGCGTGAGCTTCAAATCGAGCGTCCTGGACGACAAGGTGCTGATGAAAGCCGACGGGTTGCCTACGTACCACCTCGCCAACGTGGTCGACGACCACCACATGCGCATCTCGCACGTGATTCGGGGCGAGGAGTGGTTGCCCAGCGCGCCCCTGCACGTCTTGTTGTACCGGGCGTTTGGCTGGGACCATCCGGTGTTTGCCCACTTGCCGCTGATCCTGAAGCCCACGGGCAACGGAAAGCTCAGCAAGCGCGACGGCGACGCCGGCGGCTTCCCCGTGTTCCCCACCAACTGGACCGACCCCAAAAGCGGAGACACTTGGCCTGGCTACCGCGAGCAAGGGTACGCGCCGGAGGCGTTCGTCAACATGCTGCTCATGCTGGGATGGAACCCTGGAGACGAGCGGGAGCTCTTCACGGCCGAAGAAGCCGCCAAAGAATTCTCCCTGGAGCGCGTGGTGAAGTCAGGCGCGCGTTTCAACCCCGACAAGGCCAAGTGGTTCCAAGAACAACACCTTCGCAATGCAGGATCTGCAGCCCATGTGGAGGCGCTTCTTGCCCTTGCCGAGGCGCAAGGTGTGAATTGGACGGCGGAGCAATGCCACGCTGTGTTGGACATGATGCTCGAACGCGTGGCGTTCCTGCCTGTCATCATGGAAACCGGGTGGTTGTTTGAGGCCCCCACCGACTTCAACGCCAAGCTTGTTCGGAAGAAGTGGAAGGAAGAAACTGCCGGCTACTTGCACGACCTCGCAACTGCGCTGGACGGGGTGGACGACTTCACGAGCGAGAACGTCGAAACGGCCTTCAAAGGATTTTTAGAGGCGCGCGAACTCGGGTTTGGCCAGGTGCTGTTGCCGTTCCGCATTGCCCTGACGGGGGAAGGCGGCGGGCCCTCGATGTTTGACTTCGCGGCCTTCCTTGGAAAGGAAGCCACTTTGGACCGATTGAACCGCGGCGTGGATGCCGTGTTGGCCTTGAAAGCGAGCGAAGAAGGATGACGACCAACCAAATCCACGTGAACGGGCTCCGGTTTTGGGCCCACCACGGATGCATGGAAGAAGAGGCCATCATTGGCCAAGAGTACCGCGTGGACGTCACGCTGTGGGTGAACCTCTCGCCCAGCGCCGCCACAGACGACCTCACCCAAACCGTCGACTACGTCGATGTGCACCGCATTGTCAAGCGGGAAATGGGCGTGCGAAGCAAGCTCGTCGAGCAGGTGTGCCAGCGCATCGTGACCGGGCTGCGCGAAGAGCTGCCCTTGGCCGAGGCCGTGGAAGTAAAGGTCACCAAATTTCAGCCCCCCATCGGCGGCGACTGCGACCACATTGCGGTCGTGATGCAGGGCTGAGGTCCGGACGTGCCGGCCTCTGTCACAAGGACATTTCAGGGACGTGGTCGGGGACCACGAGCTTGCCCGCGGTGGCCGCGACGATGTCGTCGACGCTGACGCCGGGCGCCCGTTCCACAAGGTGGAAGGCGCCGTCTCGGATGTCAAGCACAGCGAGGTTGGTCACCACGCGCTTGACGCATCCCACCCCGGTGAGCGGGAGGGAGCATGCGTCAAGGAGCTTGGAAGCACCTGCGCGGTTGGTGTGCTGCATGGCGACGATGATGTTCTCGGCAGAGGCCACGAGGTCCATCGCACCGCCCATGCCCTTGACCATCTTGCCGGGGATTTTCCAGTTGGCGATGTCGCCATTGGACGCCACCTCCATGGCGCCAAGCACCGTAAGCTGCACGTGGCGGCCACGGATCATGGCGAAGGACGTGGCGCTGTCAAAGAACACCGCGCCGGGCATGGCCGTGATGGTTTGCTTGCCCGCGTTGATGAGGTCGGCGTCTTCGTCCCCTTCCATCGGGAAAGGACCCATGCCAAGGATGCCGTTTTCACTTTGGAATTCCACCTCCATGCCCTCCGGAATGTGGTTGGCGACGAGGGTCGGAATGCCGATGCCGAGGTTGACGTACCAGCCATTTTGAACCTCCTGCGCAATGCGCTTGGCGATGCCGTTCTTGTCCAACATGGCGATCAGTTTGAGGGGGTTTGGGGGCGGACCGTGCGTTGCTCGATGCGCTTCTCATAGCCTTCGCCTTGGAAGATGCGCTGCACAAAAATGCCCGGCGTGTGGATGCTGTTGGGGTCGAGTTCTCCTTCGGGAACGAGTTCCTCGACTTCCGCCACGGTGATGCGGCCGGCCATGGCCATCATGGGGTTGAAGTTTCGGGCAGTCGCTTTGTAGACGAGGTTTCCGGCCGTGTCGCCCTTCCACGCCTTCACCAACGCGAAGTCCGCCGTGAGGGCAGATTCGAGGATGTGGGGCTTGCCGTCAAACTCGCGCACCTCCTTCCCTTCCGCGACTTCCGTGCCGTAGCCGGCGGGCGTGAAAAAGGCTGGGATGCCTGCGCCGCCGGCGCGGCAACGCTCGGCGAGTGAGCCTTGTGGGATGAGGTCGACCTCGAGTTCGCCGCTCAGCATTTGGCGTTCAAACTCGTCGTTCTCGCCGACGTAGGAGGAAATCATTTTGCGGATTTGGCGTTGCTGCAGCAGCAGTCCGAGGCCAAAATCGTCGACCCCCGCGTTGTTCGAGATGCACGTCACCCCGCGGATGCCGCGTCGGACGAGCTCTGCGATGCATTGCTCAGGGATGCCGCACAGGCCAAATCCGCCCAGCATCAAGGTCATGTCGTCGGCCACCCCTTCGAGGGCGGCTTGGGGTCCGGAGACCACTTTGGAAATCGCCATGGCTGAATGTCGTTGATTCAGGAGTTGATCAGTTGAACAAGTCGTCGTCGTCCAACGGGTCAAAGGTAGGCCCACGCAGTTCCCCGATTTCCTTGCACGTCAGCGTGTCGCCGCCAATGCTCTCGGGACGCAAGAAGTCCTCCTGGCTGACGGCCAATTCTTCGTCGGCGTAAACGTCCTTCATGAAGAAACCGTAGATCGGCAGGCCCGTGTTGGCGCCTTGGCCCAAACGCGTGGTCGAGAAGCGCACCGTCGGGTCTTGCGCTCCGACCCACACGCCCGTCACGAGGTCCGGGGTCAGGCCCATGAACCACCCGTCGGTGTTGTTTTGGGTGGTGCCGGTCTTGCCCGCCATCGGCACGCGGATGCCGTCGTAGTCACGGGCGTCGGAGTCGTACCGAATACGGATGCCCGTGCCCATCTTCTTGCCCTTTTCCTCGTTCCAGGCCCCGTCCACGACGCCCTTCATCATTTGGATGACTTGGTAAGCCGTCCGGTCGTCGAGGCCTTGGCGGATCTCCTGAACGGGTTCGTAGATGGGGTTGCCAAACCGGTCTTCGATGCGCGCAATGAAGGTGGGCTCCACGTACACCCCTTGGTTGACGAGCGAGGCGTTCGCACTGACCAATTCGCGAAGCGTCAGCTGCGCCACGCCGAGCGCGATCGACGGCACGTTGGGGATGTCGCTTTCGATGCCCAACGCGTGCGCCAAGTCAATGACCCGACGGGTACCGTAGTCCTTGATGAGCTTCGCCGTGACCGTGTTCATGGAGTTCGCCAGCGCGTACTCGAGGGTCACCATCTCCCCGTAGTCCTCGTCGGAGTTGTCCGGGCACCAACGCGGCGGATCGCTGCCCGGCGGGAGGTCGATGCAGGTTTTTTGGTTGGGGAACTCGTCGCAGGGTTCCGCGCCCAAACGAAGGGCAGTCGCGTACACAAACGGCTTGAACGTCGAACCGACTTGGCGGCGGCTTTGGCCCACGTTGTCGTATTGGAAGTGCTTGAAGTCAATGCCGCCCACCCAGGCCTTGATGTGGCCCGTGGCAGGCTCCACCGACACGAGGCCCGCATGCAGGATCGCCTTGCGGTGCAAGATGCTGTCAAGAGGCGACAGGACCGTGTCCACAGCACCTTGGTGTGAGAAGACCTTCATCGCCACGGGCTCGTCAAACACCCTCCGCATCTCCTTGTCGGTCAGTGCGGTCCACGTGTGGCCACAACCGCCTTTTTCCGTGTTGCACAGGTGCCCTGCACGGCCATCCGCCAAGGTGGTGGCGGTGATGTAATAGCCTGGACGGTTGCACGACGGACAGAGCTTGCCAAGGCCTTTTTTGTAGCGGTCTGAGTCGCGCATGGCCACGTCGATGATGGCCTGACGCGCCTCGGGCTCGATGTCTTCGAAGAACGGCGCCACCTCGGCGGGACGATCCCTCAAGTCGCGTTCGAAGCTGGCTTGCAATTCGCCCGCGAGGTGCCGATGAACCGCGTTCTCCGCGTAGTTCTGCATGCGGCTGTCGATGGTGGTGATGACCCGCAGGCCGTCGCGGTAGATGTCGTACGCCGAACCGTCCGCCTTGGCCAGCACGTAGTCGCCGTCCTCGTCTTTCTCCGCAAGCATCTCCTTGAGTTCTGCGCGAAGCGTCTCTCGGAAGTAGGGGGCGGCACCCTCGTCGTGGCTCACCCGTTGAAACTGCAAACCCAGCGGCTGCGCCTGCAAAGAATCGGCCAGGCCGGCATCGAGATGCCCGTATTTGGCCATCTGGGACAACACCACATTCCTCCGGTTCTGCACCAACTCGGGGCGGCGGAGCGGGTTGTAGAGGGCGCTGTTTTTGAGCATGCCCACCAGCATGGCCGACTCTTGTACGTTCAGCTCCGACGCGGGCTTGTTGAAGTACACGTTCGCCGCACTTTCAATGCCCACCGCCTGGTTGATGAAGTCGTAACGGTTAAAGTACAGCGCGATGATTTCCTGCTTGGTGTAGTGGCGCTCGAGGCGGGAGGCGATGATCCACTCCTTGGGCTTTTGGAGCACCGCACGCTCAAAGAAGCTGGTCGTCTCGTACTGGTCGGTGAAAAGAAGCTTCGCAAGCTGCTGGGTGACCGTCGACCCCCCGCCTCGCTTGCCCATGAAGGCAATGGCGCGGGCCAAACCGATGAAGTCAATGCCGGCGTGGTCGTAAAAGCGGGCATCTTCCGTGCTGATGAGCGCCTCGACCAAATGGGGCGGCAGGTTCTCGAACCGTGCGTCCGACCGGTTCTCGGTGTAGTACCGGCCCAAGACCTTGCCGTCCATGGAATAGACCCGGGTGGCAAAGTCGGTTTTGGGGTTGGCGAGGGCTTCCGTTTCTGGCAAGTCGCCGAGCCGGGCCAACATCACCAAACCCACCAAGCCAAGCAACGGCCCAAGGCCCACCAGCCACAACAGCAACTTCCATGGAATGCGCTTCATGCTTCGAAGATGGGCCGCGAGCGCGCTTCACCGGCACGCCTTTGAATTCGTTGTGAGCACCTGTGCGTGAATTCCTCACGGGCACGAAGGGACGGGCGTACATTTGCGACATGGTAGCCTTGATCAAAGCCGCACAACTCCTGTTGAGCTTGTCCATTCTGGTGGTCCTCCACGAATTTGGCCACTACTGGGCCGCCCGCGCCTTCAAGACCCGCGTCGAGAAATTCTATCTCTTCATGAACCCCGGGTTCTCGCTGTTCAAGAAGCAAATCGGCGAAACGGAATGGGGCATTGGCTGGCTCCCGTTGGGCGGCTACGTCAAAATCGCAGGCATGATCGACGAAAGCATGGACACCGAGCAAATGGCCCAGCCGGCCCAGCCTTGGGAGTTCCGTTCCAAGCCCGCGTGGCAGCGCCTGATCATCATGCTTGGCGGCATCATCGTCAACCTCATCCTCGGCTTCATCATCTACTCGGGCGTGCTGTTTGTTTGGGGTGAGACCAAACTCGCCAACGAACACCCCGTCAACGTCGACCCCAAACTCGAAGCCCTGGGATTCCAAGACGGCGACCGCATCCTCGGCTACAACGGCGAAACGCTCTTGTACTACGGCGACCTCCGGATGGAGGGCTTCAACAACCGCGTGACGCAAGTCGACGTGTTGCGGGACGGCAAAATGGTGTCGCTCGAACTCGATCAGGAGCTCGGCCAAACGTTCATTGACGAAGGCATCCGCCGCCCCTTCTCGTTGCTCTACCCCTGCGAGATTGCGGAGGTCGATTCCGCAAGTCGCGCCGGCGTGGCGGGACTGGAAGTGGGCGACCGCATCCTCGCCGTCGGCGACATGCAGCTGCCGTACTTCGAGACGGTGCGCGAAGCCATCCAAGCCCACCCAGAGACGCCCATTCGCTTGACCGTGGAGCGAGGCGGAAAGATGTTGCAGCTGGACGCCGTCCCCGACAGCGCGGGCAGCTTGGGCTTCTTCGTGCATCCTGCGGCGCACTATGCCGAGATGTTCCCCACGACCCATTTGGAATACGGCTTGGTCTCTTCCATCGGTGCAGGCTTCACCACGGCCAAGGAAACCCTACAAGATTACGTGCGCTCCATGCGTTTCCTGTTCACCAAAAGCGGCGCTTCGCAGGTGGGCAGCTTGGTGACGTTTGGGAGCATTTTTGACGGGGGATGGGACTGGGAGGTCTTCTGGCGGAACACCGCCTTCTTCTCGCTCATCCTGGCGTTCATGAACCTGTTGCCCATTCCGGCGCTGGATGGGGGGCACGTCATGTTCACCCTCTACGAGATGATCGCCGGCAAGCCCGCCCCGGAAAAAGTCCTTGAGCGTGCTCAAATGGTGGGCATCGTCCTCCTCCTCTCCCTCATGGTGTTTGCCCTCGGAAACGACTTCTTCCGTTTGTTTACTGGTGGATTTGGTTGATTTTGCGGGCATGACTTTGCTCTCCATCTTGGATTCTGGCCTTGAGTTGTCCGCGGAGGACATCAACGCCTACGGCTTGGTGATCGGCGGCAGCGCAGTCATCATCCTGTCGTACTTCGCCAACCTTCTCGCCCGTCGGACCAACATCCCCAGCGTGCTCGTACTGATCGCCATGGGCATCGCCATCCGCCAGGGATTCAATGCCGTCGGCCTCAGCGCCATCCCTTTTGAAGGACTCGTGCTCGAGTTGTTGGGCACCGTGGGGCTCATCTTCATCGTCCTCGAAGCGGCCTTGGAACTGGAGCTGCGCAAGGACAAACTCACCCTCATCCTCCGAAGCGCGACCCTGGCCCTGGCCGCGCTCGCCCTGAGCACCGGGGCCATTGCCGCCTTCCTGCACTTCGCCCTGACCATGCCGTGGTTCAATGCGGTGGTCTACGGCATTCCCCTGTCCATCATGAGCAGCGCCATCATCATCCCAAGTGTGGGCGGACTCTCTCCCGCCTCCAGGGAATTCATGGTCTACGAGAGCACATTCTCGGACATCTTCGGCATCATGGCGTTCTACCTGCTGTTGGGCAACCAGGACGCGGCATCCGGCGCGGAGGTGGTGCAAAGCATCGCCGTCAACCTCCTCGGTACGCTGGTCATCTCGGTGGCCGTGGCGTATGCGATGGTGTACGTCTTGCAAAAAATCGAGAGCGGCGTCCGCCTCTTTTTGAGCATTGCCGTGTTGCTGCTCATCTATGCCATCCAAAAGTTGTTCCACCTCAGCCCGCTCATCCTGATTTTGATTTTTGGGTTGATGCTCAACAACCACAAGCTGTTCTTTCCCGATTGGCTAGGCATCACCAACGGATGGCCTGGCAAGCTCCTCAAAGACGATCGGATGAAGGCCCTGCATCACGAATTCCACGTGCTCACGTTGGAGAGCGCCTTCGTCATCCGAACCTTCTTCTTTGTGTTGTTTGGGATGACCGTCAGTTTGGGCGTCCTTCTCGACGTCGAGGTGCTGCTGCAAGGCCTCATCATCAGCGTGCTGCTGTACGTCGTGCGCCTCGTCCTGTTGTGGGCCATGAAGCAAGAGCCGCTGTCTCCGCTCCTGTACATCGCACCCCGCGGGTTGATCACCGTGTTGCTCTTCTTCGCCATTGAATCTCAGTACGTGGAATTGGTGGTGCCGGCTTTTGACCAAGGCATCTTGCTCGTCGTCATCCTCACGACCTCGCTGGTGATGACCGCGGCGCTGATTTCAAAAGGCAGCGGACTGCAACCCGTGCCCGAGCACGACCTTGAAAGCCTGCCTGAGGCTCCTCGTTCTTCCGACCCGATGGTGCGGCCTGAAAGCGACTCCGCGTCGCCTGTCAGTTCCGAAGAAACGCGCGCCCCGGAAGCCGACGAATCCAGCCCAACATCTCCAGCGTAAACACCTGCCGTTCGAGGTCCACTGTCCGGCCTTCGCACGTCTTTCTGAGCTTGTTCCACGTGGTTGGCCGCGTGTTGTTCAATGCATCCCACACCTCGCGACACCCTTCAGGAAACGCCACCACTTCCCCCTGCGCAGATCCGGTTTGACGGCTTCGTGCGCCTTCCGCCATGGCGCGCCACAGCGCGTTCACGTCGGCCACAGGCACGGCCAACTCATCCGCCACCAAGGCCCGATTTCCCGACCACGACGCCCCCATTCCCTGTTGCCATAGCGCAAAGACTTCTCGGTCCTGGTCAAAGGCACACCGCGCCGAAATCAACGACCCCCCGCGGGCGGGACTTTGGATGACCACCGTGGCCGGCGCCAGTCCCGTCAAGATGCGATTCCGCGAAGCAAACATCCACCGCTCCACCTGCACGCCTGGCGGCTGCTCCGTCAGAAGGAGTCCCCCGCGGGCCACGATGGCTTCGGCCAGCCCTTCGTGCATGCGCGGATGAATGGCGTCCAAGGCGCATGGCAACACCGCGACCTGTGCGCCGCCCCGGGAGCCGTTCAAGGCTCCTTGATGCGCGCGGCCATCGATGCCCCGGGCCAGCCCACTGACCAACCGTCCCCCTGCTTCGGTCCATTCGCGGCCCGCTTGCAGGGCCCATGCCGCCCCTTGCGGTGAACACGCCCGCGTGCCCACCACGGCCAAGGCCCGGCCCCACCCCTCGGGCTTGGGCCACGTTCCTCGGGCGTACAGCACTGGCGGTGCATCTAGGATGTGCGCGAGTAGGACGGGGTATCGCGGATCGTGGAACGTCACCACGTGCGCACCCAGTTGCTGAATGGACTGGAGCTGCCGCTGCGCGCGATCCGATGTGGCGGCCGCTTCAAGCGGATGACCCCTTGCCCAATCCTGCCAAGCCGCCACCGGGCTCCCGGCCCGGGACACTTCTCGCCGAACCCTCCTCGCTCCCTCTCCCGACCGCGCGAGCAACGCCATCCAAGCCAACACTGAATCCATGGCCCGCAAGCTGCAGCAGGTCCGCAGCAGGTCCACGGGCTGTTCACAGACGACGGTGTTTGTTTTGCACACGACGCGGAAAACGGGGGAATGTGTTGTTATTTGGGCTCATGCGATGTTCACTTTTCGCCGCCCTCCTGACCCTGGGTGGCCTTTTGGGCGCCACATCCACCTCTTGGGCCCAAACCGTCCAAGGCCGCGTGCTCGACGGAACCAACCAGCCCGTGATTGGCGCCTACTTGACCAACGGCGTGGTCACCGTCGCCACCGACATGGATGGCGCGTACACCCTGGAATTGAAGCCGGGCCAGCACACCATCATGTGCACCTTCATCGGCATGTCCAAGCAAGAGTTCAAGATTGAACTCACCTCAGGCCAAACCGCGCAATGGAACCCCGTCATGACGTCCGCGGCCGAAGCCCTCGGACTCGTTGTGGTCTCTGCGGGTCGCTTTGAGCAAGACGCGTCGGAAGTGACGGTCTCTCTGGAAGTGTTGAAGCCGGCCCTCGTCGAGAACAAAGCCACCACGACCCTCGAAACCGCCATCGAGCAAACGCCGGGCGTGAGTCTGGTCGACGGCGAACCCCAAATCCGGAGCGGCAGCGGCTTCAGCTATGGCGCAGGCTCGCGCGTGATGGTCCTCGTCGACGACCTTCCTGTGCTCAGTGGCGATGCGGGCCGGCCCACGTGGGGCTTCCTGCCCCTCGAGAACTTGGAACAAATCGAAGTCATCAAAGGGGCCAGTTCTGTCTTGTATGGCAGCGCGGCACTCAGTGGCGTGATCAACATTCGGACGCGGTATCCCGACGCCCGACCGCTCACGCGGGTGAGTCTGCAGCA
>NYSX01000088.1 GCA_002683345.1 Flavobacteriales bacterium
GACCATGGCCGAGGTGCTCCCATCCACTCCTGTAGAATTTCTCAAAGGCGTCGGGCCCAAACGGTCCGACGCCCTTGTTTCTGAGCTGGGCATTCGGACGTGCATGGACCTGCTCCTGCACCTGCCGTTTCGGTACGAAGACCGCAGCCAGTTTCACCGCATTGTGGACATTCAGGGCGAGCACACGGCAGTGCAAATGCTGGGCGTCATCACCCAAGCCAAAGAAGTAAGGGGGGCGCGAGGGAGCCGGCTGATCGCGGTGTTTGACGACGGCGAGTCCACCCTCGAATTGCAGTGGTTCCGAGGGGCGCAATGGATCCTGCGCAACCTGCCTGTTCAAAAGGAGGTGGTGATTTACGGCAAGCCCAGCTTGTACAAGGGCAAATGGAACATCGCCCACCCCGAGGTGGAGCTGTTGTCCCACTTTGAGACGAGGAAGGGAGATGGGCTGCATCCCGTGTACTCTAGCACGGAGAAGCTCGGCCGTCAGGGCCTGCACAGCCAGGGCCTCGCCAAGTTGATTCGCAATGTGGCCGCCGCGGTGCAGCCGGCGATGACGGAGACGCTGCCCGAACGGGTGTTGCGGGAAATGAGGTTGATGGGACGGGCAGAGGCCCTTCGCACCGTGCACGCCCCAGCCACGCCCCAAGAGGCGGAGCGGGCGCAAACCCGCCTGCGCTTTGAGGAGCTCTTTCTATTGCAGTTGACCCTGCTTCAGCACAAGAAGACCGTGACCGAGGACATGCCCGGGGTGCGGTTTGCGGAGGTCGGCGAGGCCTTCAACACGTTTTACCACGACCGACTGCCCTTCGAGTTGACCGACGCGCAAAAACGCGTCCTCCGGGAGATCCGCGGCGACCTCAACACGGGCTGGCACATGAACCGGTTGTTGCAGGGGGACGTCGGCAGCGGCAAGACGGTGGTGGCGCTGCTGACGGCCCTGCTTGCCAAAGACAACGGTTACCAAGCGGCCATCATGGCCCCGACGGAAATCCTTGCCCAGCAGCACCTCGAAGGTCTGAGAGAAATGCTTGGGCCGATGGATGTGCGTGTGGAACTCCTCACGGGTTCTGTCAAAGGCGCCGCCCGCAAAACCATCTTGGAAGACCTCAAGACGGGGGACATTGACATCTTGGTGGGCACGCATGCCTTGATTGAACCGACCGTGGTCTTTGACCGGTTGGGACTCGCGGTCATTGACGAGCAGCATCGGTTTGGGGTGGCCCAGCGCGCCAAGCTTTGGAAGAAGGCCAAGGTGGCTCCCCACATCTTGGTGATGACGGCCACGCCGATCCCGCGCACGCTCGCCATGACGGCCTACGGCGACCTTGACGCCAGCATTTTGGACGAATTGCCTCCGGGGCGGAAACCCATCCAAACGGTCCACCGCACCGATGCCGCCCGACTCGGGGTGTTCCAATTTTTGGAAGACCAAATCGCCGAGGGCAGACAGATCTACCTCGTGTATCCGCTGATTGAGGAGAGTGCCACGCTCGACCACAAAGACTTGATGGACGGCTACGAAAGCATCGTCCGTCGCTTCCCGCCGCCGCAGTACCAGGTGGCCATCGTGCACGGTCGGATGAAGCCTGACGACAAGGCGTGGGAGATGGACCGGTTTGCCAAGGGGCAAGCCCAAATCCTCGTGGCCACCACGGTCATCGAAGTGGGGGTGAACGTGCCCAACGCGAGTGTCATGGTCATTGAGAGCGCCGAGCGGTTTGGGTTGTCACAATTGCATCAGCTCCGTGGCCGGGTGGGGCGGGGCGCAAGCCAGAGCTATTGCATCTTGATGTCGTCGTCGGACCTCGGCCAGGACGCGCGCCGACGCCTCGAGACCATGTGTCGCACCAACGACGGTTTCGAGATCGCGGAAGTGGACATGGAATTGCGCGGCCCCGGGGACGTGATGGGCACGCAACAAAGCGGGGTTCCCGACTTGAAAGTGGCGGACTTGGTGCGCGACAGGCCCTTGCTCTCCAGCGCACGGTACCTCGCCCAAACCGTGCTCGAAGAGGACCCCGATTTGGGCCGCCCTGAGCACACGGCGCTCCGTGAAGCGTTGGAAACTGCGTTGAAAGCCCGCAGCAATTGGGTGCGGATTTCCTGACGACAGCCACGAACTTCGACCCATGCGTGCGTGGATCTTTCCAGTCTTTTCCTTGCTCCTTGCGGGGGTGGTGACCTTTTTTCATGTCACCAACCCTGTGGAAGGAGGCGAAGTGGCGAATCCGATGCTTTGGGCTTCGGACGGTTGGACTGAGTGGGTGCAAATGACGCCGGAGGCCGCGGAACGTCGATTGCCGCAGGGCGCGGAGGTGCCCACCACCACCTGGGTCAGGGCGTTTTTTGATGAAGCTGGCCATGGCGTGTGGCACACTGAAAACGCTTGGTCGGTTTTGCCGGACGGTTGGGACCAACGCACATGGCGAGGTGGTTGGTTGAGTGGCTCGGAAGCATCGCTGGCCCGTTGGGAGGAACGCCCCGGCGAAATGGCAGCGCGCTGGCGTGAAGGAGAAGATGGGACGGCGTTGCATCGGACGGATTTTGGTTGGCAATTCCAAGGAGAGGGGGTGCTGTTTTGGCCGGAATTGGACATGGGGTGCGGCAAGGACAATGCGTCGGTCCGCCCCACTTTGTTCGCGCCGCGGGGTGCCGGTGCGCCAAGCGATTGGTGGTCGGGCCGCCTAGGAGAAGCCCCCACCGACTTCGCCTCATTGGACTTGACGTTTTGCGAGGCAGGCATTCGAGTGTCCGCTTGGGGAACGCGTTGGGAAGACGGGGGCAGATGGCACGTCGAGCCCCAGTGGCGTGAAGACTTTCAAGCCTTGGCAACAGCCCGCGGGTGGTCCATCAGCTGGGAGGGATACGACGTCATTGTGAATGGGTCGCCCGATTGGACATGGGCGGTCCTCGAAGACGAGCGCACGGGTCAAACCCCGTCCTCCACTTGGACGGGATCGGCGATGGACAATGGGGTGGTGGTTTGGGTTCCTCAGCGAGCAGACGAGATGGACGATGTCAGGTCCTCCCCAAATCCGGTTGCCGTCAACCTCGGTACGGCGAGAGACGGCGTTGTGGGAAGGGTGCGGAACCACCGGACTGCATCGGAAATGACCCTGAGTTTGGGGGCCGAGACGCTTCTGGCAGCGCAAGACAATGGGGCTGCGGTGTGGTCCATGACCTTGGCCTCCCCTTTGCTGGTGGGGGGCGCGTTGGAGGTGGATGTCTATGCCAACGGGAAGTACCAAGCCATGTTCTGTGAGCCGTCTGCACTGCACCTGGTGGACGTCAAAGGACGCGAAGTCTCGGGCTTCCCCCTCAAACCTGCACGGGGGGAGTGGACGGCCTGGGCGCTTGTGGATTACGAAAACACGAGGAAGTACAGGTACCTGGTGGCGTCCGGGGCAAGCGGGTTGGTGGAGAACTTCAGAGGGGAAGGAGAGCGAACCACCGGCTGGAAACACCGCCCCGGAGACGGGGTGGACGTGTCCTCGCCGATTCGTCACATCCGTCACTTGAGGCTTGGGTCCAAAGACTACCTCTACGTGGGACGCGAAAACGGGCAAGTGGAGCTGCTAAAGCGAAACGGCAGCACCCGGGCGACCACGCCCGTCAGGGTGGATCCCCGACACGCCCCCGTCTTTCGGAAGGGCGCCAACTTGGACCGCACGTCTGTGTTGTACGTCGACGAGACGGGGTGGGTGCGTGAATTCACCTTGGGCCAAGGCGAAGAAGTGGGTTTGTCAGGGTTGACCCGTGCAGACCGCATCGAAAAGCGTGACGTCGACAAGGACGGACGCGACGAAATCGTCACATGGCTGCGCGGCGAGCGCTCCGTGTGGAACGCCAGAAACGAGCAGGTGAATTGAGAGCGACTCCCCAGGAGGTCGCGGCGTGGATCAGTCCGCCAGAACGGATCGGCTGATCACGATTTTTTGGACCTCTGACGTGCCTTCGTAGATCTGTGTGATCTTGGCATCGCGCATCAGGCGCTCCACGTGGTATTCCTTGACGTAACCGTATCCGCCGTGGACTTGCACGGCCTCGACGGTTTGCTTCATGGCCACTTCAGAGGCGTACAACTTGGCCATGGATGAGGCCAAATCGTAGTTCTCCCCCGCGTCCTTGAGGGCCGCGGATTTCAAGGTCAACAAACGAGCCGCCTCAATTTGTGTGGCCATGTCGGCCAGCTTGAAGGCAATGGCCTGGTGCTTGTGGATTTCCTTTCCGAAGGCCTTGCGCTCTTTGGAGTAAGCGATGGCGAGCTCCATGGCGCCAGAGGCGATGCCGAGGGCTTGGGCGGCGATGCCAATGCGGCCACCACTCAAGGTTTTCATGGCAAACTTGAATCCGAATCCATCTTCGCCAATGCGGTTTTCCTTGGGCACTTTGACGTCTTGGAACATCAAGGTGTGGGTGTCGGAACCCCGGATGCCCAATTTGTCTTCTTTGGCACCGATTTGGAAGCCAGGCATGTCGCGCTCGACAATCAAGGCGTTGATGCCGCGGTGTCCCTTTTCAGGGTCGGTTTGGGCGATGACGAGGTACGTTGAGGCGCTGTTGCCGTTGGTGATCCAGTTCTTGGTGCCGTTGAGGAGGTAGTGGTCCCCCATGTCGACGGCGGTGGTGCGTTGGGAGGTCGCGTCGGAGCCGGCTTCGGGTTCGGAAAGGCAGAAGGCGCCGATTTTTTGACCTGACGCAAGTGGGACAAGGAACTTCTCTTTTTGCGCCTCTGTCCCAAATTCTTGGAGGCCGTAGCACACGAGGGAGTTGTTCACACTCATGCACACACTCGTGGACGCGTCCACCTTGCTGATCTCTTCCATGGCGAGCACGTAGCTCACCGTGTCCATGCCAGACCCTCCGTACTTGGGATCCACCATCATGCCCATGAAGCCGAGCTCTCCGAGTTGCTTGACTTCCTCTGCAGGAAAACGTTGGTCTCTGTCGCGTTCAATCACGCCTGGCTTGAGGACGTTTTGGGCGAAATCGCGGGCGGCGTCGCGCACCGCAAGTTGTTCTTCTGTGAGGTTGAGGTTCATTGCCTGCTTCCCTTAGAGGTGAAAAAGTCCAGATGTCAGCGTCGTTCGGTCACTCCTGTTGCGCAGTAATTTCCATCCCGATGCGTGGCGAAGATAACAGCAGGTGCCCTCTCGATGGGTGGCATGCCCTCGGTCTCATGAGTGGCACGTCCGTGGATGGCTTGGATGTGGCCTCCGTGTGCTTCAAGCAAGACCCCCAAACCCTGGCATGGTCCTTCACCATGAATGCCTTTGCCACACTTCCCTACCCAGAGGCGTTGCGCGACCAGCTTTGGCATGCCATGACGTTGGGCGCGGAAGACCTCATGCGTCTCGACACAGCGTGGGCAGAATGGACCGCCGAGGAGGTCGAGGCTTGGATGAACCGCGTGGAGGTGTCCAAGCCCCATGTCGTGGGTTCTCACGGTCACACGGTCTTTCACCGTCCCGACGAAGGGTGGACCTGTCAGATTGGACATGGGGCCGTGTTGCACGCACATCTCGGCGTTCCGGTGGTGAGTGATTTGCGGAGCTTGGATGTGGCGACGGGTGGGCAGGGCGCGCCCTTGGTGCCGCTTGCAGACCAGATGCTGTTTGGCCACTGGGACGTTGCACTCAACCTCGGAGGATTCGCCAACCTCAGCATGGACAACGCCACCGGAACCCGCGTGGCCTGGGATGTGGGGCCCGCCAACTTGCTGTTGAATCGCTTGGTCCAAACGGTCGGATTGGACATGGACCGCGACGGGGCCATGGCCGCAGAAGGCTCCATTTTGCCAGACCTTCTCAAATCCTGGCAAGCGCTCCCGTTCCACGTCCAAACGGCCCCAAAAAGCTTGGGTCGGGAATGGCTTGAGCAGAAGGTGTGGCCGCATGCGGAGCAGGCCTTGCAAGCGCATTCGTTGAACGACGTCTTGGCCACGGCCGTGGCTTACGCAAGTTGGGCCGTGGCCCGCGACGTCCCCATTGGATCGCGCGTGCTGGTGACGGGTGGGGGCGCCTGCAACCCCACATTGATGGCGGCGCTCAGACAGGCAACGTTGGATCGTGACGTCACCTGGCACGTGCCGGAAGAGACGTTGGTTCATGGCAAGGAGGCGCTGGTCTTTGCCTGGCTCGGATTGCTTCGGTGGTTGGGTCAGCCCAACGCCTTGCCCAGTGTCACGGGCGCTCGGATGGCCACGTCTGGCGGCGCCTTGTGGGGGGTCGGTCCTCGAGGCCTTTGACCCCGGTTGGAAGGCAGTCGCCACGGAGGGGTTTGGCCTAACTTCGCGTCCGCGTTTGAAATGAACCGCATGAAAGACCTACTGAAAGCCTACGAAAACCGCGCACCAGAAATTGTGTTTGCGTGGCAAGACAGCGAAACGGAAGCCCGTGGATGGGTGGTCATCAATTCCTTGAGAGGCGGTGCGGCCGGTGGCGGCACGCGGATGAGAAAAGGGCTTGATCAGCGCGAGGTGGAGAGTCTGGCGAAAACCATGGAGGTGAAGTTCACCGTCTCGGGTCCGCACATTGGGGGCGCCAAAAGCGGCATCGACTTCGATCCGGCAGACCCACGCAAAAAAGGCGTTCTCGAACGTTGGTACAAGGCGGTGACGCCGCTTTTGAAGCACTACTACGGGACGGGAGGTGACCTCAACGTCGACGAGATCCACGAGGTCATTCCCATGACGGAAGCCAACGGCGTGTGGCACCCGCAGGAAGGCGTATTCACGGGACACTTTCAGCCCAACGAAGCCCAAAAAGTGCGCCGCATCGGCAACCTCCGCCAGGGGGTGTCTCAGCCGGTGGAAGACCCGGCCATCAGCCCGGACATCCAGCGAAAGATTCGCGTGGCCGACTTGATCACGGGATACGGCGTGAGCGAGTCTGTGCGTCACTACTACGAGTTGTCGGGGTCCAGCGTGGCGGGCAAAAAAGTGGTGGTTCAAGGCTGGGGCAACGTCGGCGCAGCTGCAGCGCTGTACCTCGCCCAAGCCGGTGCAAGCATCGTCGGCATCATCGACCGCGTTGGCGGTTTGATCCGCCCGGAAGGCATGAGCTACGACGAAGTCAAGGGCTTGTTTCTGGCCAAGGAAGGCAATGCACTGAAAGCTGAGGGACTGCAGTCGTTTGAAGAAGTCAACGCGGCCATTTGGGATGTGAAGGCGGATGTGTTCTTGCCCTGTGCGGCAAGTCGATTGGTCACCCAAAATCAGGTGGAGCGCATGGTCGCGGCCGGGGTGGAGGTCATCTCGTCTGGCGCCAACGTCCCGTTTGCGGATGCGGAAATTTTCTATGGACCCATCGCCGAGTACGCAGATGCGCACATGACTGTCATTCCCGACTTCATTGCGAACTGCGGCATGGCGCGGGTGTTCGCCTATTTGATGAGCGACGAAGACGTGGACATGTCGGACGCAGCCATCTTTGAAGACACTTCGCAGTTGATTCGGGAGGCACTGGCCAAGGTCAAGGAAACCCATCCGGACGCCACCCATTTCACGGCCAAGGCGTTTGAACGCGCTTTGGGCTTTTTGATGTGAGCAACTTGTTGTTCTGTTCACGCGTGAGCGAACAAACCGGCTCATCTTGCCCTTAGACATTCAACCATGGACATTTTCATTCTCGTCGTTTTCATTCTGGGGTATGCGTTCATCGCCCTGGAGCACAACATTCACATTGACAAGGCGGCCTCGGCCCTGGTGACAGGCACCGTGTGTTGGGCCTTGTTCGTGCTCGGATGGCACGACGTGCCCGCGCACCTTGCCGAGGAATACCACTTGTTCGCGGCCGATCACGGCGCAGGGGGTCACGGCGGTTTGGCGCAGTTTTTTGAACACAGGCTGCTCCACCACATGGAGGAAATCAGCAGCATTTTGTTCTTCCTCATGGGGGCCATGACCATCGTGGAATTGGTTGATGCGCATGAGGGATTTCGGGTCATCACGGACCGCATTCAGACCCGAAACAAGGTCAAAATGCTGTGGATTGTCTGCATCCTCACCTTCTTCTTTTCCGCGCTGCTGGACAACCTGACCACGTCGATTGTGATGGTGTCGTTGTTGCGTAAGCTCATCGACGACCGCCAAACCCGCTGGCTTTTCGCCGGGATGGTGGTCATCGCGGCCAATGCCGGTGGGGCTTGGTCTCCGATTGGGGACGTCACCACGACCATGCTGTGGATCGGTGGACAGCTGACCACCACCACCATCATTGCCAACCTCATTTTGCCCAGCGTGGTGTGCTTGTTGGTGCCCCTCGTCGCGTTGAGTGTGCGTCTGAAAGGGGAAATCGACCGCCCTGTTTCTGAGGACGAAGAAGAGTGGGATCCGACCACCCCGTTCGAGCGTAACTTGGTGTTTGGCGCCGGGGTGGCGGGCCTGTTGTTTGTGCCGGTGTTCAAGACGGTGACCCACCTGCCTCCCTTCATGGGCATGATGCTCAGTTTGGGGGCGCTGTGGATGCTCACGGAGCGCCTTCACCATTCCAAAAACATCGAAGAGAAAGCCCACCTCACCGTCATTGGGGTGTTGCGCAAAATCGACACGGCTTCGGTGCTGTTTTTCCTAGGCATTCTGCTGGCTGTGGCTTCCCTGCAAGAGGCGGGGCACCTGCTGCTTGCCGCCGATTGGCTGCGGACCAGCCTTGACGACGTGTACCTCATCGACCTGGCGATTGGCCTCTTGAGCGCCATCGTCGACAACGTGCCACTCGTGGCTGCGAGCATGGGCATGTACGACATCGTTCCCGCGGCTGCGGTGACCGATGGGTGGACGGGCATGTTTGTGCAGGATGGCATTTTTTGGCAGTTCCTCGCCTATTGCGCAGGGACAGGCGGATCCGCCTTGATCATCGGCTCCGCAGCCGGGGTCGCGGTGATGGGCTTGGAGCGCATCGATTTTGTGTGGTACCTCAAGAAAATCAGCCTCTTGGCGGTGTTGGGGTACTTCGCAGGTGCCGGGGTGTACTTGCTCATGTTTGCGTGACGAGACCCCTCACGGCGTCAGGGCGTTGTGAACCCACAGCATTGAATAACTGAGGGGCGCAGGGTGGGCAAAGGGCCAATATTCAGGGGAACTTGTACGTTCAAACCCTGGAATCCTTCCATCCATGCAATCGACCCTCGCTTTTTTCCTGCTTCAAGCCACCCCCAACGCGGTGGACGCCGCCCCTGAAATCACAGAGGTGGATGTGAATGTGCTTCAGCTGCTCATGGAGGGCGGATGGTACATCATGCTCCCCTTGGCGCTGATGAGCTTGATTGGGATGTACGTGTTCTTCGAGCGCTTTTTGGCCATCCAAAAAGCCGACAAGGTCAGCCCCGACTTCATGAACCGCCTGAAGGATTACATCTCGCAGGGCAATTTGAGCAGCGCGCGGAACCTGTGCACCGACAGCAACACGCCCCTCGGTCGCATGCTCGACAAGGGCATCAGCCGCATTGGCAAGCCGCTCAAGGACATCAGCGTGGCGATCGAAAATGTGGGCAAGCTCGAGATCTACCGCCTCGAGAAAAACCTCAGCACCCTCGCCACGGTGGCGGGTGCGGCGCCCATGGTCGGTTTCTTGGGGACGGTCATCGGGATGGTGAATGTGTTCTTGGACATGGAGGCGGCCGGGACGGTGCAAGTCAGCGACATCTCATCGGGCACCAAGCAAGCGATGGTGACCACGATTGTGGGATTGATTGTCGGGATTTTGGCTTACATGGCGTACAACCACTTGGTGAGCAAGGTGAGCAAGGTGGTACACCGTATGGAGGCGAACAGCCTCGAATTCATTGACATCCTCGAAGAACCTGCACGCGGATGAACCTCGGCCAACGCAACAAAGTCAGCGTGACGGGCAACATGTCGTCCATGACGGACCTCGTGTTCCTGCTGCTCATCTTTTTCGTCATTCTCTCGACGCTGGTGAGCAACGGCGTGAACGTCGATTTGCCCACCTCCAAGGGCACCACGTCTGTGACATCCCGCTTGACGGTCAGCATCCAGGAAGATGGTTCATATCACCTCAATGGAGAAGTTCGGCCCATCTCGCGGGCGGATTTGGAGCCCAAATTGAGGCTGGAAATGGACAAGCAGTCCGAGAAGGTCTTGTACCTGCAAGTAGACAAAAGCGTCCCCACAGGCCAAACCGTCGAGCTCATTGGCATGGCCAAGGCCAACCAGTGGAAGATCATGCTGGGTTCGAACCCGGCCAGCACCAAGTAACCCCCTGCGACCCTCATGTCGAACAAGGAACAACTCGAGCAAGCGCGCGTCTCTTTGGAGAAGCGCAACCAACGGCAAGCCGCTGCGTTGAGCGGCCTCTTGTTCGTCGGGGTGCTCGCGCTGTGTTTCTTTTTGACGGCCTTCACGATCCAAGACCCGCCGCCGGGAGAGCAATTCGTTGCCGTCGGGTTTGCGGACCTCGGTTCGACCGAGGAGGCGGGAGGGGACACGGAGTCGGAGACCCCAAGCGAGGTGGTGCAGGAAGCGGAGGAAGAAGCCGTGGCGGCTTCGGAACCGGAGCCGGTGGTGGAAGAGGCCGCGGAAGAGGTCGTCACCCAGGAGTCCAGTGAGATGGCCGTGAACGTCAAGCCGGATCCCGACCCAGAACCCGAGCCCGATCCCGAACCGGTTCGCCAAGACCGAACGGCCCATTTGTTCCGCAATCCAGGAGATCCCAGCGCCGGCGGCGGCGGGTCTCAGGGAAGCACCCAAGGCACGGGCAACGAAGGCGAGGAGACCGGCAAAATCGAGGGGCGTGGCGTGGTGTCCGGGGATGTTGGAGAAGGCCTGGTCGGAGGCGGAAGCATGATTGGCGACCCGAGGTTGGACGAGAAACCCCAAGAGGCCGGGACGGTCCGCATGCGTATTCAAGTCGGTGCCGACGGCAAGGTCATCAGTGCGAGCCCGGTGTATGAATCGAGGTTGACGACCCTGACGGATTCGTACCACGTCAAACTGGCACAACGGGCGGCGATGACGGCCCGGTTTGAAGGCAGTGCGACGCAGAGCCGTCGTTTGGGGTACATCACCATCACCTTCGACCTTGAGTGAGATGACCTACGCCGAAGCGGTGAACGCCTTGTTCACGCAGCTTCCCATGTTTCAACGGCAGGGTCCCGCGGCGTACAAAGCGGACTTGAGTGCGACACGCTTGGTGTGCGCAGCGTTGGGGAATCCAGAGAAGGACCTGAAGTTTGTACATGTGGCCGGGACCAACGGCAAGGGCACGGTTTGTCACATGGTGGCGGCGGCGTTGCAGCAGGCCGGTTGTCGTGTGGGGCTGTTTACGTCTCCCCACCTCGTGGACTTTCGCGAACGGATTCGGGTCAACGGGGAGTGCATTCCCGAGAAGGCCGTGGTGAACTTTGTCGTGCGGTGGCAAGCGTCCGAAGGCACTTGGGGCACGCCGTCGTTTTTTGAGCTGACGTTTGGGATGGCGCTCGTTCACTTTGCCCAATTGCAGTGCGATGTGGTGGTGCTGGAAACAGGCATGGGCGGGCGGTTGGATTCGACCAACGTCATCCCTGCGCCTGAGGTCGCCGTGGTCACGAACATTGGCCTCGACCATCAACAATTCCTTGGGCCAGACATCCGGAGCATCGCCAAGGAAAAAGGAGGCATTTTCAAGGACGGCGTGCCCGTGGTGCTCGGTCCCATGCGGCCCGAGGCGCAATCCGAATTGCTGGCGGCCGCCTTGCGGTCGTCTTCAGAGGTGCACTTTGCACGGGACGTGGAAGGCGAGGCATCGGCTCACCTTCACGAGGAAGCGTCGTTTGTGACGCGTCAAAACCTGAGCACTGCGCTCGCTACGTTGAAGGTCCTTCAAGCCAGGGACTGGGCCATTTCGAAGGAGGCCATTCAATCTGGGCTGTCAGATTATGCGGCAATCACGGGGCAACGCGGCCGATGGCAGGAGGTGGCCGTTCCGAGGCAGCCACTTGTCATTCTCGATGGGGCACACAACATCGATGGGGTTGCGGCCATGGTGCGCGCGCTGGAAGCCAAGGTCCAAACACGAGGTGGGAGACTGTGGGTGATTTGGGGTGCTGTGGCGGATAAGGACCACCATGAAGTCATGTCGTTGTTGCCTGAAAACGCGTCCTTCGTGTGGTGCGCGGCGGACATTCCTCGCGCCATGGAGGCGTCCAAGGTCGCCTCTCTGCGTCCAGCATTGTCGGGTGCGGTGGTGAGTGTGCCGGTCGAGGCCCTGGCCCATGCGATGGATGCTGCAGGGGAAAACGACGTGATTTGGGTGGGTGGCAGTTTGTTTGTGGTGGGGGATGTCCTTCGGGACGCGCCGCAGCGGATCGCGGATTGGCCGGTCTGACACTTCATTCTGAGAGGGACTACCTCCCTCGCGTTGCTACGGTCGGTGGACCCGGAAGGGGCCCTGACTCAAACGAGCTTGGCGCATGTTGGGGGCATCAAAAAGCCCCTGCAATGCAGGGGCCTTTGTGGTGGAATTTGGGTGGGCGGTGAGGGACTCGAACCCCCGACCCCCTCGGTGTAAACGAGGTGCTCTGAACCAACTGAGCTAACCGCCCGGGGACCGCGAAGATAGCGAAGTATGTTTGTTGCCCCATGGCCGACCATCATGCATCCCTCGCGTCTCGAACACCGTCTTTGAAGGACCGGTGGTTGCGCTTTCGGGACACCCGTCTGGTGGCACCATGGTTGGGAACCTCTTGGCGAAAGTTGCATTCGCCCACCCTGTTTACGTGGGGGAGGGCCCTTCAATCCAATCCCAAACATTGGCCCCATTCTGCCCCGGTGGAGGAGGATGCCATCGACGCCATCGCGGCGTGGCGGACGCAACTGAGCCGCACGAGCGACCTTGTCGTTCGTCGTGATTTGGGGGCGGGTGAGCGCAAGAGCGGGAAGAAGCAGGCAACGGTGTCTGTCCAAGACATGGCATCGCGGGCCTTGACGCCCGAGGAGGATGCACGCGCCCTTGGTCGTTGGCTCCGATGTGTTGCACCCAAGGGGCGGTTTTTGGAGTTGGGCACATCGCTCGGAGTCATGTCCGCCCACGTGGCGGCCACAGGTTGGGACGTGGAGACGTGGGAGGGATGTCCCCAGACCTTGGCTTGGGCCCAAAAAGGGTGGGACACGCTGGGATGTTCCAGCGGCATTCACGCCCAATGCGGCAACTTCGTGGAATTGGTTGGCCGTGTGGGGAAAGGAGAATTCTGGGACGTCGTGTACTTGGACGGGTTTCACGAGGAAGGGGCCACGCTGCATTTGGCAGATGCGTTGGCGCCTCATGTGCGTGAGGTGCTTGTGATCGATGACATCGCCTGGAGCCATGGCATGCATCGCGCTTGGCGGGAGTTGCAGTCACGGCCTGAATGGCGGGTGAGTTTCTCTTGGCGTGGCAGGGGGTTTCTCCTCAAGGCACCACACATGCGGAGGCAGCATGTGCGGATGGCGTGACGCCCGCAAACCACTTTGTTCCGTCGTGTTCCTCCTTTTGCGCCCAAACGCGTTCTTCTTGCTACCTTGGAGGTCCATAAAACACACGGACATGAAAACTTGGATGATGACACTTGGCCTGCTGACCATGGCGGCCACCATGACAGCGCAAGATGCACGGATGGGCAGCAGGAATGACGGGAAAGGGGGCGCGCACCGCACCCACATCAATTCCGGCGAATTCTATGGCACATTGGTGGCATTCAATCAGTCCAACACGGAGGTGGTTCGCTTCAACATCGACGACGTGGTGATGCGGGCAACCCGTGATCCACAGTTCTTGTCTGCAACCAAGAAGCTCAAGACCCACCGTTTCGAAAGCACTTCACAGGCGTTGAACGTGTTGGCATCTCATGGTTGGGTGGTGCGCTCCACCATGGTGTTGCGGGGCCGAAGTGGGGACGAACGTCACTACGTCATGGCTCGCCCCATGGATTACATTTTGCCTTTGACCCCATGGCTGGAAGAAGGTTCGAGAGACCGCTCTGGGCAGCGGTGACCCCAGGGGTTCGAGGCATTTGGCTCGTGCGCGTGCTTGGCGCGTATGTGCTTCTGCAATTCAGTTGGTGGGCCTACCTCCTGGCAAGCACAGGCGGCGCCCGCGAACGTTGGATGGTCCTCGGGGAGGGTTCTGTTTTTGCGGCCCTTTTGGTCCTTGGAGTGATGCGATTGGAGCGCAACTTCAGGCAAGAACGCATGCGTCTTGCCCGCGAACGCAATTTGCTTTTGGGGGTCACCCATGAGCTGAAGACCCCCCTCGCCAGCGTGCAGCTTGGCGTGGACTCTTTGAGGCGACTGAAGTTGTCCGAGGAGGACCGCGCCGCAGTGCTGGAAAACATGCAGAACGGCGTGCAAGATTTGGGTCACCGCGTGGAGGAGATGTTGGTCGCCACCCGGCTGCAACGCCAAACTGACGTGCAAGCGTCCACCTTCGATTGGGGCGACATGCTTGACGAGGCCGTGGGGCGCGTGTCGGGCGTACAACGCGACCGAATCCGATTGCATCGCATCGAGGGTTCTCAAGAGGTGCGCGGCGACCGGGCACTTTGGGTACTGTCGGCATCCAACCTCATTGAAAACGCCTTGAAATACAGCCAAGGCGCTGTCGAGGTGCGGGCAGAGGTGATCGGGGCAGACGCGGTGCTGGAGGTGTGTGACGAAGGGGAGGGCATTCCCAAGGCTGATCGCGAGTCGGCCAAGGCGCCTTTTGTGCGGCTCAAGGAGGAAGGTTCGGGCACAGGTCTGGGACTGCACCTTGTCGCCCAGACGGCACTCTTGCACGGCGCCCTCATGGACATGCGCGACCTCGATCCTGTGGGTTTTGCGGTTCGGGTGGTTTGGCCTCAGGGACGTTGAGTCAGCCCCTACCTTCGCGGCGTGAAAACGGCATTGATCATCCTGGACGGTTGGGGCCTCGGCAACGCCGACGGCAACAACGCGATTGAAGTGGCGCAGACGCCCTATGTGGACACCCTGAACGCCCACACCCCCCACGCCACGCTCCGGACAGACGGGGAGCATGTGGGCTTGCCTGATGGCCAAATGGGCAACAGCGAAGTGGGACACATGAACATCGGTGCGGGCCGTGTGGTGTACCAAGATTTGCTGCGCATCGACCGTGCTGTGGCCGACGGTTCCATGGCGAAAGAGCCCGTGTTGCAAGAAGCGCTTCGTGTCGCTTCAGAACCGGGCAAGCGCCTGCACCTCATGGGATTGGTGTCGCGTGGCGGGGTGCACAGCCAACAGGCCCACTTGCACGCATTGGTGGATGCCGCAGAGGCCGCAGGGGTGTCCGATTGTGTCATCCATGCCTTCACCGATGGCCGGGACACCGCGCCTCAGATGGGCACGACCTACCTCGCCGATTTGGAAGCCCACTTGGAGGGCAAACAAGCCCAAATCGCCTCGGTGCACGGCCGCTACTATGCCATGGATCGAGACAAACGCTGGGAGCGCGTGGCACATTCCTACCGCGCCTTGGTGGGAGAAGTCGAAGAGCGACATGCCTCTGCCGTGGAAGGGGTGCAGGCGCACTACGATCAGGACATCACCGACGAGTTTGTGGTGCCCTTCCAAATCGAAGGCGTCGACGGCCACATCCGTCCCGGGGACGTCGTCCTCTGCTTCAACTTCAGAACAGATCGCTGCCGCGAAATCACCCAAGCCCTGACGCAGCAGTCGTTCCCCGACCAGAACATGGCGCCGCTGGACTTGCACTACGTCACCATGACCAACTACGACGAGAGTTTTGAAGGGGTGCACGTGCTGTACGACAAGCCCAATTTGGTGAACACCTTGGGCGAGGCGGTCAGTGCCCAGGGCCGAACCCAGCTCCGGATGGCGGAAACCGAAAAGTATCCCCACGTGACGTTCTTCTTGAGTGGGGGGCGTGAGGAGCCCTTCGAAGGGGAGCAGCGCACCATGGCCGCGAGTCCCAAAGTGGCCACGTACGATTTGCAGCCGGAGATGTCGGCACCTGAGCTCACCGAGAAGGCCGTGGAAGCCTTGACGTCATGGCAGCCCGATTTTCTCTGCTTGAATTTTGCCAACCCAGACATGGTCGGCCACACCGGCGTGTTTGAGGCAGTGGTGAAAGCCGTCGAGACCACCGATCGGTGCCTGAAGAAGGTGATGGAAACCGCCAAGGCCGAGGGGTACGCCGTGGTCGTCATTGCGGACCACGGGAATGCCGACCTCGCGCGCAACACCGACGGCACGCCGCACACAGCGCACACGACCAATCCGGTGCCGATTTGGGTGCACGGTCCAGAGGGAATCAAGGTGAGCGACGGCATCCTCGCGGATGTCGCCCCAACCGTCCTTCAATTGATGGGCTTGAATCAGCCTGCCGAGATGACCGGAAGGTCTCTCATTGGATAAGGTCAATCAGTTCTGACGAAGAAGCGTGAGCTCTCCGGTTTCACGGAGTCCGTCTGCGCGGAGAAGCACCCATTGGTAAGAGCCTTCTGGCGCTTCGTTGCCATTGGCATATCGTCCGTCCCAAAACAGCTCAAACTCAGCATCCGTGGCGGTTTCGTCTTGGAATACAACGGTGCCATATCGGTTGTAGACGACGAGACGCGACCCCATGAAGCCGTCAAGGCCTCGAATGCGAAACGTGTTGTTGCCACCGAACCCGTCAGGCGTAAAGACGTTGGGAACCACACAATCTCTGACCCGAATCAGGGCCTCTGTTTCGTATCCACATGTGTCTACCAAGGTCACTGTGCCTTGCCAGGTGTCTTCGACGACATCCGCTGAAATGCCATTCAGCTTCCAACGTTCTCCGTTGGCGGTGACATCGACCGTCAATGGTGCATCCGGGCTGCCCGTGATGAATGAAATGCCATTGTAGAGCACATCTTCCACAAGGATGCCCGAGTTGAACGCTGGAAAGTCTTGCTGTGCCCCTCCACAAATTTCGGCCTCGGTCATGACGGGGTACAACACCTCTTGCTCGAACGGGAAGGATTTGCCGCATTGGTCGACCACAATCAGTTCAATGATGTGGCTCGACTGCAGCTGTCCTTCTGCATCAGTCATCGTGAACAAAGAGTCAAAGGAGGTCACCCAATCGGCGGGATCTTCCAAGGCATTGTTCCACACGTTTCCATCCCAGACGTAATTGAAGGGTCCATATCCTGAGATGTTGTCGTATCCCAGGACTTGGGTTCCATCCAAATTCTGGCAATCCACCTCTGAGGCTGTGGCTTGTACGGGGATGGGGTCCAGAATCACCACCTTGGACGTGGTGGAGATCAGCTCACCACATCCGTTGATGTATTCGTAGGTAATTTCCACGAATTCCACGCCTTCATCGGCACCGTCATCCACCACGCCGAGGGTGATTTCACTTTCGGTTTGGCCCGGGGTCATGATGACCTCGTTGAAGGTGTCGCTGTAGTCCAATCCGAGCACCGCTGAACCAGCAAGGTCGAGGTAAAGGGTGTCCAAGAGCTCGGACTCCACCTCAGGGCGAATCACGGTGAACCTCGCGTCGTTGCAGCCTTCGATGATGACGGCATCGATGACCGTTTCTTGTCCGTCCACGGTCACCACGATTTCATTGTTCGCAGACCAATCCTCGAAGGGGAAAGACTCCCCGTTGGGGTAGTCGAAGACGGCGGGAAGGCCCACAGACGATTCGTAGGGAACCAGATTTTCAAGACCTCCAGCGGAGAAAGGGACAGCGTCAGCCTCAAGATTCACCGCATTCGAGCTGAATGAGCCGGCTTCAAGCACCACAAAAGACTCCAACGCGGTGTCCGAACCGTCTGCAATCGCGAGCTTGATGTGATACGTCTCCCCGCATTGCACTGCAGCCGCAGCGGTGAAGGTGGTTGTGTAGCCGTTGGTGCAGATGCCGTCTTGAAGGGGATTGTCAATGTAATACGCGCTGTTCGTCACGTTGTTGACCGAGCTGATGGTAACGGGCAACAGGGGGTCTGAATCAGGAACTTGGGCAATGTTGATGGCGCCTTCGGGAAATCCTGCAGGCGAAGCGTAGGGACCGGAGATGCCCGGGCCACTGAGGAAAAAAGCGAAAATGTCGTTATACGTGGTGTTGACGTAGGTGAGGTATTCGTCAGATCCAAACACGTAATTGAACGCAATGCTGTCGCCTCCAGCCTCGAAATCAAACTCCAGAATGCACAAATCGTTGACACTGCTCACCGTGAAGGACTGGCCGATGAGTGCGGGCACAGAGTTGGCCACACTGAGCAAATCTGCATCAGGCACAGTGCCGCCCAAGCAGTCTGCACAAAAACCCTCGCATGTCGCGTCATCGGTGTTGAGCATCAAGCCCGACTCCACTGAAAATAAGCCGGATCCATTCTCCAGAAACCCCAATTGCGCGAGGCTACCGGTGTACGTGATGTTGGTTGCGGTCACGCCGTCACCAAGCAAGATTTCTTGGATGTACTCCTCCGCCGTGGCATACGGTTGGGTGATGGTCACCTGTCCCCACAAGTCGCAGGAAAAGATGAGGGTTGCTGCCGCAAAGCCGAGGGTTCTGAGAGAGAGGATCATGTGCTGAGTTCCAGGGGTTCTGAAGGGCTGTATCTCCCAAACTTACAAAAGGGGTTGAGGGTTGTTTGGGAGCGTCAAACCTAACTTCGCACCATGGCTGGTGGACAACCCTTGATTCACGCGCGGGACTTGCGCAAGACGTACCATGTTGGAGATCAGGTGGTTCATGCATTGGACGGATTGGATTTGGACATCCACGCCAACGAATACGTGGCCCTGATGGGCCCGTCGGGCTCCGGAAAGTCCACGCTGATGAACATGCTCGGATGCCTTGACAGTCCGACTTCAGGGAGGTACATCCTGAACGATCAGGACGTGAGCCGTTTGGAGGACGATGCGCTTGCCGACATCCGCAACCGCGAGATCGGATTTGTGTTTCAGACGTTCAACCTGCTGCCGCGCTACACCGCCTTGGAAAACGTGGCGCTGCCCATGGTTTATGCGGGGATAGGCAAAGCCGAGCGCATGGCGCGGGCCGAGGAGGTGCTTCACCAAGTGGGCTTGGGCGATCGAATGGACCACCGCCCCAATGAATTGAGTGGGGGACAGCGCCAGCGTGTGGCCGTGGGCCGGGCCCTGGTCATGAAGCCAAGCATCATCCTGGCCGACGAGCCGACGGGCAATTTGGACACCGCCACGTCGCAAGAGGTGATGGAGCTGTTTGGGGACATTCAAAAGGCGGGAAACACGGTGATTCTCGTGACCCACGAAGAGGACATCTCGGCATACGCCCATCGGACTGTCCGCCTGCGCGACGGTCGGGTGGATTCGGGCGCCTGACGCGCGAAATTCCTGCTTTTGGCGCAGGGAAGCCGGGCACTCTGTCTTTACTTTGTAAGAGCACCCTCTCCACGAGGGCAAAGCCATTGACATGACGGATTCTCAGACCTCCAAGCGCACGCGCATTTCCCTTTTGTTGAACGACTCCATGGTGGGTCAAACCCTTCGGGTTTGCGGGTGGGTCCGCACCTTCCGAAACGACCGTTTTCTCGCCGTGAATGACGGCTCGACCTTGCAGAATTTGCAGTTGGTGGTGGACAAGGAATCCACGGATGCGGAGGTGCTGAAACAACTCCACACCGGTGCCGCCATTGAAGCGGTTGGCGAGTTGGTGGAGAGCCAGGGAGGAGGCCAGGCCACGGAGCTCAAGGTGTCGACCCTGACCGTGCTCGGTGGCGCCGACCCCGAAGAGTTCCCCATCCAAATGAAGCGACACAGCTTGGATTTTCTCCGGGAAAAGGCCCACCTGCGTTTCCGCACCAACACGTTTGGCGCGGTGTTCCGCGTTCGGCATGCCTTGCAGTACGCGGTGCACACGTTCTTCCACGAACGGGGATTTTACCAATTGCACACGCCCATCATCACGGGGAGTGATGCAGAAGGCGCAGGTGAGATGTTCCGCGTGACCACCATGGATTTGGACAACCCACCGCGCACCGAAGATGGCGCCGTGGACGTCAGCCAAGACTTTTTTGGCAAGGAGTCCAACCTCACCGTGAGTGGCCAGCTCGAGGCTGAGTTGGGCGCCATGGCGTTGGGGCAGGTGTACACGTTTGGACCAACGTTCCGTGCAGAGAACAGCAACACCTCACGCCACCTCGCAGAGTTCTGGATGATCGAGCCGGAAATCGCCTTTGCCGACCTCAAGGACGACATGGCGTTGGCAGAGGATTGCCTGAAATACGTCCTGGGCTACGCTTTGGAGCACTGCGCGGAGGACCTCGCCTTCTTGGAAAAGCGGGAGTTGGACGCCGAGAAGCAATTGCCACAAGCGGACCGCCACGATCACCCATTGCGCGCACGGTTGCAGGCTGTGGTGGACGCCCCCTTCACCCATTTGACCTACACCGAGGCCATCGACTTGTTGCGCAACTCCAAGCCCTACAAGAAGAAGAAATTCAAGTTTCCCGTGGAATGGGGCGTGGACTTGCAGAGCGAGCACGAACGCTGGTTGGTCGAGAAGCACGTGGGTGGTCCCGTCATCGTGACGGATTATCCTGCGGGCATCAAGGCCTTTTACATGCGGGCGAACGACGATGGCAAGACGGTTGCGGCGATGGATGTGTTGGTGCCAGGCATCGGTGAAATCATAGGCGGAAGCCAACGCGAAGAACGTCTGGATGTGCTCAAGCAAAAGTGTGCGGACTTCAACATTCCGGAGGACCACGTGTGGTGGTATTTGGAGACCCGAAAGTTTGGGTCGGCCCCGCATTGTGGGTTTGGCATGGGTTTTGAAAGGCTGGTGATGTACGTCACCGGAATGACCAACATCCGCGACGTCATTCCCTTCCCGAGAACCCCGCTTAGCGCAGAATTCTAACGCATGCTCAAACAGAGTCTCCAACAAAAGCTTCTCCAGAAGCTGTCGCCCCAGCAGATTCAGCTGATGAAGCTGCTGCAAGTGCCGACGTTGGAGCTCGAAGCACGCATCAAGCAGGAGCTTGAGGCCAATCCGGCCCTTGAGGAAGGCGCGGAGCGCGACGAATCCTTGGACGATTTGGACGTCCAAGAGCAGGAGACGTCGGACGCTTTGGAGGACTTTGATTTTGACGAATACCTCGACGACGAAACGCCCGATTATCAACTGAGCGTCCGCAATCATGGGGCCGACGTAGAAGACCGAGACATTCCCTTGGGGAGTGGTGCGACCTTCCGAGAATTGCTCGTCGACCAGCTGGGCTTGTTGGATGTGTCCATCGAGATCCGTGCCCTCGCCGAGCATGTTGTGGGGCACCTTGACGACGACGGTTACTTACGCAGGGATTTGGAAAGCATTGTCAACGACTTGGCCTTCACCCAAGGCATCGATGTGCCCAAATCACAACTCGAGGCCGCCTTGGACGTGGTGCAGACCTTGGACCCGGCTGGCGTCGGTGCCAGAGATCTGAAGGAGTGCTTGGCCTTGCAAGTTGCGCGAAAGCGCGAGGAAAAGCCGGCCGACGATCCCCGCCAAGCGGCCCTGGCCCATGCCGCGTTGTTGTTGAGCGACCATTACGAAGCCTTCACCAAGAAGCACTACGACAAACTCCAAAGCGCCTTGGATTTGGACGAAGATGGATTGCGTGCGGCCCTGGACGAGCTGACGCGACTCAACCCCAAGCCCGGCAATGCAGGCAGCGAATCTTCGCGGGTCGTTCACCATGTGATTCCAGACTTCTTGTTGTCCGTGGATGGCGAGGACATTGTGTTGCAACTCAACGGCAGGAATGCCCCAGAGCTGCGCGTGAGCCGCACCTACCGAGAGATGATGGACACCTACGCGCAGGGAGGCAAGCAGGACAAATCCACCCGCGAAGCCTTGACGTTCGTCAAGCAGAAAGTGGATGCGGCGAAGTGGTTTGTGGACGCGATTGCCCAGCGGCAGAAAACCTTGACCCAAACCATGCAAGCCATCGTGGCTCACCAGCGTGCCTACTTCTTGAGTGGCGATGAGGTGGATTTGAAGCCCATGATTTTGAAGGACATCGCCGAACGCATCGGCATGGACATCAGCACGGTGTCGCGCGTTGCGAACAGCAAGTACGTGCAAACCCCTTACGGCACCCTGTCATTGAAGTCGTTCTTCTCGGAGGGCATCAGCACGGACAGCGGGGAAGAAGTCAGTTCGCGCGAAGTGAAGAAGATCCTCAAGGACGCCATTGCCGAAGAGGACAAGCGCAAGCCGTTGAGCGACGAGAAGCTTGGCGTGTTGCTCAATGCCAAGGGCTACAACATTGCCCGACGCACCGTCGCCAAATACCGCGAACAACTCGGCTTGCCCGTGGCCAGACTCAGGAAGGAATTGTGATGACGGGAATCGCCAAGTTGGTCAGTGCGGTGTTGCATCCGCTGTGCATGCCCTTGCTGACATTGGGACTGCTGCTGGCCACCGACGGATACCTGGCGCATCGTTTGGGCTTGTTTGCCTACCTCTTCGTCCTGCTTCTCATCAACACGCTCGCGCCAGCGCTGTCGATGTTCATCCTGAAGAAGCGTGGGGTCATCAGCGACTGGGACCTTCGGATGCGCCACGAGCGCCCTTGGCCGTTCTTGCTTGTGCTGGCCTACTACCTCATGGCCTACGTGCTTGTGGTGAACAGCACGGCGGTCGAAGTTCCATTGTTTTACCAAAACGTCTTGCTCTCGCTAGTGGTGGCCATCGCGTCTGCTTGGGTGGTCACTTGGAAGGCCAAAATCAGTATGCACATGCTCGCCCAAGGGGGCATCATGGGGATGTACCTCCACGTGGCCATGACCGACCAAATGTGGAGCCTCGGCTGGGTCTCGCTCTTGGTGTTGGGCGCAGGACTGGTCGGATGGAGTCGGCTCCACCTCAGCGCGCATACCCCAGGGCAAGTCTACGCGGGGTACGTCCTCGGCGTTGCCACGGTGTGGATTACCTTGTTTTGAGCCGCTGCTGCCAGCGCCAGGCGTCGGCGAGTGCCTCCTCGAGGCTGCGTTCGGCCGTCCAGCCCAGTTCCTCCTTGGCCCTTGAAGCATCCGCCCAAATGGACACCACATCGCCACTTCGGCGTTCGCCCATCGTGAAGGGCACGGTTTCGCCTGTGGCGCGCTCAAAGGCCTGAATGACCTCCAGGACGGACGCGCCTTGTCCCGTGCCAAGGTTGAACGACCGCACGACAGGGGTGTGGGCGGTTTGGTCGAAACACCATCGCAGGGCTGCGACATGCGCCTCTGCCAAATCCATCACATGCAGGTAGTCGCGAATGCACGTGCCATCCGGGGTCGGGTAGTCCCCACCAAACACGGTCAGGGCGCCACGGATTCCCGCCACGGCCTGGGTGAGGAAGGGAATCAGGTTGTTCGGCACGCCCAAGGGCAATTCGCCCAGGAGGGCGCTTGGGTGCGCCCCGATGGGGTTGAAGTACCGCAAAAGCGCGACGCGGTGCGCCACGTGAGTGGCGGCATGGTCTTTCAACACACGCTCGCAGGCCTGTTTGGTCCAGCCGTAAGGAGATTCGGCCTCTTGAAACGGGGTGGACTCATCGACGGGCACGACGTCAGGCTCTCCATAGACAGTGCAGCTGGAGGAGAACACCACGTTCCGGACGTCAAATGCACTGGCCACTTGCAAGAGTGTGCCGAGGCCTCCCACGTTGTTGGACGCGTACATGGCAGGGTGGGCGACGCTTTCTCCCACGGCCTTGTGGGCTGCGAAATGAAGGATGCCTTGAATGGGATTGCCCGCTTCTATGCAGTCGCGAAAAAGCGACTCCAGCGCCGAAGCGTCCCGCACATCAATCGCATGGAAGGGCACCTCGTGGTCACAGAGTTTCCGGACCCCGTCCACAACCTGCATCTCCGAATTGTGCAAGTTGTCCAAAAGCACAGGGGCATACCCGGCTTCGTGCAAAGCCACCGCAGCATGGCTGCCAATGTATCCGGCTCCGCCGGTGACCAACACATGCGTCTTGGGGGTTGGACTCATGTTGCGAATCTACACCGCACCACGTCGGATGTAACTTTTTTATACGCGAACCCGTAATCCCGGCCATGGACCGTCATTACGACTTGACATATCTCAATCAAGTGTTTCATGGAAACGAATCCATGGTCCAGGAAATCGTACAGCTGTTTCTAAGTCAGGCCCCGCAATTTGGGCAAGACATGAATGCATGCATCCGACAATCTCGGTGGTCGGATTTGCATCCGTTGGCCCACAAACTCAAGTCCAGCGTCAACATGCTGGGCATGGCGGGTTTGGTGCCGCTGGTGTTGGACATCGAACGCATCAGCAAATTTGAGGAAGAGCCTTCGAGGCTCCCTGAATTGGTGTCCACGCTGACTTCCGACATGGAAGTGGTATGCAGGGCGCTTTCTCAAGATTTGAGCGAGGCGATGGCGGGCAGAACGCTTGCTTCGAAAGGACTGCGTCGCGCTTAAATCGGCGCATGGGTTGACCGTACCTTCGGAGCATGGAAGCGTCGAAGGATTCGCTGTTTCAACTGACCAACGAAGCGTACCGCGCATACTTTGAAAATCCTCCCCAGGGCGCGGACGTGGTTCGCCCTTGCACACCAGGGGACGGCGTGGAACAGTGGTCTGACGAGGAGGTCGATGCGTGGAGCCAACGACACGACGCGGACATGGCCGAGCGCTGCGGACTTTGGGTCCCTGCCTCTGGCGCGGCCACCCGCATGTTCAGTTTTTTGAAGTCGAATGAGGAAGCCCAGCGTGAGCTGTGGGCGTCCGTGGATCGACTGGCTTTTGGCGAAGCATGGAAGGACGCTGTTGTGGCTCGATTTGGGTCCACGGAAGGGGTGCCAGCCCATGAAGCGTGTGAACTGCTCTGGACAAACATGGATCAAGGAGGCAAGCTCAAAGGGCTCGTGCCATTCCACGTCGTCGAAAACGCGGTCGAAAACGCGTTTGACGCACATGTGGCCATGTGGCGCATGTTGTTTCCGCAGCATTCCAAAATGTGGTTCACCGTGCCCCGGGCCAAACACGATGAGGTGGCGAGCCACCTTGTGGAGGTGGCAGGGGAGGTGGACTGGCATTTGCCCCATCAGAATCCCGCCACAGACATTCCTGTTTGGACCCGTGAAGGCGTGTGGCTGACTGACGATTCAGGAGACATCGTCCGCCGTCCCGGAGGCCATGGGGCGCTCCTGCCATTGTTGGAAGAGGTGGACGTCCCCATGGTGGTCATTCGAAACATTGACAACGCCCCTTCGCCGCAAGCGAGGAAATCACGTGCACATTGGACCCAAGCCATGGTCGCCGCATGCGATGCGTGGGCGAGCGAACGCACACGATTGCAAGAGGAATTGAAGCAGGATGCCCGAACGCCGGACTCGGTCCTGGAATGGTTGCGTCAGGCAGGCGCAGGCCTGAGTGACGACATCTTGCTTTCCAAGACGGAAGCGCTTGCGTGGCTGGATCGCCCCATGCGGTTGGTGGGGGTGGTGCGCAATGAGGGGCAGCCCGGGGGAGGGCCCTATTGGGTCCGCATCCATTCGGGCGTGGACGCAGGGCTCGTTCGCCCTCAGATTGTGGAGTCCATCGAGTTTGAAGAAGACCAAAAGGCCCTCATGGCCCACGCCACCCATTTCAATCCTGTGGACATGGTGTGCGTGCTGCGTTCCGGTCAATCTTTGGAACCTTTCGTGGATGCTTCCCGGTACATGATGGCCACCAAGGAGGTGCTCGGGCAAAAGGTGAAGGTTTTGGAGCATCCGGGATTGTGGAACGGGGGCATGTCCGCTTGGCTCACCCGGTTTGTCGAGATTCCGTCTTTTTGTTTCCAGCCCGTCAAGTCCGCCCTCGACTTGATCGATCGGAAGTGAAACGAAAACGGCCCGAACCTTTGGAGAGGTTCGGGCCGTTTGGTCTTTGTTCAATGTGTGTGAGGCAGACTAATCAGCGCTTCATGATCGTGGTGTTCTTCACGCTGTCGCCTTGGATGACGCGCAAGGCGTAGTAGCCAGGGCGCTCGATGTCGCGGGTCTCAAAGGTGATTTCACCTTCGTGGTTCTTCACGAACACCATGTCCGAGCGCAACACGTTGCCTGAGAAGTCGAGGAGCTGAATCACCGCCTTGCCTTCGTTCACATTCTCGAGGCGCACAGAGATGCGGTCAGAGAAGGGGTTGGGGAAAGTCGTGATCTTGGCATCCTGGAGGTCCATACGGGCTGGCGTGTCGTCGTTTGACTCCGCGGTGTAGGCCGTGAATTCCAAGTTGCTCTCGATGGTTTGACCGTTGCGCTTGAGAACACCCTCATTGCCCATCGAGTTGGTGTGCAAGGCAATGCGCTGGTTTTCACCTGTCTTGATGCCAAACATCAATTCGTCACCTTGCTCAATACGAACGTTGAGAGGAAGGTTCAACACGCCGTTCTCGATGTTGCGTGCAGCGATGCGTTGGCTGTGAAGCACTTCGCCATCTGCATTCTGCAAGGTGAAACGGCCCTGGAAATCGGGGAAAGAGATTTGGATGCCCACTGAAAGGTGCTCCAAAACGCCGTTTGAGCATGCCGTGAACGTTTGTGTAGCTTCGTTTCCGAGGCCGTCCAAAGAGATGCGGAAGTCGTGTCCGACAACTTGGGTCTTGCACTGGCCTTCCAACGCACGGTTTTGGGCTGCAAAGTCGCCACGTCCTTCGTTCATGGCATCCACATCCTGCAGGTTGTGCTTGACAAAGCCAATGGTGCAGGTCAACTCACCGCGGACGGGGTTGCCGTTGTTCCACAAGGTGCCCATGGGGCCGTGGGCGTAACGGAGTGAAATGTTCTGTCCTTCAGCGGCAGTGATTTGGATGGCGTAATTCTTGCCAGCCTGCACTTTTGCCGTGAGGGGCAACTCGAGATTGCCATCGACCACGTTGCGCTTGGTGAAGCGCACGACGTCCACGGCATTGCCTCGGAAGTCAACGAGTTCGGCCATGTACCAAGCGTCATCGCTGGCGCCTTTGACAGAAAGGGTTGCTCCTTTCAATTGACCTGTTGTGCAGGCCGTGAATTCTTGGGTGATCACACCGCCTTCAAAGTCGAGGGTGCGGTTGGCGTCAGAAACGGTCTTCACGCAGTCGTACATCGACGTGGTGTTGTTTTCCGCACTTGACAAAGCGGCTTCCTGAGCGAAGAGGTTGCCGGTAAAAAGGGCTGCGGCTGCAGCGAGGGGGTAAATAAACTTGTTCATCGGTAGAAAGATGAGAGGGTTGAAGATTTTCCCCCTGTTACGCCCCGGGTCCCGATGTGGTTACATTCGTCCTCGAACTTTTTTTAGATTTCCAGCATTGACGGGGCTTTGGGAGCCTCTTTTTCGATGTCGTTGGTGGCCACGATGGTGGTGGTTTGCCCTGAAACCTCAGTCAAAACGCGTTGATACCACAGGATGCCATCGCTGTCCAGGTTGCTGGCCGGCTCGTCGAGAAGGATGGCGGTCGCTTGGGTCCCCAGGGCCAAGGCCAAGGCCAATCGCTGTTGTTGTCCAGAGCTCCACTGTCCCAAAGGCACGGAAGTGCCCACACGAAGCCCTGAAGCGTCGAGCAACGCTTGCCAACCCAAGGCTCCTTGGCGCGAAGTCCTGAACGTACCATGAAAGGTCAATGCTTCTTGAAGGGTCAGGTGCTTGGGAAGGGCCATCCATGGCGCCGCCAAAGACACCGAGGTCATCCAGCGCTCCGGTTCCACGGCGCCGAGGTCCGTTTCCAAACGCACGTTGCCCGCATCGGGAGCGACTTGGCCCGCGAGCATCGCAAGGGTGGAGCTTTTGCCGGATCCATTGGCCCCTACAATGGCACACGGACCTTGAAGGGACCACGTGGCATTGTCCCAAACCACCCTCGTGCCGCGCCGGAGGGAGAGCCCTTCGGCGAGAAACGTGGCGAGGATGGGAGATGGGGTCATGGGGTCAAAATGGGCCGCGAATGATGCCTTTGTCCGACTGTCGGATGAAGGACAATACAACGTCTTTGTCTTCGGACGTTGGAAGTTCCAGTTCCGCAGCATTCACGGCCTGTGACATGTTGTTGTTGAGCACATAGAGGGTGCGGTAAATGTCCTCAATGGCCTGGATGCGGTCAATGTCAAACCCACGGCGCCGCAGCCCAATCCCATTGATGCCGATGTAGCTGAGGGGCTCTCGTGCAGCTTTGATGTAGGGAGGCACATTTTTTCGGACCAAGGAGCCGCCTGCGATGAAGGCATGGGTGCCGATTCGAACGAATTGTTGGATGCCCACCATCCCTTCAATGATGACGTGGTCTTCGATGACCACGTGGCCGGCCACATTCACGGAGTTGGCCAGAATCACGTGGTTTCCAACTTGCACGTCGTGGGCCACATGGACGTAGGCCATGATGAGGCAGTCGTGTCCGACCCGGGTCACCATGCGGTCCGTGGTGGCACGGTGGATGGTGACGCACTCGCGGATGCTGGTTCGATCGCCGATTTCCACTGTGGTGGGCTCGCCTTTGTATTTCAGGTCCTGAGAGTCGGCGCCCACCACGCATCCAGGAAAGAGCTTGCAATCCTGTCCCACTTTGGTGTTCCCAAGGACGGTGGCGTTGGGGCCCACCCAGGTTCCTGCACCGATGTGCACCTTGGGACCGATGAAGGCGAACGGCTCCACCACCGCGTTCGCGCCGATGTGCGCAGAGCCGTCGACGTGGGCGAGGGGGGAAACTTGGGCCGAATCGTGAATCATGATTCTTCTTTGGGCGCGCGGTCGCGCACGATTTGGGCCAACATCTCGGCCTCAGAAACCAATTCGCCACGGACGTAGGCGCGTCCTTTCATGTTGACCAGCCCTCGGCGAATTGGGGAGACCAGCGTCAGGTAGAACACCACCGTGTCTCCGGGCAACACTTTCTGCTTGAATTTGACCCCATCAATCTTCATGAAGTAGGTCGAGTAATTCTCGGGATCTTCCACCGTCGAGAGGGCAAAGATGCCCCCCACCTGAGCCATCGCTTCCACTTGAAGCACGCCAGGCATGACGGGATTGTTGGGGAAGTGTCCCTGAAAGAACGGCTCATTCATCGTGACGTTCTTCACACCTGTGATGCTCTTGTCGTCCATGTCCATGATGCGATCCACCAGCAAGAAGGGGTAGCGGTGTGGGAGCATCGCCGCGATGTCGTTGATGTCCATCAAGGATTCCCGGTCGGTTCTGAAGTCGGGCAAATCCTCTTGAGCGCGAATCACCTTCGCCAATTCTTTGGCGAATGCCACGTTGGCGGCATGTCCTGGTCGGGCGGCAAGCACGTGGCCCTGAATGAATCGCCCCGTCAAGGCCAAGTCTCCCACGATGTCCAGCAGCTTGTGTCGTGCAGGCTCGTTGGGAAACCGAAGGTCGGAGGGATTGACCACGCCGGGTTGGTCGGCCGCACCGTTCAAGGTCGCACGGCCAAGGGATGAGGCGATGTCTTTCATCTCTGACTCGCTGTACGCGCGTTCGGCGAGCACAACAGCATTGTCAATGTCACCACCTTGAATCAGGCCTTGTTCGGCCAGGGAAGCCACCTCCTTCAAGAACACAAACGTGCGGCAGGCCGCGATGTCCGTTTTGAAGGCGCCAAGGTTTTCCATTCGGGCGTGTTGGGTGCCGAGGACAGGACTGTTGTAGTCCACCATGACGGTGACCTTGAAATCGTCTTCCTCGAGGGGGACAACAAGCATTTCGACGCCGTCCTCTCCTCGGTAACTGATGTTCTTTCGGACTTTGAAGAAACGTCGGTCGGCTTCTTGCTCGGTGGTGCCGACTTTCTCGATTTGGGACATGAATGGCAGCGCCGATCCGTCTAGAATGGGAACCTCCGGACCGTCGAGTTCGAGGACGGCGTTGTCGATGCCTGACGCATACAACGCGGCAAGCACATGTTCCGTGGTGTGCACAGAGACGTCGCCCGATTGCAGCGTGGTGCCTCGCAAGGTTTCTCCCACATTAGATACATGGGCTTCAATCGAGGGTGCTCCTTCCAAGTCTTTCCGGACGAAAACATACCCCGTGTTCGCTTCACCTGGCAGGATGCGCAGTTGGGCCTGTTTCCCGGTGTGGAGGCCAATGCCTTCGAATTGAAGGTCCGTGGCCAACGTGTGTTGACGATTCGACGAAATCATGGCTGCAAACCTACGTCAGCGCTTGGAAAGGTCAACGGACTTGATCCTGCGCGGTTCGCGAAGTTTCCAACGCCTGTTCAATGGCGTCAAGTCGCTCTCCCAGCGGAATGCGCGCAAGTCGACGGAGGGCAATTTGGAACTTTTGGAATTGCTTGACCGGCACGGCAGGGTTGCCTTGGTACGTCAAGCCCTCTTGGATCAAGCTGGCGGATACGCCTGACTTGGCTGCGATTTTGCTGCCTGCGGCCACCTTCAAATGACCTCCGATGCCGACCTGTCCGCCAATCATGCAACGTGCACCGATGGTGGTGGAGCCTGCAATGCCTGTTTGGGCTGCAATGACAGTCGCCTCTCCAATCACCACGTTGTGGGCCACTTGAATGAGGTTGTCGAGTTTGCAGCCTCTGCGAAGGATGGTGCTTCCCAAGGTGGCACGGTCGATGGTGGTCAATGCACCCACGTCACAATGGTCTTCAATGACAACATTTCCCGTCTGTGGGACTTTGGCGTAAGTGCCGTCGTCTTTGGGCGCAAACCCAAACCCATCTGAGCCCACCACAGCCCCAGCTTGAAGCGTGCATTGTTTGCCCACAACGCACCGATCCAAGACCTTGGCGCCGCTGTGAAGCACGCTGTCGTGTCCAATCCTTGCATCGCGTCCCACATGGGCATGGGCGTGCAATTCAACACGGTCCCCGATGACCGCCCCGTGTTCAATGACCACAGAAGGACCCACAAAGCAGCCTTCGCCCAACACGGCGTTCTCATCCACAACAGCGGACGGGTGAATCCCCTCTTGGCGCTTTAAGACAGCGTCATAGGCTTCCAACAACCGGGCAAAGGCGCGATAAGGGTCCTCAACGCGCAGCAGCGTCAGCCCGTGGGGGAGAGGTTCGCTGGCTTCGAACGTATCGGAGACAATGACGATGCTCGCTTCGGTGGTGTAGATGAAACGCTCGTACTCCGGATTGGCAAGAAAGGACACCGATCCGGGGCCTGCAGATTCAATTTTGGCCAGACGGCGAACCCGAACGTCAGGATTTCCTTTCACATTGCCGTCGAGGAGGACGGCCAATTCTGCGGCGGTTTGTTGCATCAGTTTGAATCGTCGGAGTGTGCGTTGTTCCAAGAACGCACAAACGCGTTCCAAGTTGCCTCGAAGGAATCCTTTTTCCAATGAACAGGCCAAACCACCTCGCCCACGCCCCGCCAAGCCACGTCTCGGACCTCATTGGCGACGTTCTTTTTGTCGTGCACCATGTGCGCCCAGAGGTCGTGGGCTCCAAAAGGCCAGATGTTGGGCACCGGGACGTATTCATGCAGCCATTGGACCATCCGGGCAGCCTGCACCTCAGCCTGCGCTTCCCGGGGACGTTCACTCAAGGCAAGTTGAGACATCTCAAAAAGTGCAAAGTGCAAACCCACGGCCACGGCCTCGCCATGGAGCCAAGGTTCAGTGCTCGATGCCGTGAACGCTTCAATGGCATGCGCCACGGTGTGCCCCAAATTCAGAATGCACCGCACTCCACGCTCCTCGGGGTCTTCTTGGACGACGTTCTGCTTGACTTGTGCCGATTGCTTCAGGAATTGGGTCCATGCCAGGTGTCCTTGCGCTGAAGGGGGCCATGGCGGCAAGTTGTCGCTGCACGCTGCAAAGGCTGTTTTGTCAAGCAGAGCGTGCTTGGCAACTTCAGCCAAGCCTGCGTGGAATTCCCTGGAAGGCAGCGTGCGCATCCATCGGGCATCTACGTGCACGATGAGGGGTGGGGCAAAGGTCCCAAGTTGGTTTTTGGACCCACCCCAGTTGATGCCGGTTTTGCCGCCCCACGCAGCGTCCACTGCGGCAAGTGGGGTTGTGGGGATGTGAATCAACCGCACTCCTCGCTTCCAAATGGCGGCGGCAAAACCCACCGCATCGCTGAGTGCGCCGCCGCCTGTCGTGACCACAACAGAGGTCCGGGTGACGCCCCAATTCCGGAAATGCATGAGCAGCCGTTCGATTTGCTCCCACGTTTTGAGTGGTTCACCACCTGCAAGGCTGCATTCGCCGGCCAGGCTGCCACAAATGGCGTGCAACGCTTCTCTGTATTCCTGCAAGAGCTCCTCTTGAAGGTCGCGCTCGCGAATCCAAACGACGCGATCGGGCTCGGCGCGCCGAAGAATTTCAAGCCAGTTGGGTTGAGAGGGAGATGGACAATCCATGGTCAAAGGTCCACAAAAAAAGGCTGCGTTTGAGCAGCCTTTTGAGTGTGGTACCACCGGGATTCGAACCTGGGACACACGGATTTTCAATCCGTTGCTCTACCAACTGAGCTATGGTACCATTTGGGCGAGCGCAAACATACACAACAATTTGATTTCGCGTGTGCCAGGCGCAACTTTTTGGACTCAAAGGGGGCGTTTCACGCCTGGACGAAAAAGGCAAGATCACGACGAACAGCATGTTTCTCGGTCGAATTATATGTGGATTTGGTCGACAGGAAAATCAGATTCACGAAAAATTAACGAATGGCCTCATTTGGGCTTTATACAATGAAAATCCCCGAGAATCCTCAAGGATGTGATTGCATTATGTAATGATGCGACAAGTGGACACACATTGCACCAAGAAATGGCGTATAAAAGTTTGGTTTTACACTGGATTCCGTTGCTTTTTTACCCTGTCTAAGTGTTTTCCGACACCTCGACATGTTGAATTGAAATTCTTTATTTAAACCAATCTGTTATCGCTATGCGTACATTTTTCACTGCCCTTGCGGCGCTGTGTATGACGGGGCTTCAGGCTCAGTTCCTGTCGCCCGGTGTCTTTGCACCAGCTCCTGAGGGTTACTGTATCTCCATGGAGGAGGTTGTGTCTCATACCGGCGGAGTGCTGGATGGTCAAACGACCTACCGCCTCTACCTCAACTGTCTCAACGAGACTGATTACTTGTCCTCGTGCTCTGGAGACGGCGGCAATCCATTGATCATCAACTCCACTGAGGATTGGTACAACGATGCTGCGTCCACAACATGGAACGCTCAGGGAGTTAATCCTGCGTTCTTGGGGTTCTTCCCAGACTTGGCGTTTGACAGCTTCCTCACCATTGGTGCTGAAGATGCCACGACGCCTGCAGCTCAGCACCCCTCCACAGTTTGGGGTGATATCGATGCTTCTACCCAGTTCGTGGGAGGTCCTGGTTCCAGTGTGACGGTCGACGATGCTACTGGTGGAGCGTGGTACACCCCATTCCCAGGGGCTGAGGCTGCTGGTTCTCACGCGGCCTTCGCAGGTCCGGATTTGCAGATCCTCATCATGCAAATCACCACTGCAGGTGAATTGTCGGGTCAAGCTCAACTTCAGGTGTTCATGAATGCCGACCAGGACCAGGAGTGGCGTGACTTGCTCGCCTTTGACGCTTGTGGAACGGCTGGTTGCACTGATGAGACAGCCTGCAACTACAGCATTGAGGCTACAATCGACGACGACTCCTGTGTGTACATCGCCGATGGTGAGTGTGATTGCGAAGGCAATGTCCTCGACGAGTGTGGTGTTTGCGGAGGTGAAGGGCAAGACCTGGACATGGACGGCATTTGTGACGACATCGACGATTGCGTTGGTGAATACGATTTGTGTGGAGAATGCAATGGCGCCAATGATTGCGTGGGTTGCATGATTGCCATTGCTTGCAACTACGATCCTAACGCCACGGTCAACGACCTTGACTTGTGTGAGTACGACTCATGTGCTGGTTGTACGGACGCAGACGCTTGCAATTTCGATCCTGATGCCACTTTTGATGATGGCACCAACTGCACGTACATCGCTGACGGCGAATGTGATTGCGATGGCAACGTCCTTGACGAGTGCGGCGTGTGCGGCGGTGACGGCATCGCTGACGGCGCTTGTGACTGCGATGGCAACGTCCTTGACGAGTGCGGTGTGTGCGGCGGTGACGGCATCGCTGACGGCGCTTGCGACTGCGACGGCAACGTTCTCGACGAGTGCGGTGTATGTGGCGGTGACGGC
>NYSX01000089.1 GCA_002683345.1 Flavobacteriales bacterium
ACTCTGCGCATTACTCAGAGCCGAGTTCTTCGACGAGCTTCTCCGATTTTCATCGTCCCCCTTAAATGATTCTTGAGCACTAGCTGTTCGTACATCTGTTGCATGAACCAAAGAGGGCAGCATTGATACTTTAATCGCGTCAAGGCTTGTTGTAGACAGAGAGTCATTCAAATCGACCAAGACCACCGACGACAGCGATGCGCTGTCGAGCGGAGTGGTTGGAGTAAAAGGTAAAGTGGGGTCGAGGGCGAGGACGTATTGAGGTAGCAAAATGTGCAGGATATCCTCGTAGCTCTCGCCCACCACACCTGGTTCAAATTGTTCACCCAATTCGGGATTTGGCGACAGGCCAAGTGCGGCGTCGCCAAAATCGTAATCGGCAATGCAGCTGAATTCAACGTCATCGCAGATGTCGTTGGCGTTCACATCGTCGCATTGTGCGAGTGCCGGCAAACAGAAGAAAGCAGAGAGGAGTGCCACGAAGAAGGGGCGAAGGATCGCGGCGGAGGAACGGGAGGAACAGTTCATTTGCTGTGTCGTCTTTGTGGGTGTCTTCCCCGACCGGGAAACACACGAATACAAAAGATACAAAAATCAGTCGACAAAATACCCGATTTTGGCGATTAAACGCAGAAAACAATCGAGAGATTTAGGTATTTCCTCGACAAGCGATGCTTTGCAGGTGACGGGAGTTGAACGTGATTGAACGCGAAGTGCGCTTCAGGCGTATCTTTCAGGGAGCGTTCAACCATGGATCAAACTGCACTCATACCCGTGATTTGGTGGGGCCTCGTGGCCGTGCTGGTGGTCGTGGCGGCGTGGTTTTTTTGGTCTTTGCGAAGACAGCAAAGAGGAACCTACGCGCACTTTCGCGAGCAGCTGGAAATCATTGAATATTTCAGTAAAAGCGTGTTTCGTCAGAATTCCACAGAGGACATTTTGTGGGACATTGCCTCGTCCTGCATCGAAAAAATGGGGTTGGAAGATTGCGTGATTTTCTTGCGTGATGACGACAAGGGCGTGTGGGTCCAAAAAGCAGCCTACGGCCCCAAAAATGTTGACTACCGCGCCATTCACGAGCCCATGGAATTGGCGTTTGGGCAGGGCATTGTCGGCAGGGTGGGCGCCTCGGGCATTGCAGAAATCGTGTCCAACACGGCAGAAGATGCCGACTATGTTGTGGACGATGCGATGCGCGGCAGTGAAATGGCCGTGCCCATCGTGTGCGATGGCGAGGTGATTGGTGTCATCGACAGCGAGCACAGCCTCGTGGGCTTCTTCCGGTCCTACCACCTCCGTCTGCTTCAAAGCGTGGCCAACATCTGCGGTCAAAAAATTGGCCGCAGCATCGGAGAAGAGCGCATTCAAGAGTTCGCGAAGTTCTTCCAGTTGAATCCCAACCCCGTGGCGAGGCTGGGTTTTGACGGTGTCCTTTTGCTGTCCAATGCGCAGGCAGACGCCCTATTGATACCGGAGAGCGCTCCTTCGTCAGAGCTTTCAAAGGAGAGTCCGTTTTGGCCGCTCTTGCAGAAGGCAAGTGCCTCGGATGTCCCCGTTCAGGCTCAAGTCCAGGCTGGCGACAAGTGGTTTCAGGTGGCGATGGCACGTGTCGGGGACAAGTCCTTCGTGCACATGTACGCCGTGGACGTGACTGAAGTGCAGTTGGCCCGGGCGCGCGCAGCGGAGGCGGAGCGACACAAGTCAGATTTCTTGTCTGTGATGAGTCATGAGATCCGCACGCCGTTGAACGCGATTTTGGGCTTGATTGAATTGATGATGCGCGGGGACGATTCGGAGCAAGACCGTCTTTCGAACCTCTCCTACATGGAATTTGCAGGGAAGCAATTGAAGGGCTTGTTGACCGACGTGTTGGACCTCGAACGATTGGACAGCGGGAAGGCCGAGCCGCATCTGACGTCGTTCGCGCCAGAGGAGTTTTTCAAGCGCGTGGTGAATGGCTTTCAAAAGCGGGCAGAGGCCACCGGAAACGTGTTGAGTTTGGAGGTGGAGGCGGGTGTTCCTACGCGATTGATGGCCGATGTGGGGTGGTTGACCCAAATGTTGAACAACCTCATCACCAACGCGTTGAAATTCACTTCTGAAGGGGAAGTCCATTGCCATGTGGCATGGGAGTCGGAGTGTTTGGAGGTGGAGGTGCGCGACACAGGAAGGGGCATCTCGCCCAGCGATTTGAAGCGCATTTTGGAGCCCTTTGAGCAAGCCGACCGAGAGCGCATGGTCAACACCGCCAACCAAGGGGTGGGATTGGGTTTGGCCATCACCAAAAAACTGGTGGGTCTGCACGGAGGAGAGTTGGGGGTGACCAGCACGCTGGGGGAGGGCACGACATTCCGATTTGCTTTGCCGCTTCAACGGACCGACGCATGGGAGGCGGATGTGGAGATTCAAGGCGAGACGCCCGACCGCCCCTTGATTCCCGACGCGCCGGTGTTGATTGTAGACGACAACGAACTCAATGTGTTGGTTGCGAGGCGCATGGTGGCCAATTGGGGATATGAGGTCATCACGGCGTCCAATGCCGACGAAGCCGAGGCCCAACTGGCCCAAGCAAGCCCTTTCTTGGTGCTCCTCGACATTCACATGCCAGGACGCGATGGGTTTGAGGCTGCGCGCGATTGGAAACAGCCGTCAAGTGCATGGGGCCACATTCCCCTTGTGGGGCTCACGGCGGATGCCGAGTCGCACACCCGCACGAAGGCCCTTGAATCGGGCATGGACGACGTGGTGGTCAAGCCATTCAATCCGCCGCACCTGCGTGCAGTTCTGGAGCGCTTCTCGGCACAAGGTTGAGTGCAAGGCGATGGTTTGGGGCTTGGAAAGTTCTCAAAATCAAGTACATTGGACCCATGACGCACCTCCTCCAAACCTCGTTTCTTGCCTTCGTTGTTTCGATGCTCACAGCGCCCATGGTCTTGTCCCAAGTGGAACCATGCATCGACGAATCGCTCATCGATCCCACGGCGTTTTGCACTGAAGAATACGCGCCGGTGTGCGGGTGCGACGGGGTGGTGTACAGCAATGCTTGCTACGCCCAAACCCAGGGCGGCGTGACGTCTTGGACCGAAGGGACTTGTCAGGCTTGCGAGGACCTTGCTGAAGTGGACTTTGGGTTGTGTGAGTTGGTCCTCGGGGTGGGCAACGTCGGCGGATCTTGTGTCTACGTCAGCGGTTGTGGCACGGAAGTGGGGGGCATCGATTACGCTTCGGCGCTGTTCGACTCGATGGACGCCTGCGAAGCCTGCTTGGCGTTGGGAGGAGGACCGAACGAAGGGTGCACCTACGCGTATGCCTGCAACTACGATGCTTCGGCGCAAGTCGACGACGGTTCATGTTTGTTCCCACCTTACCACTGTCCGCTCCCGCCGGAGGGTGGCGGATGCACCTACATCCAGGCGCCCAATTACGACCCCGATGCCGTGTATGAGGATGGGTCATGCACCTTCACGCTGGACACCATTTGTGTCGGAGATTTGAATGGCGACGGGAGCATTTCAATCTCAGACATCTTGGTCATGTTGGGGCTGTTTGGAAGCGTTTGTTGACGTAGAATTGCAACTGACCCATTGAACACGCATCTCATGAAAAACTTTGCCCTTGTCGCTGCTGCTACAGTGCTGCTTGTTGCCGGTTGTCAATCCAACAACGAGGCTGCCGATTCCCTGAACAACAACGTTCCTGTGGAAACCCAACAGAAGGTGTACAGAGAGTTGAGGGCTGCCATGACTCTGGCGGGAAAGGAAGCGTTGGCGGCGTACCCCAAAACAGGCACACCCGAGGGTGGGGCAGAGGAGTTCCGTGCTTTGCAAGACAGCTTGCGTGATTCGTATTGGGCCACCGTGTGTGACACCAATCAGGTCGCCCTTCACTACGGTGACTCCATTTGGACCAAAGGGGTGAAGGAGAAGTGGCCCGCAGTGGTCAAGGGCCGTTGAGGTGACGGGCGCTTAGACGTCCTCCGTCGCAGCCTCAGGAATCCATCCCACGTTGCCGTTGTCGAGCTCGACTTCGGTCCATTCTGGCGTTCGGTCCAAAATGCAGGCGCGCGTCCCTTCGTGCAATTGAAACAACACCGTGCCCGAGGCCGAGGGAGAGCTGGTCACATCGACCCGTTCTGACATGACAACCAATTGTCGGGCGGACTCCATGCGGGCGTTGGATTCTCGCACGCACCCCAGGCCGATGAGCCCCAAAAGCAGGGAGGCGAAGGCCAGGAAGCCAATCGTGTTGCGGGAATCTTGACTCGTTTTGCGCCAGCGCACCATCCAAAGCACCCAGGAGAGACTCCACCAAAGCAAGGTCCAACACACCCATCCTGTGAGCCTGCCCGGTCCCACCCAAGAGGACAGCCAAGAGGTCAAGCCGAGCTTGGGGATGGCGGTGATGCGGTCCACAATTTTGGACTCCAGCAGGGCGAGGTTGGCTTGCAGGTGCTCGTTGGAAGGGTCGAGAAGCTTGGCCCGCTCGTAGTGAAGCCGTGCACGTCCCCACGCACCCAACTTGAACGCGGCGTTGCCCGCATTGAATTCCGATTCAAAGTGACGATGGGTTTCCAACAAGGCCTCGTAGCGCGTCAACGCGTCGTCGTATTCCCCAGCCTCGTAAGCGGCATTGGCGGCCTCAAAAGCCAATTCAGGTTGCCCATGTGCCGAATGGACCATCGCCAAGAACAAGAGAAGCAGGAGGGAACGAAGGGGCTTCATGACAACGTGGATTCGGTGGTTTCCGCCAAGGCGATGAGCTGTGTCGCAAGGGCATCCAGGTTGCCCTGAGAAGCGCCGTAACGCTGCATTTCGCAGGCAACCCAAATATCGTCCCACGACGCGCCGAGCGCCGGGTCTTGCCCTTGGAGATGCGTGCGCATGGCATCGCGGGTGAGTTGGGAGCGTTCCCAACCCAACTTGGCCATGAGGTATTGTTCCATGGCTTCGCCCACCACTTCAATGGTCAACTCCTGCTTGAGCGATGCTTTGAGGGCGCGCAGGGCACGTCGGTGGCGGGTGCCGCGTAGATCGGCCTCGACCAGGGTGCGACGACGGCGCCGCAGGGCCCCGACTGCGAAGGTGAGGGGCGCGACAAGCATGCCAAGCGCAAATGTCCAGGACGTCCATGGTGGACGGTTCCGGGGCAAGAATCGGCTGGAGGAGGTGAGGATGTGCCTGACATCTTGGGTCAGCACCTGGACGTCTTGTTGGTGGGTGAACGTCATGGATGCCGTGGCTCCGTCGGCGCCCGTGCTTTTGCCCACATGCACTTTCAACCCGGGCGCGACACTCGACACATGGGTTCCCGTCAAGGGGTCAAACGACACCGCTTCGAAAGGTGGGAGGGCGTAGTCGCCCGGCGCCCGAGGAATGGCCACGAATTTGAACGTGCGCGACCCCGTTTCGCCCCGCGCAGAGAGGGCAATTTTGTCCGTCACCTCGGCCTCAAACACCTCGAATTCCGAAGGCCATGCGAGTTGTGGCTCCCGCAGGAATTTCAAGTTTCCGCTGCCTTTGTACATGATTTCCAAGGTGACGGCTTCGTTCGTGGAGACGCTGTCGGCGGACAGGGTTTGGGTCACATTCAAGCTGGAGAAGGTGCCGACTGAGTTCCTCGGAGCAGCCTCCGGCAAGGGGAGGACTTCAATGGTGACAGGGTCGCAGGTGGCTTGGATGTCGCGGCCCTCGAAGAAGTTGATGCGCAAGTAGCCTGTCAGGTCAAAATCACGCAACGTGAACGTGCCCGTTTGTTGCGGGAAGGCTACGATTTGACGCACTGTCGCCACATTGTATCGCTTGCCGTTGATCAGTTGAGGCTCCCACCGCGCATCGGGCGTTTGCACCGTTTCTTTCCAAAATCCTTCGAGCTCGGGAATGTCGTAGTTCCGGACGTCGAGGTTGGTGTACCGGTTGTAAATCTTGTAGGTGAGCACCAGCGGTTCGCCGAGGTAGACGGTGCGCTTGCTCGGTTCGATGGCGGTGACCAAATCGCGTTGAACCGCCTTGGTCTTCGTCCGTGAAGGGGTGTTTTGCGAGGTCCCTGATTCAACCACAATGCGGACGGCGTTGCTCTTGAGGGCACCTCGGTTGGTCTTCCACGTCATGGCGGGAATGCGGACCTCTTTGGCGGCGGTCACCGCATAGCCGTAGGTGTACTGCTGTTTGGAGGTGGTGACGCCGTTGATCCACTGGGTGTTGCTCGAGGTGCTTGGGCCCATGCGCCAGTCGAGGCCTTGGATTTGGGGTGGGTCCAATTCCTTCACCTTGCAATTCACAAACGACAGCGTGACGCGGATCAAATCGCCTTGCGACACGGTGGTGGCGTTGACGGTCACTTCGACCGAAGCCTCTTGCGCGAGCGCAGGCATCCAAGAGGCGAGTATCGCCCAAGCGAGCACGAGTCCGGTTCGAGGGAAGGTCATGACGTCACCAGTCTTTTTCAATGTTCTTGGATGCGCCTTTGCCGCGTTTTTTGACTTGGGCTGCGCGCAATTTCGCTTGAACTTCGGCTTCCTGACGTTCCAAACTTTCCAAAATTCGCTCCATGTCGGCTCGGCTGATTTGGCCTTCCTTCGGCACTTCACCTGGCTCAGAAGGGGATGGCTGAGGCTTTGAACCGGCGTTTTCCTGGCCGTCCTGGTTCTGCTCGCCGTCCTGGTTCTGCTCGCCGTCCTGGTTCTGCTCGCCGTCCTGGTTCTGCTCGCCGTCCTGGTTCTGC
>NYSX01000090.1 GCA_002683345.1 Flavobacteriales bacterium
CAGAACAAGAGGCGTTCCTGCAAAACCTGGAGCGCGAAGCTGAATCGGACCCTTTTGCAGCTTGGCGCAAATTGGAGCGCAAACTCGCAGTGGACAAAATGCTCATTGCCGTCCCGGGAATCCAGAGCTTGAGAAAAGACATCGGCCGGACATGCAAAAAGGCCGAGATTCGCGAGGCCAAGCGCGCCAATCCTTTTGGTTGGACGCTGTCTTTTGAGTCCTCATTCAGGTCCAATGGGTACGTCGTCAATGACCAATTCTCGACGGCGGGAGTGAAATTGTATGGGGGCATTCGAGGCTATGCCCTTGGCGCTTTTCGTCGCAAAGTGCCACCCGGCAAAATCGACATGGCAGAAGGGAAGCGAAAAAAGGATCACTCCAGGGGGTACGGTCTCACGGGAATCATCCTTCGCTACTGGGATGGGTCCTCCTTTCGGGCTTGGGACAATTCAGACGACCCCTCTTTGCTGGAGGAAACCGATGAAGTGGTGGGCATTGGATTTGCGACCGCACGGAGCAATGCCTTTGAACTGGAGTTGGGGGTTCAAAATGAGTTGAGCAGGATCCAATCCTCAAGCGTCTTTGGAGGTTCGGATGTCTATGCGACGGCGGGGCTGAGGATTCAATTGCTCAAAATGGCAAGAAGCAGGGTCTATGCCCGTGGCAGCTGGACGCTCCTTTCAGATTTGATCTCCGCTCCGAGGTTCCACATGGATGCCGGTTTGGGCTGGACGCCCATGTTTGGCGGCAGGATTGAAAATCGAGAGGCGATCGTGGCCAAGTACCGCTAAGAAGAAATGGGCGACCTTTGCGCCCTGATTCCCCTCCTTTTGGACACATTTGACACCCTTGGGCTCTCCGCCCCCCTGCTGAAATCCATCACCGAGATGGGTTTCGAGACGCCCACCGACATCCAAGCCCAGGCCATTCCCCTGTTGCTGGAGGGCGACCGCGATTTCATTGGTTTGGCCCAAACCGGCACCGGCAAGACGGCGGCCTTCGGCCTGCCGCTCCTCGACCACCTCGACACCAAGTGGGACCATGTGCAGGCCTTGGTGCTGGCGCCCACCCGGGAGCTGGGACAACAAATCGCCGAGCAGCTCGAGAAGTTTGCCAAGCACAAGCAGGGCTTGAAAACCGTGGCGGTCTACGGCGGCGCCAACATCGCCACGCAGATTGCCCAATTGAAGAAGCCGTGCCACGTGGTGATCGCCACGCCAGGCCGTCTCATCGACCTCGCCAAGCGCAAGGCGGTGAAGCTCGACCGCATTCGGCACCTCGTGCTTGACGAGGCCGACGAGATGTTGAACATGGGGTTCAAGGAGGAGCTGGACGAGATTTTGTCCTTCACGCCAGACGACAAGTTCACGTGGCTGTTCTCGGCCACCATGCCGCGCGAAATCCGCCGCATGGTGGGGCAGTACATGACCGACCCGCTGGAGGTCAAGGTCAACCAGTCCGCGACGGTCAACCAAAACATCGAACACCGCTTCGCCCTTGTGCGCCATTCGGACAAATCCGAGGCCATTGCGCGATTCCTTGACCTCGACCCTGAGCTCTATGGCGTCGTCTTTTGCCGCACGCGCCGCGACACCCAGGCCTTGGCTGAAGAGCTGCTCAAGCGCGGCTACCGTGCCGACGCCTTGCACGGAGAAATGTCACAGGCCCAACGCGACCGCGTCATGTTGCGGTTCAAGCAAAAGCACCTCCAGGTCCTTGTGGCCACCGACGTGGCCGCGCGTGGCATCGACGTGGACAACCTCACGCACGTTTTCCACCACTCGCTGCCGGGTGAGGCTGCGTACTACACGCACCGTTCGGGCCGCACCGCCCGCGCCGGCAAGAAGGGCATTTCCCTGGCGTTGATGAGTGTGAAAGAGCGCGGCCATTTGAACCGTTTCTCTCGCACCCTTGGCATCGAATTCACCCAAACCATGGTCCCCAACCCCGAGGAAATCCTTCATGCGCGCATGACCACGTGGGGCCAAGGCTTGATTGAACTCCCCGCAGGACGGGGCGTGCCAGAAGACATTTGGGAGCAGATGAGTTTGTTGTTTGGTGAACTCTCAAAGGAGGACTTGCTGCGTCAGGTTGTGGTTGCAGAAATGCGCAAACTCGAGACAGCCGGCAAGGCTGACTTGAACCAAAAGGACATGGGCGACCGTCGCCGGGACCGTGACGATCGTTACGACCGCGGAGGGGACCGAGGCGGACGTCCCTTCCGGAAGAAACCCTTCAAAAAGAAGTTCAAGTCCAAGGGCGGATTCAAATCCAACGACGGATTCAAGTCTCCGGAGGGTCCCCCTTCCTGGAACGACAGCAAGCCCGGCAAGCCCATGGGCGCTGGCAAGGCGAAGAAAAAGGCGAAAAAGAAGCCCTACTTCAAGCCCGGTCAAGAACCGTGGAATACGTCTGGATCGGGCGGCGCACCCGGCTTCAGCGTGAAGAAGAAGGGCAAGAAGAAGCGGTATTGATCCCTCAGCGCGTCTCGCGCTTGACCACACTGCCGTCCTTCCCGTAAAACGACCACGTGCCGATTCGGGTGCCGTGATCGAAGGCGCCCTCGATGGCGGGCTCGCCGTTGTCGTGGTAGGTGCGGTAGGTGCCGTGCTCTACTCCGCGGTCGTAGTTGACCTGGGACCATGGCATGCCGCTCTCGTAGTAGCTGTTCCATACCCCGTGACGTTCGCCGTTCAAGAGCTGGCCGCGCGACAGCAGCTGGCCGGTTTCGTGGTACTCGAGTCGCTCGTGGACCGTGTCGCCTCGGAAGCCGAGGACCACGCGCGAGTCGCCGTTGGGCCAGGTCGTTTGGATTTCTTGTCGCGGGGCGTGGGGGTCGGAGTGGGCGCACGAGGAGGCCAACCCGACGAGCGCCAAGCAGATGGGGGTTAGGCGCGAGATCATTTGACGCGGCGGATGGTGTACTCGATGAGGTCGCGCAGGGCTTCGCGGGCTTCGGTGCTGACCGCGTCGTGGCCGCCGAGTTCGTCAAGCAGGGCGAGGGACTCCTCTTTCAAGCGACGCATCTCGGAACGGGCGCGCTCCATGCCGGGTCCGGCGAGGATGGCGTCCATGACCTCTTTGACCGCTGCAGGGTCTTCGCTCTTGTGCTTGACAAGCCGGATGAGGCGACGGCGTTCGGAGGGGGTGGCCTTGGCGAGCGTGTGGATGAGCGGGAGCGTCATCTTGCGCTCGCGGATGTCCTGGCCGGTGGGCTTGCCGGTTCGGTCGCCTTCGCCGAGGTCGAGGAGGTCGTCTTGGATTTGGAAAGCGAGGCCCACGCGTTCGCCGAGGCCCCACATTTTTTGGACCGTGTCGTCGTCGGCGCCGGCCGAGGCGGCACCGCAGGCGCAGCAGGCCGCGAGGAGCGAGGCGGTTTTGCGGCGAATGATGTCGAAGTAGACTTCCTCCGTGATGTCGAGGCGGCGTGCCTTTTCGATTTGGAGGAGTTCGCCTTCGCTCATCTCGCGCACGGCGCGCGAAGTGATCTTCAACAGGTCAAACGCCTCGGCGTCGACCGCGGCGAGAAGGCCGCGCGACAGCAGGTAGTCTCCGACGAGCACGGCGACTTTTTTCTTCCAAAGCGCTTGGATGCTGAACACGCCACGTCGAAGGGGGCTTTCGTCGACCACGTCGTCGTGCACGAGTGTGGCCGTGTGCAAGAGCTCGATCAGAGCCGCCGCCGTGTGGGCACGGTCCGTGGCGGCACCCTGCGCGTCAACCCCACCGTGGAGCCGTGCGCTGAGAAACACAAACATGGGCCGCATCTGCTTGCCTTTGCGGCGAAGGATGTAGCGCATGACCGTGTCGAGCAAGGCGACGTCGGTGGTGACGGCCGCCCGGAATTTGGGCTTGAAGGCCGCCATGTCTCCAGCGAGGAGGGAGGTCACGCGTTTCAGATCCGACATGGCTGCAAAGGTAGCGCGGGGCCGCGGGGCATTGACCTTCCTGCGGGCACGGGAAGCGCGCACCGGTTCGAGAGCGTATCTTCGCTTCATGCTGCGCTCTATGACAGGCTATGGAAAGGCGGAAGGTGCCGTCGGTTCCCGGAAATACACAGTCGAAGTCCGTTCGTTGAACGGCAAAAACCTCGACCTCCAAGTGCGGATGCCGTCCGTGCTGAAGCAAAAAGAAATGGACTTGCGCACCGAGCTCGGGGCCCGCATTGTGCGCGGAAAGAGCGACATCGCCATCCACTTCGAAGCGGATGCCGCCGAGGCGCGCAACGAACTCAACGCCCCGGTCATCCGGAAGTACGTCCAAGACTTGGAAGCCTTGGCCCAAGAAACGGGCCAGCCGACGGGCAACCTGTTGTCGACGGCGGTGCGCTTCCCAGACGCCATGCAAACGTCCAAAGAGGCCTTCGACGAAGAGGCCTGGGCCGGCATTCATGCGTTGGTGCTGGAGGCGGCAGACAACTTCGATGCGTTCCGAAACACGGAAGGCGCCTCGCTCGAGGCGGATTTCAAGGGCCGCTTGGATGAAATCGAGCGCTTGGAATCGGGCCTCGACCCGCTCTTGGAAGCCCGAATCAAGCGCGTCCGCGACCGCATTCGCACCAACCTCGAAGAGACCATCGACCGCGCCTCCTTGGACGAGGGACGCTTTGAGCAAGAGGTGCTCTACTACATCGAAAAAATGGACGTCAGCGAGGAGCGCACGCGCCTGACGGCCCACATCGCCTACTTCCGTGAGATCATGGAAACGGGCAGCGGCCAAGGCAAGAAGCTCGGGTTTGTGGCCCAGGAAATGGGACGTGAGATCAACACCCTCGGCAGCAAGGCCAACGACGCCGACCTTCAACGCATCGTCGTCCAAATGAAGGATGAGCTCGAGAAAATCAAGGAACAAGTCCTCAACGTCCTCTGACCCATGCCCGCAGGCTCCAAACCCCAAGGCGATGGCCTGGCCATCATTTTTTCCGCCCCGTCAGGAGCCGGCAAGACCACGCTGGTCAGACACCTCATGTCCAAGACGGAACTGTCGCTCGGCTTCAGCGTGAGCGCCACGACCCGCGGTCCCCGCGAAGGCGAAGTGGACGGCAAGGACTACCACTTTTTGTCTCCCGCGGACTTCGCCGAAAAGGTCAAGAACGGTGCGTTCGTCGAGTACGAGGAGGTGTACGAGGGCCTGTCGTACGGCACGTTGTGCAGCGAGGTTGAGAAGTTGTGGCGCGATGGCCGCACCCCGCTGTTTGACGTGGACGTGGTGGGAGGCCAAACCCTCAAGTCCGTCTTCGGCGACAGCGCGTTGTCCATCTTCGTCATGCCCCCCTCGTTGTTCGTGTTGGAAGATCGTCTTCGTGGCCGTGGCACCGAAGACGAGGCCGCCCTGGAAAAGCGCATCGCCAAGGCCCAGCAGGAGCTGGAAGCGGCCCCGGCGTTTGACCTGAGGCTCGTCAACGACGACCTCGACCTCGCCAAGCAAGAAGCCGAGGACATGGTGGGGGATTTCTTAGAACGCGCCTACCTCTGACCCCAGCATCCGAACGCCCCATGGACGCCATGAATCCGACCCAAGCCCCTTCCAAAGCGCTTCGCGTCGGGCTGTATTTTGGGTCGTTCAACCCCATTCACTTGGGGCATTTGGTCATCGCCAACCACATGCTGAACCAAGCGGGCCTCGACGAGGTGTGGTTTGTCGTGACCCCAAGCAGTCCCCACAAGCAAGGGGTGTCCATGATCCCTGAGGGACATCGCCTTCAAATGGCACGTCTGTCCTTGGCCGACCATCCCCACCTGAAGGCCACCGACGTGGAGTTCAACTTGCCCCGGCCCAACTACACGTCCGACACCATGCACCACTTGCGCCAAGTCCATCCCGACGTGGCGTTTAGCATCATCATGGGGCAAGACAACCTCGAGTCGTTTCACACGTGGAAAGACCACGACAGCCTCGTGGCGTCACACCGCATGTTGATCTATCCCAGATTGACGCAGGGGACGTCGGCTTCCGACGCCGCAACGGCCCAATGGTTGGCGCACCACAACGTGGAGGTCCACGAAGCGCCCATCATCGCCATCAGCTCCACCTACGTGCGAGACGCGATCATGGCGGGCCACGACGTGCAGTTCCTGTTGCCCGATGCCGTGGTGGCGTACATCGGCAACAACCATTTCTACGAAGAAGACGAAGCCTAAGCGGGGCTCACTGCCCGTTGTAGGCGTTCATCGCCCGGGCCAAGCCCGCGGTGGTGATGTTGAGCACGGCGTCGCCGGCTTTGGTCAAGCGCTCGTCCATGCGCTCTTGCTCTTCCGCACTCCACTTCCCCAGGACGTAATCGACCTGCTGACCCTTCCCAAACTCCGCCCCAATCCCAAACCGCAACCTCGGGTACTTTGTCGTTCCCAGAACCTGTTGGAGGTCCTTCAGGCCGTTGTGGCCCCCGTCGCTGCCTTTGGCCCGTAGACGCAGCGTTCCAAAGGGCAAATTCAAGTCGTCGGTGATGACGACCACCCGTTCCAAGGGGATCTTCTCCGCATCCATCCAATACCGCACGGCCTTGCCGCTCAGGTTCATGAACGTGGAGGGCTTGAGAAGCACAATGTGACGTCCCTTAAAACGGACGGTGGACACCTCGCCCAGTCTGCCGGTCTCGAAAGTTCCGGACAGACGTTGGGCGAGGGAGTCCACCACCTTGAACCCGATGTTGTGTCGGGTTTCCTCATATTCTGCCCCGGGATTGCCGAGGCCCACCATGAGGTACTTCATGCAGCGAGGGGATTATCCTTCGCCGCCTTCGGCTTCACCGCCGCCTTCGCCTTCAGCACCTTCAGCTGCACCTTCTTCACCTTCCAGTTCAGATTCGGCAGACATGGCGGCACGCGTGCGCTTGCAGGCCACGAGGAGGGCGCTTTCGCTGAGGAGGATCTCGAGGCCTTCCACGTTGAGGTCACGCACACGGGCGTTGTCCCCAATCTCCAAAGGCGTGATGTCCACTGTGAGGCATTCGGGGAGCTGGTCCGCGATGCCGCGCACGGGCACGCGGCGGTAGTTCAGTTCCAAACGTCCACCGTTCATCACACCGATGGCTTGGCCGGTCGTGCGCAATGGAAGCGCAACCTTGACGGGCTTGCCAGGGAGGATTTCGAGGAAGTCGAGGTGCGTGACGCGGTCGGTCACAGGGTGGAATTGGATGTCCTGAATGATGCAGTCCACCTTCTTGCCGTCGATGTCCAACTCGATTTTGAAGACGTCTGGGTTGAAGACAATCTTGTTCAGTTGAACCTCAGACACGCTGACGTGAATCTGCTCAGCGCCGCCGTACAACACCCCAGGAACCTGGTTGTTGGCGCGGAGCGCATCGGCATCTTTTTTCCCTACGCTCTCACGGAGAGAGCCGCTCAATGATGCAGTTTTCATGATGAAAAATTTATTGAAGAGTAAATTGAGAACTGATGGATTTGTTGGCCATCAAACACTGAAGCGTTTGGGCAAACATGTCGTGCACAGGAAGCACGGTGATTTTGGACGTATCGACGTCCGTGCGCAACGGAATGGAATCCGTCACGATGAGTTCTTGGAGAGAGCTGTTGGCGATGCGCTCGTACGCAGGGCCACTCAAGACAGGATGGGTGCAGACGGCGCGCACGCTCAAGGCGCCGTGCTCCATCATCAAATCCGCCGCCTTTGTCAAGGTGCCCGCCGTGTCGCACATGTCGTCGACGATGACCACATTTTTGCCTTTCACATCGCCAATGACGGTCATGTTTTCCACTTGGTTGGCCACCTTGCGTTGCTTGTAGCAAATGGCCATGTCCACGCCCAGATGCTTCGCGTAGGTGCTGGCGCGCTTGGTACCGCCTGTGTCCGGCGTGGCGATGCAGAGATTGTCCTTGGCGATGTTCTTTTTCAGCCAAGGGAGGAACAACGTGGAGCCAAACAAGTGGTCCACCGGCACCTCGAAGAAACCTTGAATCTGGTCGGCGTGAAGGTCCATCGTGATGATGCGGTTCACACCCGCCGCCATGAGCATGTTCGCCATGAGCTTGGCTCCGATGGCCACACGCGGTTTGTCCTTGCGGTCTTGACGGGCAAACCCGAAGTAAGGCATCACCGCCACAATGCGCTTGGCGCTGGCACGCTTGGCCGCGTCAATGAGCATCAACAATTCAAGCAGGTTGTCGGAGGGGGGGAACGTCGATTGGACGATGATGACCTCTTTGCCGCGCACGGTTTCCTCAATGCTGACCGTGAATTCTCCATCCGAGAATTTCTGGGTGCGTACGGGAACCAAAGAGGTTCCGTATGCTGCAGCCACGCGCTCCCCAAATTCTTGGGACGCGGAACCAGCGAGGATTTTAATCATGTCAGACATGGGCGGCGCTTCGAGGCCGCAAAGATAGGCATTCTCAGTCTGTTGGCGCCACGAGCTTGAAGCCCTTGCCGTGAACGTTCAGAATCTCGATGCGGTCGTCGCCCTTCAGGTGCTTCCGAAGCTTGGCGATGTAGACGTCCATGCTGCGCCCGTTGAAGTAGTTGGCGTCGCCCCAAATGTTGCGCAAAGCGTGCGCCCGTTCGAGCAACGCATTCTTGTGCTTGCAGAGCATGAAGAGCAGTTCGTTCTCCTTGGTGGTGAGGCGTTGCGACTCGCCGTTGAGGGTCAACGACTGCGTCGTGTAGTCGTAGGAATACAAGCCCACGGTGAACTCCGTGACCTCTTCGCCGGCCTCCGGCAACGCCGCGGAACGGCGCAAAATGGCCTGGATGCGCAAGACGAGCTCCTCCATGCTGAAGGGCTTGGTCATGTAGTCGTCCGCGCCCACCTTGAATCCCTCGAGCGTGTCGTCCTTCGTGGAGCGGGCCGTGAGGAAGAGGATGGGAATGCTGCGGCTCTCCAAGCGGATTTCCTCCGCCACTTGGAAGCCATCCTTGCGCGGCATCATCACATCCAGCACAATGAAATCGTACGTGTCGCGGTGGAACGCCTTGAGCCCCTCCACGCCGTCTTGCGCCCAGGTGACCTCAAATCCTTTGGCCTTGAGGTAATCGGAGAGCAAACGGCCCAAACTGGGGTCGTCTTCACAGAGGAGGATGCGGATGTCTTTCATGAGTCTTGGGTCTTGTCAGGTTGGCATTCAAACGGAAGCAACAGCTTCAATGTTGTGCCCTCGCCGACGCGGCTTGCGATTTGAACGGATCCGCCGTGACGCTCGACCACGTTTTTCACGTAGCTCAGGCCCAGGCCAAACCCCTTCACGTCGTGCACGTTGCCGGTGGGGACACGATAGAGCCTTTCAAAGACCTTGCCAAGATGTTCTTTGGCGATGCCAACCCCGTTGTCTTGGATGTCGAGTGACACTCCGTCAGGGGTTTGGGCCGTCCGAATGACAATGTGCGGGTCTTCGCCTGAGTATTTGACGGCATTGTCAATCAAGTTGAAGAGGATGTTGGTCAAGTGGATGCGGTCCGCCACCAGGTTGGGGTTGCTCGCCTGCAAGTCCAAATCCACTTTCACCCCCTGCTTGTGAAATTTCACTGCCATGTTCTTCACCACCCCCTTCACGAGGTCGTGCAGGTTCAAGGATTGCACGTACAGACGCATGGCGCCATTTTCCGACAAGCTCGCCCGAAGCACATTCTCCACCAACACCCCAAGGCGCTTGTTCTCTTCGCGAATCAGTCCCAGGTAGTGCTTGCGCGATTCCTCGTCAAATGCGGGGTCAGACAGCGCCTCACTGGCCAGTCCAATGCTGGAAATGGGCGTCTTGAGCTCGTGGGTCAGGTTGTTGACCAAATCTCGCTGAAGCCGGTCGGTGCGCTTGGTGCGCTGGATGGCAAACAGCGTGTAGCCAAAGCCCCCCGCGATGAGGAGCATCATCATCACGCTCAGGGCGAAGGCCCCCAGCATTTGGCCAATCAGGTAACGGCCCAGCTTGGGGAAATGCACCCGCAATTGCAGGGTGCCCAACGCCACGGAGTAGCCCCTGGCGAGCAGGGCATCGTTGAAGGGCTCGGCCTCGTCGAGCAGGTAGACAGGTTGGCCGTAGCGGTTGTACGCCCCAAACACTGGATCTGCCTCAATCCCCTGTTCCTGAAACGCCAAACGAAGCAGCGAGTCCATCGGCAGGGCTTCCATGCGACGGACAATCAAACGTTCCTCCGGGGCGAGTTCATCCGTGCGCAACAGCTGCGGATCCTCGGCCTGCGGATCGTCGAGGTGGGTGGCCGTCAGCCAATTGGCCACGAGTTGCAAGCTCTGCTCGACGCTTTGGTCAAACACCTCCTTGCGGAGCTTGGCCGAGGACTCCAGCCAATTGACCTGCACGGCCACAATGACGAGCATGGCGGCGGTCATGGACCCGACAAGCACAGGGATAAGCCGGCCTTTCATGTGTCAAAGATGGCGCGACAGGCTTAGAATCGGGCATGGACCCCCGCCCCGGCGTCCCCAACGCCAACAAACATTCACATCCCCTTCACAAAGGCTTGACATCGCCGGTCTATGTTCAAGGGAGGTTTGCCTCGGATTCAGTTCTGGGCAGTTCCAACGGGAATCTCGGAATCAGGTGAAAGTCGCGGCGGTGAACGCACCGCGGCGCAGCAGGTTTGGTGAGGGACACTCCTCGCGGAGAGCGGCACTCCAATCGGGGTGCCGTTTTTCATGGGGTCCTCAGAAACTTGGGTATCTTCGTCAGCCCACCTCGGGTCATCTCAACCCCATGATTCCTCAGGAAACCGTCGACCAAATCATGAACGCCGCCGTCATCGAAGAGGTGGTGGGCGACTACGTGGAGTTGAAAAAATCGGGGAGTTCGATGCGCGGACTCAGTCCGTTCACCAACGAGAAGACGCCGTCGTTTTACGTGCTTCCGGCCAAGGGCATTTTCAAATGTTTCTCAAGCGGCAAGGGGGGCAGCGTTGTGACGTTCCTCATGGAACTGGAAAAGGCGAGCTATCCCGAAGCGTTGCGCATGTTGGCCCGTCGGTACAACATTGAGGTGCAGGAAAAGGAGCGCACCCCCGAGGAAATCGCGGCGGCTTCCGCCAAGGAAGGCCTCGCCAACCTCGTGGGTTGGGCGTCCAAGTGGTTCATGGACCAAATGCGCAACACCGATGCGGGCAAGGCCATCGGTCGCAGTTATTTCGTGGAGCGCGGATTCCGGGATGACGTCCTCGACACGTTCCTGATTGGCTACAGCCCCGATTCGTGGGACGCCTTGGCCACGGCAGCGCAGGAAGCGGGATACATCCCTGAGAAGTTGGTCGAGGCAGGCCTGTGCAAGAAGCGCGAGGATGGGTCGTTGTGGGATTTCTTCAAGGGCCGGGTCATGTTCCCGATCCGGGACGTGACGGGCCGCGTCATTGGATTTGGGGGCCGCACGCTGACCACGGACAAGAAGGTCGCCAAGTATTTCAACTCGCCCGAGAGCGCCCTCTACAACAAAAGCAAGGTCCTGTACGGCGTACACCTTGCCAAGCCCGCCATCGTCAAGGAGGAGAGGTGTTTCTTGGTGGAGGGCTACACCGACGTGATGGCGATGCACCAAGCGGGGGTGACCAACGTGGTCTCTTCCAGTGGCACCGCCCTCACCACGGGCCAAATCCATCTCGTCCGCCGTTTCACCAAGAACATCACGGTCATTTTCGACGGGGATGCGGCAGGCATTCGGGCTTCGTTGCGGGGCATCGACATGCTGCTCGCCGAGGGCATGGCCGTGAAGGTGGTGCTTCTGCCCGATGGCGACGACCCTGACACCTACGCCAAGAAGGTGGGCAGCGACGCGTTGCACCTCGCCATTCACGAGGACGCGCAGGACTTCCTGCAGTTCAAAACCAAGTTGCTCTCTGACGAGGCGGGCAACGATCCCATGAAGCGCGCGGAGATGATCCGTTCCGTGGTGACGTCCATCGCCGCGATTCCCGACGCCATCCAGCGGTCTGTGTACTTGCAGTCTTCGGCTTCCCAGTTGAAGATGGATGAAACCGTGTTGGGTACCGAGGTGGCCAAAGTCCTGCACGACCAATCGAAGGCGGCGGCCAAACGTGCCGCACAATCGAGCCCCTATGGCAAGGCCCGCGGAAGCGCGGCGCCTCCGTCTCCCGCCGGCGGTTCTGGATTTCCCGGAGATCCCGGCGCCTACGGGGATCCGGGCGCCGCACCGCTTCCCGACCAAGCCCCGCCGGTCGGAGACGACCTCACGCCTGCCATCTCGGAGCGTGCGGTCATCGAAAACGACCTGATTCGCGCGCTTTTGGAGTACGCCACAGAGGTGGTCTCGGTGACCATGGAAGGGGAGGAAGGCGAAGAGCCCTCCACCCTCGAGGTGCCGTTTGCCGAACTGGTCATTCACCGCATTGAAGAGGAGGGCATCGAGATCCAGGATCCCATGAACCAAGCGGTGGTGAAGCGGTTTTCCGACGAGTTGGACCACGAACGCATTTTGACCGCAGACCAGCTGGCCCAAGACCAAGACATGGGGGTTCAGCAAAAGGTGGCGGGCGCCTTGGTTCAGCAACACGTGCTCAGCCCCAATTGGTCCCAACGCCACAAGATTTATCCGGTGGTGGAACGCGACCAACTCATGTCTCTTCTCGAAGACAGCTTGCGTCGGATGCACTTGACGGACCTGCGAGAGGCGTCCCGTGAGGTGTCGTCCAAGCTCGAGGAAGGTGGACTCAGTGTGGAGGAGGAACGCGACCTCCTGGCCCAAAAAGTCCAGCTCACCCGTGAGATTCAAGCCACGCTGAAGCATTTTGGCACCGTCATTTTGCCATGAACGACCTCTTCAACACCACCCTTACCCTTGGACATCACACCTTGACGGTGCTCGAGTTGATGGAGGCCCTTCTGGTTTTTCTGGTGGCGCGCATTTTCCTGGCGGTGGTGCGTCGCGGACTCCGTCGGGCGCAACGGTTGTCGCGCATGGACGAGGGCAAGCAGTTCATTGTCCGCAGGCTCGTGAGCTCGGTGGTTTGGGCCTTGGCTGCCATGGTGGCGTTGTCGGTGTTGGGCGTGGATTTGACGGCCCTCTGGGCGGGATCGGCGGCTTTGTTGGTGGGCGTGGGGATTGGCCTTCAAGGGTTTTTCAACGATGTAATCAGCGGGTTTGTGCTCCTGTTTGAAGGGGGTGTGGCGGTTGGAAATGTCCTCGAAGTCGACGGGAAATTGGTGCGCGTGGAACGCATCGACCTTCGGTCCACCCGGGTGGTGACCGTGGCCGGCGAGCTCATCGTGTTGCCCAACTCCAAGGTGGCAGGCGAAGCGGTGGTGAACTTGACGCAGGGAGACAGCGCCATGCGCATCCGCGTCAACGTGGGGGTGGCCTACGGCAGCGATGTGGACTTGGTGATGCGCTTGCTTTCCGAGGCCATGGCCGAGCAGCCAGAAGTGCGTTCCAACCCTCAACCGGCGGTGTTCTTCCAAGAGTTCGCCGACTCCTCCTTGAATTTCAGTGTGATGGGGTGGTTGGACGATCCTTGGGACCGGATGGGCATCCAAAGCCGGGTCCGAACCGCCATCGACGCCAAGTTCCGCGCCCATGGCGTGACCATTCCGTTCCCGCAACGGGACCTTCACATTGTGACTTCACCCGAGGGAGCGTCTGGCGCTTGAGCGTCGCGCCACAAAAAATCCGAGGAAACGTCAGGATTCGCTGGGGCGAATGGCCCGCAAGTGCATGTTCAGTGAGGTGCGACCGCGGAACGTGTTTTGGACCAAAGTGAACACCAAGTCCATTTCCTTCATCTGGCGCACTTCCTCCAACCGGTCGCCCATGCCAAAACCAATGGCCTCAAACCGGCCGTGGGGTACTTCTGTGGTTTGTAGAATGAGCTTCAGGTGGCGCCCACGGTGGCCCACCGTGCGCGGGGGTAGGGCGGCTTTCAATCCGCTGGCCATGAAGACCGGCACGCCATTTCCTGGCCCAAACGGCGCCAGCTTGCCCATTTCCTCAAACACCTGAGGGGTCATCGCGTTGAGGTCAATTTCGAGGTGGTAGCTGATGCTTGGTGCGGGGATGCGGCCGTTGACTTGGGACGCGATGCTCTTTTCGATGGCTGCGGTGAAGTCCTTGAGTTGGTCGCTGCGCAACTGCAGGCCCGCCGCCATGGGGTGCCCGCCAAATTGCTCGAGGTAGGAACGGCAATCTTCCAAGGCTTCGTGGATGTCCACGCCGCGCACACTTCGCGCACTGCCCATCAACAAGCCGTTCTCTTCGCTCAACACGATGGTGGGGCGGTAACGCGCCTCAACCAAGCGACTCGCCACGATGCCAAGCACCCCGCGATGCCACCCTTCACCACACACAACGGTGCAGCAGCGCCCGGCTGGTTGCTCGGCCATTTGGGCCAAGGCTTCCTCGGTCATGTCCTCGTCCAAGTCCCGCCGGGCCTGGTTCATGGATTCGAGCTCGTAGGCGAGTTCGTATGCCGTGTTGTCGTCGGACGCCATGAGCAGCTCCACGGCTTTGAGTGCGTGGCCGACCCGACCTGCGGCGTTGATGCGCGGACCCAGCGTGAAGCTGATGTCCCGAACCGAGTTGGGGACCCGGTCGATGTTGGCGACATGCAACATGGCGCGGATGCCCGGCCGCATCGTCTTGCGCAGTTTGCGCATCCCGTGGTGGGCCAAAATCCGGTTCTCCCCCGTGATTTCCACCAAGTCTGCCCCGATGCTCAACGCCAGCAAATCCAGGTGGTCGTAGACCGATGACATGGTCAACCCAATGGTGTTGACCAGCCCGGTGAGCAATTTGAAGGCCACACCGGCGCCCGACAACTCCTTGAACGGATACGCGCAGTCCTCGCGCTTGGGGTTCAGCAGGGCGTGCGTGACGGGCAAGGTGTCTGCAGGCAGGTGGTGGTCGCACACGATGGTGTCGATGCCGGCCTCGGCCGCCGCCGCGAGGGCGTCAAAGTCCTTGGTCCCACAATCCAACGTGATGATGAGGGTGCATCCGGAGACTTTCGCGCGCTCCACCCCTTTGGGCGACACGCCGTATCCCTCGCCATATCGCATGGGGATGTAGGGGAGCACGGGCACCTGAAGACCCTTCAAAAACGACGACACCATGGCCACCGAGGTCGTGCCGTCCACGTCGTAGTCGCCGTAGACCATGATGCGCTCGTTGCGCTCGATGGCCTTCATGATGCGCGACACGGCTTTGTCCATGTCCTTCATCAAGAAGGGGTCGTGCAGCTTTTCCCTGCTTGGGTCCAAAAAATCCTCCACCTCCTCGGTCGAGCTCATGCCGCGTTGAATCAACAAGGATGCAACCAAAGGATTCAGACCCGTGTCTTTTGACAGGCGTCCGACTTCCTGAAAGTCAGGGGCTTTGGAAGGCTTCCATTCGAGGTTGTCCATGGCGCTTGAGGGGGATGCGGAGTCCGGTTGTGTTCCAGTTGTATCTTTCGGCACGTCAAAATTACGCACATGACATCTCACCCCATCTTTTCCTCCGCCGCTGGCCGTTTCATGGCCGTGTGTTTTGCGGTCCTTTTGTCCGGTCTCACGTTGACGGGATGCTTGAACGACGACAACCTCATCGGCGAGAACTGCTACGACGAAATCCTCAACAACGGAGAAGAACTCATCGATTGCGGAGGCCCCATCTGCGACCCCTGTGATCCGTGTGAGAACGAAGAGTGGGATCCGCTCTTGGGCGAGCAATGGGTGGATTGCGGCGGCAGCTGCGAGCCCTGTGCCACCAATTTCAACGGTGTCCTCGACGAGGGCGAGACCGGCGTGGACTGCGGGTGCGAGGGATGCCCTGCATGCCCTGAGTTGTGCGGCGACGGCTTGATGAACGGGTACGAAACCGGCGTCGACTGTGGCGGCGTGGATTGTGACGCTTGCCCCACGTGCGACGACGGCATTTTGAATGGCAGCGAAACGGGCATCGATTGCGGTGGCAACACCTGCGACCCCTGCGAATGCCTATGCGATTGCACCAACGGCATCCAAGATGGTTTGGAAGAATACATCGATTGTGGCGGCCCCAACTGTGAGCCCTGCGCTTCGGAGATTTCATGGTACAATGCGGGTGTCCAATACTTCGGAGATGCCACGGCTTCAGCGGAGTTGGTGGGAGGCAACCTCCAAATCACTGGCATCAGCCTCACTGGTGCGCAGGTGGGCTTTGTGGTGGCGGAACCTGCCGACGGTTGGTACAACGGCTACGTCATCGCCCTGAACCCCACGGCACTCCCCCAAGCGGCGGCGTACACGAGCACCGCGGGACTGAACTACACGACTTTGTATGGTGGCAACACCACGTTCCAAATCACCTACATCGACGCGGTGTCCGGAGGATATGTGGTGGGTTCGTTCAACGGATCTGTGATGGAAGCCGCAGGCACCGCAACGACGTTGAGCCAAGGCAGCTTCGCGTTGTCCATCAACTGAGTTGACGGCTTCGCTGGGCCCGCGAGGCTCGGAATGCACTGACATTGCGATGTGGAAAAGGCGGCTTGGCCGCCTTTTCGCTTCTTGGCTGTGGGGGTGAACTTCGTAGGTGCATTGTCGCACCTCATTCCTGCAATCATGATTTTGACTCCCTCTGTTCTTCAACGGTCTGGCAAGGCCATGTCGATGGCCCTTGTGGCGGCCATGTTGGCCTTTTCGGGCTGTGTGACCACCCAGCAGTACGAGGCCCTTCAAACGCAATTGGACGAAGCGGAGTCAGAGAACGCGAGCCTGCGTTTGGCCCGTCAAGATGCCCAAGTGTCCAGCCGTGAGTTGGAGGGACAGGTGGCGCGTTTGACCGCAGAGAACGACGCCTTGGCGGAAGACGCCAACACCTTGAGCACGGAGGCCAAGCGTCTTCGCGAGGAGGTGGGGCGCCTCACCGAATTGAACGACGCTTTGACCGACCAGAGTTCCGGGCGCTTGAGCGACATCGCAGAAGAGAACCGTCAATTGCTGGAGGACGTCATGAAAATCCGGGAGGAATTGCAGGCGCGTGAGGACCGGCTGAACCGACTGGAAAAAGACTTGAATGAGAAGTCTGCCTTGCTCGAGGCCAGAAGCAAGCGCGTGGAGGAGTTGGAATCGTTGCTCGAAGCGCGCGAACGTGCTGCCGAAGCCCTGCGCGCCCGTCTCGCCGAGGCCTTGCTTGGGTTCCAGGGCAAAGGCTTGAATGTGGAGCAGCGGAACGGCAAAGTCTACGTCAGCATGGAGGCCAAATTGCTGTTCCCCAGCGGCAGCGCCAGCGTGGATCCCGGCGGGCGCGAAGCCTTGCAAGGGCTGGCGTCTGTGATTGCCGAGCAGTCCGACTTGGAGATCGTCGTGGAAGGCCACACGGACACCGACCAGGTCACAAGCACTAGCATTCCGCGCGACAACTGGGAACTCAGTGTGCTTCGCGCCACGGCAGTGGTCAACATTTTGCTCGAGAACGCCGGGGTCGACCCCTCCATGTTGGCGGCTTCCGGACGGAGCGAGTACCATCCCGTCGACGCTTCTGACAAGGCGAAAAACCGCCGCATCGAGGTCATTTTGGCGCCCAACCTGGACAGCCTCTACGAGCTGATCGCCGAGTGAGAAGCTTGGCCTCCTGTCAGGCATGAAAAAAGCCGCCCTGAAGAAGGCGGCTTTTTTTGTGGTTGCCCCACCAGGACTCGAACCTGGAAAAACGGTACCAAAAACCGGTGTGTTACCATTACACCATGGGGCAATTGCGCTTAGGCCGGGCAAAGATAAACAAGGAGAAGTAACTTTCGTCAATCATGCAAGTACTGAATTTTGTGGATGGTGCGTTCCAAAACACGCCTCAGGTCCTTGAAAATGTGACGCCAAGCACCGGGGAGGTTTTTGGGACCATTCCCCGTTCTGGCGCCGCGGAAGTGGACAAGGCCATGGCCGCGGCCAAGCGCGCTTTTCCCGCCTGGTCGAAGACGCCTGTCGCAGAACGTGCCGCTTGCTTGGAGCGGTTGGCGGACGCCGTTCGAGACCATGCCGATGTGCTGGCCAAGGAGGAAGCCCGCGACAACGGCAAACCTCTGTCCCTTGCCGCGCACGTGGACATTCCCCGCGCCGAAAAGAACCTGCGGTTCTACGCATCAGGGGTTCAGCACTATGCCAGCGAAAGCCACGCCATGGAAGGCGAGGCAATCAACTACACGTTGCGGAAACCCCTGGGGGTGGTCGCGTGCATCAGCCCGTGGAATTTGCCCTTGTACTTGTTCACCTGGAAGGTGGCCCCCGCGCTTGCCGCAGGCAATTGTGTGGTGGCCAAGCCCTCTGAACTCACGCCCGTGACGGCTTACCTGCTGAGCACATGGGTCAAGGAGGCAGGGTTTCCCGATGGGGTGTTCAATGTCCTTCACGGTCTAGGCCCAGAGGTGGGGGAGGCCATGGTGACCCACCCTGACATTGCGGCCGTGTCCTTCACAGGCGGCACGACCACCGGTGCACGCATTGCGGGACACGTGGCCCCCAAATTCAAAAAGATGAGCCTGGAGCTCGGGGGCAAGAATCCCGCCATCATCTTCGAGGACGCGGACTTTGAAGATGCCCTTCGCACCACGCTGCGCAGTTCATTTGCCAACCAAGGTCAAATCTGCCTCTGCGGCTCCCGCATCCTCATTCAGCGCCCCATCTACGACAAGTTCAAAGAAGCCCTCGTGGCCAAGGCCTCGAAGATGGTGGCAGGCGATCCGTTGGACCCTTCCACGAAACTCGGCGCGGTGGTCTCGGAAGCCCACATGGAAAAAATCCTCTCGTACATCGGGCTCGCCAAGGAAGAGGGGGGACAAGTCCTGTGTGGCGGCCATCGCCTCCATCCGGAAGGCGTGGAAGGGGGCTTCTATGTCGCGCCCACGGTCATCGAGGGCCTCGGTCCGGCATGCCGCACCAACCAAGAAGAGATTTTCGGCCCTGTGGTCACCCTGCAGCCGTTTGACACGGAGGAGGAGGCTCTGGCGCTGGCCAACGACACTGCCTACGGGCTGGCGGCGACGCTGTGGACCACGGATTTGAAGCGCGCCCACCGCGTGGCGGCAGGCATCGAGTCCGGCATCGTCTGGGTCAACACATGGCTGTTGCGGGACCTTCGCACTCCTTTCGGGGGCGTGAAGGCCTCGGGCTTGGGACGCGAAGGCGGGTTCGACGCCTTGGAGTTCTTCACCGAACCCCAAAACATCTGCATCAAACTCTGACGTCAGTCAGGCTGCCGTTCCATCAATTCCCTCCAAGCTCGTCGAGCTGGGTCTGCAATGCGCCGAGTTGGGCTGTGAGGGTGTCGACTTGGGTTTGCAGCGCGGCGATCAGCATCAGCAAGTCTTGGCCGCTGGCGATGACGGAACCGCTCGCAGTGAGGTTGCCCATTTGGTCCACTTGCAGGGCATCGCTCCGGTTGTCGGCATCTGCGCCGTTCCCGACGGCGAACAACACGCCGGTTTGGTTCTCAAGGTTCCACTGACCCACCACGGCGCTGTTTTCCTGATCTGCGACGAGGTTGTACCCGATGGCGGCAGCGCTGTTGGCCGTGGCCGCAGACGAGCGACCAGCCGCGTGGCTGTAAAGGCCTGAAGCGGTGGTTTCGTAGCCTTCTGCGTGTGCGGCAAACCCGCTGGCCACACTTTGGAATCCTTCACTGTGCGCGGCATCGGCTGTGGCCGAAGTGCCTTCACCTTCCGCGTGGGCACAGGTGGCCGAGGCCGTGGTGTTGCGGTTGGACGCGTGGCTGTAGAGGCCGCTTGCGAGGCTTTGGTACCCCTCGGCGTGGGCCGCCGTGTTGGTGGCGTCGGTGCGGTAGCCTTCGGAGTGGCTGTAGTTGCTGGTCGCCTCCGTGTAGTAGCCTTCGGCGTGGGAGGCCAATCCACCTGCGATGGACCCAAACCCTTGAGAGTGGGCGGCCGTCGCGGTTGCACTGGACCCTTCACCGATGGCGCTGGAGCACACTGCTGTGGCGGTGCTGTTTTGGTTGGACGCAAAGCTGTACGGTCCCGAGGCTGTGGTGTTGCGACCCTGCGCTTGGGAGTAGGATCCGCTGGCAACGGTGCCAAATCCTTGGGCCAAGGTTTGGGTGATGCTCAGCGATCCAGACACTTCTCCGCGCGGACCGGTTTGGCCCAGGGGAGTGATGTCGTTGTAGGTGCTGACCCCAAGCACGAGTCGCGCACTGTCCAACGTGCCGACCCCCGTTCCGCCACCTTCAACTGGCAGCACGCCAGATGGGAGGAAGGGCGCACCGAAGAAGGACAGGAAGGAAATCAAGTCGTTGGATTCAATGGTTTCGTTCCCGTTTGCATCGGGATTGTAGGGGAATCCAGGGTTCGTTTGTGCCGAGGCCTGGTGGCTCAAGCAACACGCCATCAAGGCAAGGACGGGCAGGGCCCGGAAGCAGCTCTTCCAATTCATGTCCCAAAAGATAGCACCAAGACAAAAAAAGAAGGCCGCCCCGAGGGACGGCCTTCCGAATTTAATGCGCAAGCTCAGTGGGAGGATTACTCAATGACGAGCAACTTCTTCGTCGTCACGAAGTCCTTCGAGCTCACTCGAACCTGGTACATTCCAGATTCCAAGTTGAAGACGTTCAGCTCCAAGGTCGTTGGCCATCCCTCAAACATCGGTCCGTCGAACACATGTTCCACGAGAGATCCGTCCATGGTAAACACCTGGACCTTGGCTGTCAAATCTTCCTTCACAGTCACCGTCAAGTTGGCCTGTGTTGAGGCTGGGTTCGGGTGAAGGGTGGTGATTTCGATCAAGTCTTTCGCAAGGACAGGCTCAACATCTTGTTCTCCACCCATGCCGCCATCGGTCTGGATGTCTTGAACCATTTGCGTGCTTGCAAGCGTGTAGCTGAACTCGATGTCGTTGCCTGCGCAATCGGTTGCGCAGTAGGTCAACGTCGTAGACCAGTCAGACAAGAAGTCGAGGTCTCCGAAGAGGTCACCTGATCCGAAGACTTCGGTAGCCTCACCATCTTGGATGAGTTCTCCTGAGTAGTAGAACCAACCGCTGAAGCCGTAGTTGGCGTTCTTGTTGTTGGCACCTTCACCGAACTGGAATCCGAAGTAGTGGTTCGCAGGCTGGTGCATCATGCTCAGGCTGGTTCCAGCGAAGTAACCTTCCGTTGCAGTGATGGTTCCCTCCTCGAGGATGGCGTAATCCCACAGGAGGTGGTCACCCAAGCCGCAGTCGGACTTGTAGCTTTCCAAACCTGGAGTTGCACACCATTCTTCCCAGTTCATCAAGTTGCTGAACTCGGCATTCACCTCGAACGAACCGAGGTCGTTCGACACAGTCATGGTCACAGTTGCTGAGGTGACGGCACCGTCCTCCCAGTTCTTGGTCATGCTGCCCATTTCGGTCACGTAGTACTCACCACCTGCGAAGTTGAACATGCGCATGCCGTGTTCGTTGGCATTGTTGTCGCACGTCTCTCCGTCGGCCATGACATCAGGAGTCGTCACGCTACCATACGTGGTGGCTCCGCCAGTCAAGTATGGGTTGTTTTCTCCTGTCGCATCAACGTCCACCAAGAACGCGATGTGATCTGCAGTTTGAGGGATGCTCATGTCGTCCAACATGGCATTCGCGTCAGCATTGGCCATGCTGTCGCACACCACAGGCGTGTCGCACGCGTCACCGGCGAGTGGGTCGAGAACCGCTGGGAGGTCCACGTCACCACAGTTGCTGGTGTAGGGGATTTCAATGCTCATGTTGTTGGTCACATCAGCAGGGATGGATGAAGCCAACCAGAAGGGGTCCACCGTATCCACAATGTTGATGATCTGAACGTCAGACACTGTATCCACTTCACAGCTGTCCGCAGAGCCCGCGTTGAACGTGGCGTAGTGCGTACGCGTGATGGTGTACTCCACACCGCACTCGTCGTCCTGACCGCTGATGGCATCTTCGTACCACACGTTGAGAGCTTCGATGCTCTCGTCGCAGAAGATCTGGTCAGAGGCAGATGCCAATGTGGTTGGGATGGCCGCAGTGCACTGCAACGCAGAGATGTTGCTTGGCGCGGCGATGCTTGGCAACGTCGTGTCAATCAACTGGATCGTTTGCGTCACGGTCACAGACACGTTGCCGCAGTCGTCGGTGGCGTTGAAGCCGCGAACAATGGTGCGGATGTGTGTGCTGCCGCAGTGGGCGACATCAGAAATGATGCCTGTTGCAGAAGGAGCAGGAGCGTTGTCACAGTTGTCTGTGGCAGTCGCGTTGTCAATCAAGTCCACCTTCGAGTTGCCGTTGGTTTGCAAGTTTGGCAGGTTCGTTGCCCATCTCAAACGACGGAGGTTGTCTCCCTGGTTGGTCACAGAAGTGATCGTGCGTGTTTCGTTGCCCACTTTGATCTGATCTCCTGGCTCCATCATGAAGGCCAAGGCCTCGTACGTCTCCGTGCTCACGAGCACGTAGTCTGCATTCACGGTGTTTGTGTTCGCAGAAGGGTTGTTCTGAGCGCAGATGCGGATGGCGTCTGCAGTCACAGTCATCTCTCCTGTCGCGAGCAAGCGGCTCTCCACCACGATGTCTTGTGGTGCAGTGGCCACAGGTGCAGTCGTGTCCACAACCGTGATGGTCTGAGACGCAGTCGTCAGGTTGTCACAGTTGTCACGTGCAGTCCACGTGCGGGTGAGTGTGTATTCCTGGTCGCAAGAACCCGCAGTGGTTTGCTCGACGAGGGTCACCAAGACGTTCTCATCCACCAAGTCGCTCACGATTGGATCGAGAAGCTCCAATGGCTGGTCACACTCGATGGTGTAGCTCGCAGGCACGAAGTCAAACACAGGCGCATCGTCGTCAATCAAGTTGATGATGACTTCAGCCGTAGAGGTGTTGCCACACAAGTCCGTGATGGTCAACACGCGCAACCACGTTGCAGACTCCGTCATGGGGTAGTCAGGGTGTGGCTGATCGGCGCAACCGCCAGACAATGGCAAGTCCATGGCAGTGCACGAGAACAAGGGACTGCAATCGTCAATGTAGCCGATTGGGAAGCTCTCCCACTCTGAATCTTCTGCGTAAGCCCAAACCACATCGGGTGGGTATGCACCATCCACGTCGTACTCTTCGGCAGGGATCGAGATTTGACCTGGGCCTTGGTACACAGGAGGAGTGTTGTCCACCACGTTGATGGTCTGCAACACGGTCGAAGCGTTGCCGCAATCGTCCGTCAACGTCAACGTACGACGCATGGTGTAGCAACCGGCGGGAACACCGTTCTCGCTGTTGTGGCTCACCAATGTGTCTTCTGCAGCGTCGAATGTGATGTCAATGTTGGCGTCACAGTTGTCGCTGAGGTCAATCGAACCAAACATCTGCTGTGGGTTGGAGCTGTACTCTGTGCAGTCCACGTCAGGTGTGCTGGCCACTCCGTAAGGAGCAGTCACGTCCACCAAGGAGATGATTTGGTCTTGTGAGGTAGAGTTGCCACACTGGTCAGTCACCGTCCAAGTACGGGTCACAGTGCTGCTTCCCATGTACTCGATGATGCTGTCGTCGCCTTCCGTGACTTCCACCACGGAACCGCAGTCCAACACACGTGTGTCGACGTAGGTGATGACCAAGTTTTGGTCGAAGCATGCGTCGCAGTTGTCAGCAGCCTCAGGCTCACCACCTGTTTCAGACACCACGAAGTTGGCAGAACATGTCTCATCGAGTTCGATGGTCACGTCTGCAGGGAACGCAGTGAAGAAAGGATCACCGTTGTCGTACATCACAACAGTTTGCTCGAACTCTGTGGCGTTGCCGCAGTCGTCCGTGGCAGTCCAAGTACGAATCCATGTGCCGATGCAACCACCGCTCACGAGCACTGCAGATACAGAGTAGTCGAGTTCAGCGTCACACAGGTCGGTGGCCATGAACAACGACTCGTGGCCGATGCTGTTCATGAGCTCTTCCGTGGCCTGCTCGCATGGCAAGTAGAGGATGGTTTCTTGAGCACTCAAGGCATCGCCAGCTTCGTTGACCCACACAGGTGCAGTCAAATCGGTGATGATGACCGTCTGAGTCGCTGTAGATGCGTTGCCGCAGACGTCTGTGGCAGTGTAAGTACGCTCGTACACGGCGTTGCTTCCGCAACCTTCGCTGATTTGAACGTCAACCCAAGTCACCACAACTTCTCCTCCACCGTTGGTGTAGAGAACGTCGAAGGTGCAATCGTCGTCCACTTGGAACGCGGTTTGACCTTCCCAGATGCCCACAGGCGCTCCGACGTAGAATCCAAGGCCGTTGTCGGCGTCGGTGACCACGTATTGTGCACCGGTGCTGCTGTCTCCGAGGTAGTCGCTGCACTCAATGTTCAAAATGGGTGTGGCGTAGAGTCCTGGAGCCACAGTGTCAACGATGTTGAGCTGGTATGTCTCAATTGTTTCGTTGCCGCAACGGTCGGTGGCAGTCACCGTGCGCTCCACGCGGTAGCACGTTTCACCGTTGGTATACTCGGCCAATGCGTCGCTCCAAGAGACTTCAACTTCAGAGTCGATCTCGTCGTAGATGGTTGAGAATTCACCGTTGTCGGCAGAAATCCAGTCGTCTTGGTTGAGAGGACCTTGCGTCCAATCAAGCAATGAGCAATCCGTCACCATCAATGGGTAGTACGCTTCAGGGTTGTACTCACCACAATCGAGGGTGATTTCTTCACCAGACACCACAGGGGCGTCGGTGTCCTCGAGGTACACAATCTGACCGAAGGTGGTCATGTGTCCGCAGCTGTCAATCGCAGTGTAGACACGATCCAACGCACCGTCACAACCAGCGCTTTGGAGCGTCTGTGTGAACGTGAAGCTTTCGATGCCAGAACCGCAGTCTTCTGCAGTGGCCATCCAAGTGTTGATGTCACACGCGTCAATGGTCACCTCAGGCAAAGCTGTGATGATGGGGTCCTGCGTGTCAAGCACAGTGATGACCTGCTGGCACTCCGTGAAGTTGCCGTAAGCGTCTGTAGCGACCCAAGTGCGGCGCACTTCGAATCCACAGAATGCCTGGTCGAAGGCACCTTGCTCGAACGTGACGGTACCACAAGTACCCTCGTCGTTGCAGCCTTCGTACAGCGGATCCCAGTTTGCACAGTTGTCGGTGATTGTGAGACAGGGCACAGGGATCGAGTCATTGATGGCCGCGACAATCTCGTCGAAGCTTGCAGTGCCGCAAACCAACGCCTCGGAGAATTCGAGGGTCACGTCAGCAGGGCAGTCAGCAATTTCAGGAGCGATGGTGTCCTCAACCGTGGTTGTGACAGTTTCGATCTGAACGCTGTTCGCCTCAATGTTGAATGAACCGTACGTCTCCACGGTGTATGCACCAGTGCACTGCGTGTCAAAGACGATTTCATTTTCAATGTCGGCAATCACGTCACCTGAGAAACCGGCCACGTCTTCACCGTTGAATTGACCTTCCCAACCGAACCAACCGCCGAAGCCGTCGTTGCAGTTGTGGTTGTTGGCGCCTTCACCAAGCTGGAAACGCTTGTTGGTAGACGCTGGCATGTGGTTCAAGAAGAGCGTTTCGCCGTCGTATGAACCGCCGAGACGGGTCAAACGTGACAGGGTGTTCACCATGGTGAAGACCTGCATGGCTTCGGTGTCGATGTCGCAAGTTTCCCAAGCGCCATCCACCAATTCACCTGCAATCAGCAAGCTGTGGGCGGGGTTGGCGTCCAAGAAGGCCTGTGCGCTCATGCCGTCCGCAAACTGCATGTACACTTCATAGGCGATGTCGCTCTGAGGCTCAGGGGCGCGAACAACACCGGTCAACTCAGCAGAACCGTTGTCGAAGACCGTCAACGTCAGGGGTTGACCTTCGTCCTCGATGAAGTAGTCGCTCAAGCAATCTGTTTGGGCGCTCAAACCGTAGAGGCGAACAGCCGCGTCGGCACCAGGCCCCATGGCAGTCACCACGTCGTACTGGGTGTAGTTGTTCGTGGCGTCGTTGAAGGCGCACACCAAAACGTTATCGGTACAGGTGTCCACGAAGCCGAACTCTTCGTCACAACCTGAAGGCAGATCTTCAGCACACTGCACAGTTTCTTCGGCAGTCAAGTTTGCCAAGAAGTCCTCTGAGCAGAAGTAGTCCGTCAAATCTTCAAAAGTGATACAGTCACAAGCCTCGTTTTCCGCTTGGCTGATTTGTCCGTCACCGTCGACAGAGAACTGGAATTCATCACACTGAAGTGCATAAAATTCGAGGCTCAACCCGCCATTGCCATTGGTTTCAGCGCACTCGCATTGGTCGTACGACCAGAAGCCAACTACCACTGCATCATCATTGGCATACTGGACAATGTTGCCGTTGGGATCCAAGACAACTTCACCACCATTGGTGAATGCATTGTCTGAGCCGCTGTCGCAGTCGTCCAAAATCTGAATGACCTTGTTGTGCAAGGTTTCTTCGATGTCAGTTGTGCATGGGAGCAAGCAAGACATGTCATCGATGGTAGCCGATTCGTCATAGTTGCAGGCCTCAGCATTTGTGCATCCTGCACAAGATTCATATTCACAACCTTCATCGATCGTCGCGTCTTCGTCGTAGTTGCAAGCATCTTCGTCCATGCATCCAGCGCAAGAAGCGTACTCACAGCCTTCGTCAATCGTTGCGTCTTCGTCGTAGTTGCAAGCGTCTTCGTCCATGCATCCAGCGCAAGAAGCGTACTCACAACCGTCGTCA
>NYSX01000091.1 GCA_002683345.1 Flavobacteriales bacterium
ATGCGCCTGGCATGCCAAGCTGGGAGCTGGCCCCCTCTTGCCACACCTGGTCCGAGCCGTTCACGTTTCACGGGGACTGGACCTGGACCGCAGAAGATTGCTGGAGCGCCGTCTCGCAGGATGAACACGGACGGCGAGACACATGGGTGGACACCGTGGCTCCGGCACTCACCCATCCACCATGCGTCGGCATTGAGCTGGCCCACACCTCAAGTCACGGAAACCAATGGGCTTTTGGGTGGCGGCCCCTGACGGTTCAACCCAATTCACTTGCCCCCACTCCGCCCCCAGAATTCACGCTGGTTGACCCCACAATTGTGGAGGCGGTTTGGCCGGTTGACACCGTCCCACCAAACCTGCAAGTCCAACAAGTTTGTGGGGGTTTCGGGGCCACCAATCTTTGGGTTTCAACACATCCCACCTCCTGTGACAATGTGTGGCAATGGACCCTGCCATGTCCCCTCGAGTCTGGATCTTCAGCCCAAATGAACAACGGGGAATGGTCTCACACAATTTGGTCCGACGGCACCGATTTGTTGGGCCTAAATCACTTGTGCTTCACCGAAATCATGGCCGACCCCACGCCCGCCATTCACGCACCTGCATCCACCTACTTGGAAGTCCTCAATGACGCGCCATGGGCCATCCAGCCAGAACGGCTTCTGCTCGTGGATTCAGACGAATCCCATTCCCTGCATTGGGTGACCCGGCCCGCTGAAAGCCTTCTGCGCCCGGGAGAGCGCATGGTGCTCGTGGACGATGGGGCAGCGTGGTTGGATGCTCCGTGGTCTGCCTTGCCCGTCGTTCGGGTGTCGGGGTGGTCCGGGCTCAGAGACGAAGGTGAATCGGTTTCCCTCGAGTCCGCCGGAGGCATCACGCTGGAGGGTCTGACGTTTTGGGACTCGTGGTGGGGTGAAGCCGCCCAAGACGGCCGAAGCCTCTCTTGCGTTCACCCCCGCGCCTGTGACCATCCCAACATGTGGAAGACCGACCCCGAAGGTGCCTCACCAGGTCAACCGTCGACGCTTGAAGGCGCTGCGCCTTCGCCGTCCCCAAAGCTCTCCTTGACGCGGAGTCCTGCAGGCGTGGTTGAGCTCATGGCCGACCCGCCCCTGCACACCGGCCACATTCCTTGGGTGCAATGGAGCACTCCTGACAGTGTTGGTGGAGGTTGGGCCACTTGGCAATGGGACATGCAAGGCCTGCCTTCTTGGGAATTTCCATTTCCTCTCCCCGGAACACAGGAAGTGTCCTTGCACCTTTCCGAGCCGGTGGCATGCCATCCTGAACACACCTTGCCCACATGGGACACGCTGTGGCTCTCCCACCGACCGCCTGTTCCGGGAGACCTTCAATTGTCTGAAATCCTTCCTGTGTCTCACCCCGTGGTAGACGCTGAATTTGTGGAGTGGGTCAACGTGTCCGACGACACTTTGTCCTGGGGGTCGGCGCCATGGCCTCCGGGAACCGCTTTGGTGCAGAGCTCCCAGCCTCGAGCGCGCTTCGCCTCGTGGATGCCTGACCCGCTACCAGGCCTGTGGCAAACCGTCCCCGACCTGGCGTTGACCAATGCCGAAGGCGCCGTGACCTTGACCGACGCTTGGGGGCACACCCTCGCTTCTTCGACGTACAGCGAATGTGGACATGACCGTCGGCAAGGCACCCTCGAGGGGCGGAGTTTGGAACATCACCCCAGGCCTTTGCAATTTGACCAGGAAGGTTGGTGTGGAGGCCACCAGTTTTGGCGGACCTGTCCGGGCGAAGCGGGCATGTCGCCGGGGGTCGTAAACGATTGGGAATGGAACGAAGTGGTGCACACCACCACACCTTCGTGGGGGGTGTTGGACGGACATTGGGTGATGACAGTTCCCCAAGGATCCGCGTGGGGACTTTGGATGCCTGAACACTGGGCACCACCCACCCCGTGGAAACCGCTGTGGCATCGCGGGGTGCTCTTGGCCCAGGCACCTTCAGGTCCTGCGGATGCGGCGCACGGTCCGCAGCACCTGACCGAACCAAGCCTGTCATTCCCCTTGTCCTCCCCTTCGGAGCCTGACCTGCTTCGGACCCTTCCCACCTGGAATGAAGTGCTGCTGGAACCCCGCGACGGGTTTGGAACGTTTGTGGAATGGACAACCGCGCCCTCGGCTGACTGGATCCTTGACTACGCCTGGTCCTCCGACCCCTGGGCACAGCCCGGAGACTTTGCACACGTGAGTGACGTCAGATGGTGGTTGCCCGAGGCGTCAACCGTGTGTTTGGCTGCGTGTCCCACATGGGTCGAATCCAATGAAGAAGGATGTCTTGCTGCCGAGGTCCCCTCGCTTCATGGCGAGCGAACACTCTCGTTGCGAACCCCTGCCGGATTCACCGAACTCGACCTCCATGCGCTCGACGAAAGTGCTTGGGTGGCGCAGCGAGACGGTGTATCCCTTGCCCGAATCCCAACCACACCGCATTGGACCTCCACGCCGCCGCCCAAGCTTGCCACACCGGGTCAAGTCAATGGAGGTGCCCCACAGGCTCTTGACGACGATCCCTCCAACACGTTGACGTGTTCACCAAGCACCTTGCAACCCGGCGCGACGTGGGACAAAACGGCACTGACGTGGGCTCCTCCTGAAAACCGTGAGGCGTCGGAGTATCGGCTTTCCTACGGCATTCTTGCCCCGCAATTCGGGCGGTTCATTCAACAGCACGAAGCGCATTGGGCGGGGCAACTTCCATTTCAATGGACTTGGGATGCCACCCAATCCGACGGGAGTTTGGCTTTGCCAGGAAGCTACTTGGGCCTTCTTTCGTGGCACGACCTGACTTCAGGCCGACGTGGAACTGAGAAATGCGTCATTGGCGTGGCTCCTCCATAAAAAATTGCGGAAAAATTCCACGGCTGTGTGCGACCTTTCCGGCATGCGAGACGGCAATGTCCTGGCGCCCTGGAGTGCTCCCGATCAAGCGCCTCTGATCTTGGCGGTGGGCGTACTCGTGGGCTTTTGGCTTTTGCTTGCCGGGTTTGGACGAGAAGCGCAACGCTTGAAGTGGGCGTGGTCCCGGCCCCGCAACCTCACCACCCGGAACGCTTCTGAGACACCCCAAACCATGGGCGTGGTCCTGAATTCCGCGTTGGGGCTGTTCGGGATTTGGGCGGGGTTGATTGTGCTGTTTCGCTCGAGCGCCGTGGCCATGCCTTGGTGGTCCGTCTTTGCATGGATGGGGGCAGCTTGGACGCTGCGAACGGTGGCCGGTCGTGTGATCGTGGGTGCGGGGGACACCGCAAGCGCTTGGGTGGAGATTTCTCGGCACAATCAAACGTGGATGGGCATGACTCTGGCCGCGTGGTGTGTCGTGGCCTGCATGAACCCCTACGTCATGCATGGGCCCCTCGCGGGGTGGGGGGTTGTGGCGCTGTTTGTCCTGACGATGGGCATCAGTGCCATTCGGGCCACGCAGCTGCTGAACAGCGCCCGTCAACAAAGGGTTGTTGGAATCTTGTATCTTTGCGTCCTCGAATGGAGCTGGACGCTGTTTTGGATTCTCTGGAGTGTCCGTGCTGTCTTTCGAGGACATTGAATCGCACCCCCCATGGCCCAAAAGATCAAAACCGTCCTGATCTCACAGCCCAAGCCGTCCACGGAGAAGTCGCCGTACTTCGATTTGGCTGACAGACAGAAACTCACCATTGATTTCCGTCCCTTCATCCACGTGGAAGGCATGGACGCGCAAGAATTCCGCCAGCAGCGCATCGATCTCGCAGAGCACACTGCCGTGATTTTGACCAGCCGCCTGGCGGTGGACCACTACTTCCGCATGGCGAAGGAGATGCGCTTTGAAGTGCCCGATTCCATGAAGTACTTCTGCATCTCGGAAAGCACGGCGTACTACTTGCAGAAGTATGTGCAGTACCGCAAGCGCAAAATCTTCCACGGCACCATCAAGTTTGACGAGGTTGTGGGCTTGATGAAAAAGCACAAGAGCGAGAAGTTCTTGCTGCCCTCGTCCGATTTGTTGAAGAACAGCATCCCCAACGCCTTGGATGCGGCTGGATTCGACTACTCCCGGGCCATCATGTACCGCACGGTGTGTTCCGACTTGAGCGATTTGAGCGACGTGAAATACGACGTGCTCGTGTTCTTCAGCCCCAGCGGCATCGAATCGCTGTTCAAGAATTTCCCCGACTTCGAGCAGGGTCCCACGCGCATTGCGGTGTTTGGGCCCACCACGGCCAAAGCCGCCGAAGCCGCCGGCCTGCGCATTGACATCAACGCTCCCACCGCCAAAGCGCCCTCGATGACCATGGCGCTGGAGCAGTACATCACGGGCTGAGTGCATACCCTTTCCAAGCGCGAGCGTTTGAAGTCCACGGCGTTGATGGACCTCGCTTTTGCGAAAGGAATCAAAATCAAGGCCTTCCCCATCCTGGCCCGTGCTGTTCAAACGGAGCTGTCCCACGAAGTGCCCTTTCAGGCCGCCTTTTCCGTGGGCAAAAAACGCTTCCGTCGCGCCGTGGACCGAAACCGCATCAAGCGTCTGATGCGCGAAGCGTGGCGCGTCGAGAAAACCGCACTCGCCAAAAATTGGAAACCCGACGCGCCCCAATGGGCCGTGGTGTTCATCTTTGTGGGGAACGAGATTCCCTCCTTCTCCGATTGCCAGCACCTGATCCAACGTGCCACGAAGCGCCTGGAAGTAGAAATGGCTGCCGAGAAATGAGCCGACTCGGTTCATCCATTTAAACCCCTGTCGCACATGCGTCGTTTGCTGTTTTTGTTGGGCCTGCCCCTTGTTTTGGTGGTGGTTGTGGCCGCGTCGGTCAAGGATGATTACTTCGAGATGTCCAAACAGCTCGAAATCATGCAATCCGCGTTCCGCGAGTTGAACCTGTTCTACGTCGATGAACTGGCGCCTGGCGAATTGATGGAAACGGGCATCAAGGCCATGCTCGCCCAGCTCGACCCCTACACGCGGTACTTCCCTGAAACCAAGATGGAGGACGTTCGCTTCATGCAAACGGGCGAGTACGGCGGTGTGGGTGCCAGCATCGAAACCCGCAACGGCCAAACCATCGTTGTCGACCTCCTCGAAGGCGAGCCCGCGGAGCAGGCAGGTCTTCAACTTGGCGACGTCGTGATGCGTGTCAACGGACGCGACCTCGCCGGCCTCGAACAAAACCAAATCGGCGACCTCCTGCAAGGGGCTACCGGCACGGACGTCACGGTTGACATCCAACGGCCCGGCACACGTGAGATTCTCACCTTTGAGTTGCAGCGACAGAAAGTCAAAGTGCCCGACGTGCCCTACCAGGGGATGTTGAGCGAGACGACGGGGTATTTGGCCTTGAACTCCTTCACCAAGACCGCGAGCTTCGAAGTGCGAAAAGCCCTGATGAACCTCACGGACTCGCTTGGCGCCGAGCAAGTCGTCATCGACCTCCGAGGCAACGGCGGCGGACTGTTGCGGGAGGCCATCGCCATGGTCAATCTCTTTGTCGGCAAAGGACAAGAGGTAGTCAGCACCAAAGGAAAAACGCCCGACTGGAACAAGTCCTACAAGACGCGCGCCAACGCCCTGCGTCCCGACTTGCCCATCGCCATTCTCGTCGACGGCAAGTCCGCCTCGGCCAGTGAAATCGTGGCGGGCACGCTCCAAGATTTGGACCGCGGGGTGGTTGTGGGCTCAGAGTCGTTTGGCAAGGGGCTCGTCCAGCAAACCAAAAAACTGGCCTACGGCACCCGCATGAAGGTCACCGTGGCGAAGTACTACACGCCCAGTGGCCGCTGTGTCCAACGGCTCGATTACAGCCACCGCGATGACGAGGGCGAAGTGCATGCCATGGCCGATTCGACGTTGAGCACCTTCTACACGGCGAATGGACGGGAGGTCTTGGAAGGCCGTGGCGTTTTGCCCGACGTGGAAGTTCCCCAACCCGACTTGAGCTACGTTCTCGAAGGACTCCTCGAGAACGGGGTGCTTTTTGACTTCGCCGTGCAACATCGCGACGCCCTTGTCGCGCCTGACGACGCCATCGCGTTCGAAATCAGTGACGGGACGTGGCGATCGTTTGTGGGCTTCGCCCAGGGCCTGACCGACCTCCCCTACGCTTCAAAAACCCTTGAAGCCTTCCAAGCCCTCGAGCGCACGGCGGAAGAAGAATTGCTCGATGCGCCCAATGCGGCTGCCCTCGAGGCGCTGCGCGCCGGACTCGTGGCGAACGTGGGCGAGGATTTGGAACGCCACCGTACAGAGATTGAGCGCGAGTTGGCGCACGAACTCGTGGTTCACCTCTACAACACTTCGGGCGAGTACCGCCACGGTTTGGCCCACGATCCTGTGGCGCAACGGGCCGTGAAACTGCTCGAGTCCAAGGAATACAATGAGATTCTTCAGGGCCCCACAGACCAAAAATGATGGCGCGCAGTCGCGCTGAAGATGCCGCCAAATGGGGCTGGGCACTCCTGATTTGGGGAGCCCCTTGGTCCCATGCCGCCATGACTTTGGGCACCGTGTGGGTGACCTTGTGTGCCCTGCTTGTCCTCAAGAAACGCGACACCCCGAGCATGTCAAGCGCCCCGCTCATGTGGTTGTTGGGCCTCTTCGCGTGGGGATGGCTGTCTCTTCTTTGGTCCGACAACCTCGACTGGGGACTTCAGCTCGCCTCCATCCAAGTGACCCTGTTGGCGTTGGCTTTCTCGTGGCATGCCGTGCCGCGCCCGAACCTCACCGCCAAATGGGTCTTCCAAAGTGCCGCGTTGGCCATGGCCGGCGCCCTCGCATGGGGCGCATGGCGCGTGGGTCAGGGAGAAGTGCTTGCCGGCAGGGACTGGACGCCATGGACGTCCCACATCCGGCTTGCCATGCTGGCCGCCCTCGGATGGGTCTGGGGCGCTGAGAATCAATCCAAGACCAGCCTTTTCCTCTTTGGCGCCCTTTGGGCCCTCTTCACGGCGGTCACGGGCTCGCTCACGAGCGCCCTTTTGTGGCCCCTCGCCTTGGTCTGGGTGCTGTGGGGCCGGCTTTCCCCATCCGCGCGGCGAAGCATGCTGGCGGGCTCAGCAGCGATCACCCTGGCCCTGGCAGGAGGAATGGCCTTGTGGCTTCGGCCGGTGCCCCTCCCCGTTCCTGAGGCGGAACTTCCCGCGTTCACCGCGCAGGGCCATGCCTACATCCACCATCCTGAGCGGGTGGTGTCCGAAGGTGGACATCGCCTCCACCTCTTCCTGTGCCCCATGGAATGGGAAGATGCCTGGTCCCAAATCAGCGACCTCCCCCTCCTCGAACCCAACGCGGCCGGCTTCACGGTCCGCGATCGGCTGCCCCGATACCTGACCTCACTCGGATGGCCCAAGGACGGCGAGCACATCCTGCAACTCACCCCCCAAGATGTTCGGGCCATTGAACAGGGCGCCACCCACGCGATTCCCGCGAAAGGGCTTCGGTTGCGCTTGCGTGAGCTGCGACGGGAATGGGAAGTCTGGCAGGACGGTGGCAACCCCTCTGGCCACGCCCTCTTCCAACGCTTCGCACATTGGCACGCGGGATGGCACGCATGGATGCAGTCCTTTTGGGTGGGCCACGGCATGGGCGACACCTCCTCGGCCATGGAACAAGCCTATGCGCAACTCGGATCTGATTTGGCTGCGCCCCACCGTCACCGCGCCCACATGCAGCACCTGACATGGGGGATTTCAGGCGGACTCATCGCGGTGTTGCTTTGGTTGGGATTTGCGCGCGCTTGGCATCAAGGCATTGGCAAACTCAGTCGTCACGCCCTGTGGGGCGGCGTGGTGGTGGTGCTGAGTTGCGTTTTTGAAGACGCTTGGGAAACCCAAGCCGGCGTGGTCATCAGCTTCCTCGCCTTGTTTGGCGCCTTCCGACGGCCCGCTCAGACAGAATGAGTGACGTCCAAGGCCCTCACGCGATGGACCGCGGCCAGCACGTCTTCCACGGAGAGGTTCAAGCCGCCCTCCGCCTCGACCTCGGAGATCGCCAAGACTTCGCCGGAGCCCAACGGCCCCCATCGTTCAGGCCAAAACGGCGCGTCCGACCGGTACAGTCCCACCGTCGGCGTGCCTTGTGCAGCAGCCATGTGCAAGGGTCCTGTGCTCGACGCCACCACACACCGCACTTGGGTCACAGCGTCCATCAACTGCGCGAGGGTCCATGCGCCCACGGCATCGGTGAAGCCTGGCGTCCCCGACATGCGCTCCAACCATGGCGTCAAGGCGATTCGTTCCTGCGGCGATCCCGTGACCACCACGGACACACCTTCGGCCAAGAGCGCCTTGGCCAAGTCTTCGAACCGCGTCAAGGACCAACCGTTGGCCGAGCCGTGGTTGCCTGGATGCAACAGCACAGCACCGTCCAAGCCCTCGGGCAAAGGGTCGCCGGCGCTTGATGCGTGCCACTCCAGCAAGTCCCTCCAATCTTGGCGTTCTGGGAAGCACCACCGGGCGGGCAATCCCAAGCCGTGAAGCAACCTCAACCCCTGCGCCGTCTCGTGCTCGGGGGTGTGCTTCCGCGAACGCCACATGCGTCGGTTGGCCCAGCGAAAAGCCGCCCAACGTCGACCTGTGGCCACCCTGACCTGCACCCTTGCGCGGGCGGCAGCAGCGAGCAAACGAGGCTCGGGGAAAGCAAACACCACCGCATCCACTCCCGCGAACAAGGCTCCTTCCGCTTCCGCATCCATGCTGGCTTCCTCCCACACCCGAATGCTGTGGACGGCCTTCGATTTGGCCACCACCGGACGGGCATAAGGCCGGCAAATCCAAACCACCTCCACGTGAGGCAAAAGCCTGCGAAGGGCTCCGGCCAAGGGCAAGGTCAGAATGTTGTCGCCGAGGGCGTCTGAGCGAACAATGGCCACGCGCGACCACGCGCGGTGGGACGGAGCCGCCTTGACCAAGGTCCACTTCCAAAACGCGGCGACGGCACTCCATTTGGCCACACGCAAACCCGCGCGGCCGTCCCGCCACCCCGACTGCACAATGGCCTGTTTGAACCACTGAAACGCCGCACGGGCGAAGGGTTTCAGGAAGGAAGAAGTGCGGCCTCCGCGGGCGGCATCTTCGGCACCGAGGAGCGAAAACTTCGCGAATTGGCGTTGGTGGTCCGCCGTGGTGTGGTAGCTGTAATGGAGCAAGTCCGAGTCGAACTCGAGCACCTCGACGCCGTGGTGAGGCACCCAGGACTCGTGCAACATACCGCCTTCTGTCGCAGGTTTCCATTGGCCTGCACCCGCCGACCAAAGGCGGATTTTGCGGTCCGGGTACCATCCCCCATGGCGGATCCAATCCCCGCAATAATGGGTCAGGCGAGGCATGGACCACGCTGCGTTCGCGTGGCCCGGACGGGACTTCCAAGCCTCGATGTCAGCCAACAACGCCTCACCCAAGGCCTCGTCCGCATCCAAGCTCAAGATGTACGGTTGCGTCGCTTGACGGGCGGCCCAGTTCTTTTGGTCTGCATACGTCGTGAAAGGCCTCTGGAACACGCGCGCACCGAGTGATTCTGCCAATTCCGGGGTGCCGTCGGTCGAATCGCTGTCCACCACAATCACCTCGTCGGCCACGGTCTGCACCGACTGCAAACAGCGCGGCAGGTTGTGGCTTTCGTTTTTGGCGATGATGACGACACTCAGCACGAAGCCGAAGGTAGTTCTCAGCGCCTGCTTCACCTCGTGGCAAGTGCGCATTCGTTGTGGAAAACCCGCGTTGTTGCACCCTCAGAGGTGGCTTACTTTTGGATGCATGAATGTCCTGTTGATTGGCTCGGGAGGCCGCGAACATGCGATGGCTTGGAAGCTTGCCCAAAGCTCCTTCCTCACCCAACTTTTTGTGGCGCCCGGCAATGCCGGCACTGCCCAAGTGGCCACCAACCTCAAATTGGACGTCACCAACCACGATGCCGTCAGCCGGAGCATCAAGAAGCACGGCATCAACATGGTCGTGGTCGGTCCCGAAGCCCCGCTTGTCGATGGCCTGGTGGACCACCTCTTGGATTGCGGAAAGCATCCTGAACTCGTGGTCGTTGGGCCCCGAAAGGAAGGCGCCCAATTGGAGGGCAGCAAGGCGTTCGCCAAAGCCTTCATGCGTCGCCACAACATCCCCACGGCGGGCTACGGCTCGTTTGACGGAACCCAAGTGGACGAAGCCATCGCTTTTTTGGACACCATGAAACCGCCATACGTACTCAAGGCCGATGGCTTGGCCGCGGGAAAGGGGGTCATCATCACCGAAGACCTCGAGGAAGCCCAGCGCGTCATCCGCAACATGTTGTCCGGAGAATCCTTCGGCTCCGCAGGGGAACGCGTGGTCATTGAGGAGTTCATGGACGGCATCGAGTGCAGCATGTTTGCCGTCAGCGACGGCAAGGCCTACCACCTGCTTCCCTCCGCCAAAGACTACAAGCGCATCGGCGAAGGGGACACCGGACCCAACACCGGCGGCATGGGTGCGGTAAGCCCTGTGCCTTTCATGGATGCCGAGTTCCATGAAAAAGCCATCAACCAAATCATCATTCCCACGGTGAAAGGGCTGGCGGCCGACGGCATTCCTTACAACGGGTTCCTGTTTTTTGGACTGATGAAGGTCGGCGGCGATCCTTACGTTGTGGAGTACAACTGCCGCTTGGGGGACCCCGAAACCGAGGTCATCATGCCGCGCATCCAAAGCGATCTCTTGCACCTCTTTGAAAACATGGGGGCAGGACTTCTCAGCGAGTACCACCTGCAGATCGACCCACGCACGTGTTCCACTGTCATGCTCGTTTCCGAGGGCTACCCGGGCGCATACAAGAAGGGCAAGACGATTTCTGTCCCGGAGCGACTCGAAAAAGATGCCCTGCTTTTCCACGCCGGAACCTCCACGTCCAGAGGGAACGCGGTGACCAATGGGGGGCGGGTGCTCGCCTGCTCTGCCATGGCGGCAAATCCTGAGAATGCCCTGAAAAAGAGCTACGCCCTGGCCGATTCAATCAGCTTCGACGGCAAGCACTGCCGCCGAGACATCGGGCAAGACTTGCTCTGAGCCTCTTCGGGCCCATGCCCGGACAAAAAAAAGCCCCTCCGCTTGCACGGAAAGGCCCTCTAAATTTCGTTTGATTCCGACTTACATGATGTTGCCGTCCTGCTCTGCGCGGACGTTGTACTTCTTCTGAAGGCGCAACCAGAACAACAACCCCACAAGTCCGAGGCCAATCACGGCCCAGTTGAAGCTGTTGCTGATGGGCAACAACACAGTGTTGAAGGTCCATTCAATGAACTGGGCGACGGGAGTGATGATGTCTTGCGTATTCATGGTCGTGGTGCTTGGGCTCAAAAATACACAAGGCCAACCGAATTGAAACCTTTTTGGAACAGGGCGCGTAAGGCGAAGACGAACCCTATCAGATTTTTGCCATGAGAGCAATTCTTACACCCCTGTTCATCTTCGCGACCCTTCTCTCTTGGGGTCAGGACTTCGAACACCCTGCCATCGCGATTGATCCCGCTGCCTTGCAAGAGGCGCACGCCATCTGGCAGGAGCAGCAGCAAGTACCTCACGACATCGAAGGTACTGAGATGGTCCCCGCCAGTTTGTCTACTCTGCAATCCCGCGGAGATCGCTCGAACATCACTTCGGTGGCTCGCGGCATTTGGTCAGAAGCCAACACCTGGGACTGCAATTGCGTTCCTACGGCAGGCGACAACGTCTTTGTGGCCCACGAAGTCTCCATGATTGGAGACGTGGAATTTCATTCTCTCCTCATTGAGCCTGCGGGCACGCTGCTTGATCTCGTCGGCGTCACCATGACGTTCTCTGGGAACTTCGGGGCATTCGGAGCATCCGAGCTGACTTCAACGACGTTGGTCGCCAATGACATTTTGGGCAACCAAGTGTTGGATGGCAACATGACCTTGGGGTCGTTGTCGGTTCAAAACACGACGCTGAACATCGAGGGAAGCGTGACCGTGAAAGGCAACTTGGATGTCGACAACTCCACGGTCAACATTGTTGACGCGCTTGGTGAATTGACCTTGACGGAAAATGAACAAGGCCGCGCAACTGTGATGCGTTCACCTGATGCGCAGGTTTTGGGACTGGTCACACGCCAGATCATCTTGCCCGCCATTGCCAACCGCACCACCCCGATCGTGCAACACCGCATTGCCCTTGGCCTCGAGGGGGTGGCTGTGTCGGAATTGGTGGGCGATTTCCCGACGATTGGGTTTGCCGGGGCCGATGTGGAAACGGGCAATGCCAACATTGCCTACTGGAGTGCCGATGCGTTTTACAATTACCAAAAAGTCGGGTCTGCAGATGACATTTTGCCGGTGTGGGAAGGTCTTTACCTCTCTTTGCAACCTGGAGAAACATACACACTCACTTACTCCGGCACAATGCCTGCACGTGAGGTGAGCATGGAGGTGGCTGCAGGATCTTTCTCTGGCTTGTTCGGAAATACCACCCATGGCAACTACGACTTGGAACAACTTGACGCCCAAATGGGCCAAGACCGCATTGCGTTGCGTTGCTGGAATACCAACACGCTTCAGTGGGACATCTATGTGGACGGTTTGTCCACCAATGGCATGGGCCCAACCTTGCAGCCAAGCGTGGCCTGCGAGTACACCCCAACAGATGCCGCACAAGGACAGGCATTCAGTCTGAACAGTTCCGACGCGACGCCCAACGGCACTTTTGCCACGAGCTCGGTCACGTTGGACGGAAGCATCACTTTTGCCGTGTCAAACCCCAGTGGCTTCGGAGATGAATGCAAAGTCGCGATCTCGGAGGGTGCCTCCCTGGAGTTCAACGCCACGGAAGACGGCATGAATGCGACCTCACCGTACAGCGCGTGCGATTTGTACCTGGAGGACGCGCTGGCAAACAAACATGGCATTGCTCAAGTTGACTTCGACCGCGAGCCGATTGCGGCATTTGAACTCACGTTGGGAGCCAACGATCCATTCGACGGCGCTTTCAGCATTGAGGTGACCAACTTGGATTGGAATGAAGGCTGCGTTTTCATTCAATTGACAGATGAAGCTGAGCCTCAGCCCCTAGAGATGGGTGCGTTGATCGAAAATGATTTGAGTTCTGGCGAGAACCACACGTACATCGTGGGAACCCTTTACTTGTTGCCTCCATCGCGTGTCGAGTTCGCTTCACCGGGTTGCGAGGGCGAAGGCCCAACCCAAATTGAGGTGTTGCCTACGGGCGATGGACCCTGGTCGGTGACCCTCACTGACGCCCAAGAAAACAGCTTCGAAGGCACATTGGATGACGAAGGTGTCGGCGTGATGTTTGGCGACTTGGCCTCAGGCACCTACACCTACGCCATCGACAACCAGGGCACCATGGGATGTGGCGCCGTGGCGGGCGCGCACACTGTGATTCGCCCCACTTCTTTGGCCATCGCCACGGACGTGACCCACGATTGTGGCGACGGCGGCACCGTGGTGGCCAATGTGGCCACAGAGGATGTGACCTACGACTGGAGCCACGGGGCGACAGGCGCAGAGATCTCTGGATTGCAAGGTGGAACCTACACCGTGGTGGCCACCAACGACTTCGGTTGCAAGGACACCTTGGACGTGACGGTGTTGTCCGCACCTGAAGTTTTGGTGACCTCCACCGACGGCACATGTGACGGCATCGAGGATGCGGAAATTGAGGTGGACGCCATGCACGAATCTGCGCGATACAACGTCATCCTGCGTGACGAGGTAGGCGTGGAAGTGGATGCCCAATTGGACCAGGAGACTCCCTTGTTCTTTGACAATGTCTCCACTGGAATCTACACGGTGGAAATGCAACTGTTGGGGGCCTACGGATGTGCGCCTGAAACGGAAGAAGTTTCCGTGGTGCAGCCTGTCCCCATGACGTTGACCAGCGCAAGCCAACCCATGTGTGACAGCGATCAACCCGGTTCTGCATCCACCACGCTTTTGGGCGGGACTGGCGCGGTGACCTACATGTGGTCGAATGGCACCCAAGAAGCCAACTTGACGAACGTGGAAGCTGGTGAATACACAGTGACCGTGACCGATGAGGCTGGATGTCAAAAGTCCACCGGCGTCACAGTGGCTTTGAGCCCTCAATTGGACGTGACGGCCGTGTCTCCTGGTTGCGACGGAACCGGTGTGGCTGGATTCAACATGACCAGCACGTCAGGCGCGACGTGGACCGTGGACGTGTACAACCAAGAGGGCACGTTGGTGGAATCCATCACCGCGAGCGAGGATTTTGACGTGACCAACTTGCCTACGGGAACGTACACGGTGACGTACAGCGACGATGTGAACGACGGCTGCCCTGCCAAAAGCACGGAGGCCACTCTCACAGAGGCTTCCGACTTGGAAGTGGCCGTGACCACCACGCCGATGACGTGTGGTGAACACGATGCAGGCGCCATCGATTTGGAGGTGTCTGGCGGTTCAGGCGACATCACCGTCGCATGGGATCACGGCGCGGAAGGCACGTCGTTGAGTGGCTTGGCCGGTGGCCAGTACTACGCGGTGGTCACAGACGACAACGGCTGCACCAAAGACGTGCGCGTGATGGTGGAAGATTCTCCCACAGTAGAGGCCAACTTCACGGCGCCCAGTGCCGGGTTGACCGACGGTGTGAATGGCATGACCATGTCTTTCACCAACACCTCCGAAGGCAACATCACAGGCCAAACGTGGTACTTCGGCGACACAGAAACCCCGAGCTACGATTTCCACGCCACGCACACCTTTGAGGCTGCGGGTGCTTACGACGTATTCCTGAACGTGTGGAACGACAAGTGCAGCCACACCGTCCGCAAGACCGTGGTGGCAAGCCAAGGTGAGGGCAGCACCAACGACGACTTGGGCAACCTCGTGACCAATGTGGCCGAAGGAAACTTGACCGAAATCCACGCCCCCGTGACCACCGAGTCAGGATGGATGATGGACTTGGGGCCCGCTGGCGAAGGCATGAAGGTCCACGTGTTCGACTTGACTGGACGTCAGCTGTGCACGCCTGTGGGTGCCGATGGCAACGGCCAAATCTGGATCGAAGGCGACCAATGGCCCGCACTGGTGTTGTTGCGTTTGGTGCACGAACCCACCAACAGCATTCGGACTTGGAAAATGGTGCGCTAAACGCGTGCACAGGAAGGTGACAATGCCGAACTTCGCACCATGAAGATTGGTGTTGTCACCTTCCCCGGCTCCAACTGCGACATGGACATGGTCCATGCGCTGAGCCACGACCTCGGCTTCAACGTGGTGCAGCTCTGGCACAAAGACAGAGACCTGCAAGGCGTTGAAGCCGTTGTGCTTCCCGGCGGTTTCAGTTACGGAGACTACCTCCGCAGCGGCGCGATCGCGCGCTTCTCTCCCATCATGGAGGAAGTCGTGTCGTTTGCCCATGGCGGCGGCCGCGTGATGGGCGTGTGCAATGGGTTCCAAATCCTGTGCGAAGCCGGGCTCCTTCCCGGGACGCTTCGCCACAACGAAAGCCGCAAATTCATTTGCCGCAACGTGCACCTCAAGCCCGTGTCCCGCACTGCCTCCGTCTCGGCAGGATGCGACACCGAGACGCCGCTTGTGATTCCTATCGCCCACGGCGAAGGCAACTACTTCATTGGCGACGATGGCTTGAAGGGCTTGCAGGACAACGATCAAATCTTGTTCCAATATTGCGACGAAAACGGTGCGGTCAACGCCATGAGCAACCCCAACGGCGCGCTCCTCAACATCGCCGGCGTGTGCAATGAAGGCAAAAACGTCTTCGGCATGATGCCCCACCCGGAGCGTGCTTGCAGCGACGACCTCGCCAACGCCGACGGCCGCGCCATCCTCCAAGGATTGGCCGAGCAGGTGCTCGCCTGAGTCGAGAACACACCACCCTTTTTGGCACCTTGGGACGGTTGAGCCTGAGGGGATTTGGCGTCTTTTGGAGTCTCAGGAAACCTCAAGGGGTTAGATTTGTTACATCCCTCCAACCTTGAATCTCAGACCCATGGATGCTTACGCTGCCGGCCCCTTTCTTTCGCAGATTGAATTTCCTGCGGACCTGCGGGCCAAATTCAAGCCCGAGGAATTGCAACAAGTCAGCGATGAGCTGCGCCAATTCATCGTTGATGTGGTGTCTGAAAAGGGAGGTCACTTCGGCGCCAGCCTTGGCGTTGTGGAGTTGACCGTGGCCTTGCACTACGTCTTCAACACCCCCGAAGACCAAATCGTGTGGGACGTCGGACACCAAGCCTACGGCCACAAGATTTTGACGGGACGACGCGAGCGTTTCCACACCAACCGCCAGTACAAAGGCATCAGCGGCTTCCCCAAGCGCAGCGAAAGCGAATACGACACGTTTGGCGTGGGGCACAGCAGCACGAGCGTGAGCGCCGCACTGGGCATGGCCGTCGGCAGCCGCCACAACGGGCAGCGCGACGTCCAACATGTGGCCGTCATCGGCGATGGGGCCATGACCGGCGGTTTGGCCTTCGAAGGCCTCAACCAAGGGGGCGTGGAGGACACCAACATGTTGGTCATCCTCAACGACAACTGCATGTCGATCGACCCCAACGTGGGCGCCCTGAAAGAGTATTTGACCGACATCACGACGTCCCACACCTACAACAAGGTGAAGGACGAAGTGTGGGAATTGTTGGGACGCATCAGCAAGTTTGGGCCCAATGCCCAGGCCATTGCCCAAAAAGTCGAGAACGCCATCAAGAGCGCAGTCCTGAAGCAAAGCAACCTCTTCGAGTCGCTGAACTTTCGGTACTTCGGTCCGGTGGATGGCCACGACGTGGAGTACCTCACGAAGGTGCTCGCCGATTTGAAAGACATCCCTGGACCCAAGCTGCTTCATGTGGTGACCCGGAAAGGTGCCGGATACGCGCCTTCCGAGGCCGGAAGCCCCACGAAATGGCACGCGCCTGGCCTCTTCAACAAGGAAACAGGTGAAATCCTCAAAGGCGGGGACAACACCCCCAAGCCGCCCAAGTTCCAAGACGTGTTTGGGCACAGCATCATTGAATTGGCCAAGGCCGACCGTCGCATCGTCGGGGTTACGCCGGCCATGCCTTCCGGGTGCAGCCTGAAATTCATGATGGAGGAAATGCCTGACCGCGCCTTCGACGTGGGCATCGCTGAACAGCATGCCGTGACGTTCAGTGCGGGGATGGCCACACGTGGTTTGGTGCCCTTCTGCAACATCTACTCCACGTTCATGCAGCGTGCCTACGACCAAGTCATCCATGACGTGGCCATTCAGAACCTGCACGTGGTCTTCTGTTTGGACCGAGGCGGCCTTGTGGGCGCCGACGGCCCCACCCACCACGGGGTGTACGACATGGCCTACATGCGATGCATTCCCAACCTCGTGGTCAGCGCACCCATGGACGAGCAAGAGCTGCGCAACTTGATGTACACCGCCTCGCAAAAGCACGATGGTCCGTTCGTCATTCGCTACCCACGCGGCACAGGCTCCATGGTGGATTGGCAAACCCCGTTTGAAGAGGTCGAAATCGGCCGTGGCCGACGCCTGAGAAACGGCAACGACGTGGCCCTTTTGAGCATCGGCGCCATTGGCAAGGAAGCCACCGAGGCTGCCGAAACGCTCGAAAAGCGTGGCATTCAGGCCGCCCACTACGACATGCGTTTTGTCAAGCCGCTGGACGACGTACTTCTGCACGAGGTGTTTGGCCGCTTCAAGGACGTGATCACCGTCGAAGATGGTTGTGTTCAGGGCGGCATGGGCAGCGCTGTGACCGAGTGGGCCATGGAGCACGGATACGCCGCCAAGGTGGCGCGCCTCGGGGTGCCCGACCGGTACATCGAGCATGGCTCTCAGGCCCAACTCTACAAGGAGTGTGGCTACGATGCAGACGCCATCGTCGAAAAAGCCGTGGCCATGTGCGAAGCACGCGCTGCATCCGCAGACGCGGGCATGAGAATTGCCTGATTCCGTCCTTTTTCCAGCCCTTCCCGTGACGTAGTTTCGGGACATGGAAGGACCCATCGTCAACCGTGTCGAAAAGAGTGGACTGATCCAATTGGATTTGGCGTCGTTGCTGACCCCGCCTCCGGTGGACGTGGTGGATTTGAGCACCTGGCTTGACCAAGGCGTCCTTCTTCGAGAACAACCCTTTCGCGACCACGTCAAGGCCTGGGATGCCAGTGCGCTTGCAGGCCACATCGTTGCCCTGACGTGCAGCACCGAAGCCATCCTTCCCGATTGGGCTTGGATGCTTGTCACCGCCAAACTCAATGCCCTCGGCGCCACGGCCTTGGTGGGGAGTGTGGAGGATGCCCGCGCACACGCATGGCGCATGGCCGTCACCCAACTCGACCTGGACGACTATCGTGACCAACGCGTCATCGTCAAAGGATGTGCCACGGCGGGTGGTCCAGCCACCCTCGTGGCGTTCACCGCCCATGTCGGACCTGTGGTGCGCAGCTTGATGTTTGGAGAGGCCTGCAGCGCAGTGCCCCTCGTAAAGAACCCCCGTTCATGATCACCCCTCCCTCTGAGAAAAAACTCTTTTTGGTGGATGCCTATGCGCTGATTTTCCGCGCCTACTATGCATTCATCAAGAACCCCCGAATCAACACCAAAGGCATGAATACGTCTGCGGTGTTTGGTTTCACCAACGCCTTGCTCGAGGTCATCCGCTCGGAGCAACCCACACACCTGGCTGTGGTGTTTGACCCTCCGGGGCCGACCCTGCGGAACGAACAATTCGAAGACTACAAGGCCAACCGGGACGAGACCCCTGAGGACATCAAGCTCAGTGTGCCCTGGATTGTCAAAATTCTGGAAGGCATGCGGATTCCCGTGTTGCAGGCCCCGGGATTCGAAGCAGACGACTTGATTGGATGCCTCGCGAAGCGCGCAGAGAAGGAAGGGTTTGACGTCTTTATGATGACGCCGGACAAGGACTTCGCCCAACTTGTGACGGACAAGATTCGGATGTTCCGACCTGGACGGGGTGGCAATCCCGCAAGCGTGTGGGGTCCTGAAGAAGTGCGTGAGCGCTACGGCCTGGAAGACCCCAAGCAGGTCATCGATTTGCTGGGGTTGATGGGCGATTCGGCGGACAACATCCCCGGCGTGCCTGGTGTGGGAGAAAAAACCGCCATCAAGTTCCTGCAGGCCTACGGTTCGATGGAAGGCTTGTACGAGCACGTTCACGAGCTCAAGGGGAAGATGAAAGAGAAGGTCGAGGCGAACCGTGAGCTGGCGTTTCTCAGCAGAGAATTGGCCACCATCGTGTTGGACATCGACTTTGACGAGGACTTTCCCGCCATGGCCCTTGAGCCGGCCAACGCCGATGTGCTTGCACCCGTCTTGGAGGAATTGGAGTTCCGCACCCTGTCTCGCCGAATCCTCGGCGACGTCACCACTGCGCCTGCGCCTGCCGCTTCGGCGAACCCGACACCTCGTTCGGCTTCCAACAGCCAAGACAGCGAAGGGCAATTGAGCATGTTTGACGCCGCCATGGACGTGGCCCCGGCCGCCTCCACCCTCGGCGCGCTCGACCCCGACAAGGTGACATACAGCTTGGTGGACGACGACGCCGGCATGAAGGCGTTGGTGAAGACCCTCACCCAAGCCAAGCGCTTTGCCTTTGACACCGAAACGTCGGGGCTCAATGCCATGGAGGCGTCTTTGGTGGGCATGTCTTTCAGTGCAGAAGCCCACACGGGCAGTTACGTCCCTGTCAACCCAAGCACGTGGCCCCCCATTCGGGACATCTTCAAGCCCTTGCTCGAAGACCCCAAGCTCACCATCGTGGGCCAAAACTTGAAGTACGACGGCAAAATCATGGCGCGTCACGGCGTGGACCTTACCCAAGCGAACTTGGAAGACACCATGGTCGCCCACTACCTGCTCGAGCCCGACCAACCCCACGGCATGGATGCCTTGGCGCAGGCTTTTTTGGACTACCAATGCATTCCCATCACAGACCTGCTGGGGAAAAAGGGCAAGAACCAAAAGTCCATGGCCGACATTCCACCCTCCGAGGTGGTCAACTACGCCTGCGAAGACGCCGACATCACGTTGCAACTCGCCGACGTGCTGATCCCCAAGCTCGAAGAAGAAGGCCTCACCGCCTTGTTCCGCGATGTGGAGATGCCTTTGCTCTCCGTGCTCATGGACATGGAATTGGAAGGCGTGGCGCTCGACACCGCGCATTTGGCCCAGTTCAGTGACACGCTCGCCCAAGAATTGGACGCCTTGCAACAATCCATTCAAGGGCACGCCGGCGTGCCGTTCAACGTGGACTCTCCTAAGCAGTTGGGGGATGTGTTGTTTGAGCATCTCGAGATTCCCGCCAAGGTCAAAAAAACCAAGACCGGCCAATACCCCACCAGCGAAGCCGTCCTCAGCAAACTCAAGGACAAGCATCCCATCGTGGGCAAGGTGTTGGAGTACCGGAAGCTGAAAAAACTTCGGTCCACCTACGTCGAGCCGCTCCCCTCCCTCCTTCATCCGGAGACGGGCCGCGTTCACACGACATACATGCAGGTGGTGGCGGCGACGGGACGTCTGAGCAGCAAAGACCCCAACCTGCAGAACATTCCCATCCGGACGGCGCAAGGACGTGAAATCCGCAAGGCATTCGTGCCCCGCAGCGCCAACCACGTGTTGGTCGCGGCGGATTACAGCCAAGTGGAGTTGCGCATCGCCGCAGCCATGAGCGAAGAACAGGGGCTCATCGAAGCCTTCCAGAAGGGGGAAGACATTCACGCCGCCACGGCCGCCAAGGTGTTTGGCGTCCCGTTGGATGAGGTGTCACGTGAACAGCGGAGCCAGGCCAAGGCCGTGAACTTTGGCATTTTGTACGGCCAAGGAGCCTTTGGGTTGGCGGAGAACTTGGGCATTTCGCGGAAAGAAGCCAAAGCCATCATTGAAGCCTACCACAGCCAGTTTTCTGGCCTCGAAGCCTTCACCCAAACCTGCGTGGCTCAGGCACGAGAAGCCGGGTACGCGACCACATTGTTGGGCCGCCGTCGTCCCCTGCCCGACATCCATAGCAACAACGCGGTGGTTCGGGCTTTTGCGGAACGAAATGCCGTCAACACTCCGATCCAAGGCTCGGCCGCGGACATCATCAAAGTGGCCATGATCGAGGTCGATCGGGAGATGAAAGGCATGGAAAGCAAACTCATCATGCAGGTGCACGATGAACTCGTGGTGGACGCCGTGGAGTCGGAATTGGACGACGTGAAAGCCCTGCTGGTGCGGTGCATGGAGCGGGCTGTCAAGCTCTCCGTCCCCCTCGATGTGGAGGTGTCTCACGGCCAAACTTGGCTCGAGGCACACTGACCTTTTGGGTGTTGTCGGTACACAACCCGACGTGCAGAACTTTTCAGGGCGGTCATGCGTATGCTGGGGAAGCACTCCCAATTTCGTACCAATCCCAACACGCATGAAGAAGCTTCGCAATTCCTTGTTTCTCAGCCTCGCCGCCGGCATGATCGTCTTGGCGGGCTGTGGTGGACCTCAGGGGCCAACCACCTCAGGAGACTCCCTGTCAGAAGGTGCGTCCGTGACCCAACGGACCAAGCGCCTCAAAAAGATATTCCGTGCCGCCCCCACACCGATGGAGACGGCCCGCATCGTTCAACGCACAGGCGCGTCCTTCTCTTTGGACCACCTTCACTCGGCCATGTCTGCCTCCAACTACGTGACGGCAGACCGGCAAGCAGTGAACCTCGGCATCTACGGCGCAGACCTCAGCTACGCCACCATTTTTGAAGAGAACGCTGTGTCCTTGACCTACCTCGAAGTGGTCAAAAGCTTGGCACGCGACCTCGGTGTGGGTGACGTCATCGGAGACGACATGCTCGAACGCGCCGAAGCCAACCGCGCGCGCCAAGATTCCTTGGTGGCCATTGTCTCTGAAGCCTTTTTCAACTTGAACGAGCGCCTCAAGTCCAACGGTCAAGAAGACCTGAGTGGCATGGTGGTCGCGGCGGGGTGGTTGGAAAGCCTCTACCTGGCGACGCGTCACACCGACAGCGCCAACGAAGAGCTCCGGACGCGCATCGCCGAGCAGAAGCTCGTCATGGAAGACGTCATCGACCTGGTGAGCAGCTACGAGCAATCTCCTGGCCTGACCACAGTCATCCAAACCCTCGAGCCCGTGGTGGCTGCGTTTGATGCCGTCACCCGAGAGGAGGCGAGCAGCGACATCAGCAAGAGCGGAGGCGCCATCATCATTGGCGGCGGACCTCGCTACACGACGAGTGAGGAAGTTTTGGCCCAAATCACCGAAGCGGTGACCACCGCACGTAACCAACTTGTGAAATGAGCGTAAAGTCCATCAACATGAAGCAAACCACTCTCCTGCTCGCCTTGGTGACCCTCTTCGCTGCACAAGCCAACGCGCAGTGCCGCAACTTCACCAAAAAGAACTGCCTCCCCCTCTTGGAAGGCTACGTCCAAAACGACAACTACAACTCCGCGGTCCTCATCCCTGGAGATGAAGCAGAACTCGAACTGACCTTCCTTGGAGGCAGTGACTACCGCGTGGCCATTTGCGCCCACCCCGTGCTCGGCGCGGTGGAATTCGACGTGGTCGACGAACAGAACATTCGCATTTGGAGCAACTCCGACGGGTCCGACCACTTGGACTTCCGAATGGAAAACGCCCAACGACTTCGTTTCCGTGTCAAGGTGCCCGACACTGACGCCGCCATCTTGCATGAAGGCTGTGTGTCCATAGTGATTGGAAGCAAAGAGTGACCCTTCCCTCCTAACCTGCTGGAAGACAAAAAAAGAAAGCCCGCCGTTTGGCGGGCTTTTTTGTGTCCATGCGGAGTGTGCTTACTGAATGACCCAGCGCCACGTGCGCTGTGCCCCTCCTGCCGTTGTCAAACGAAGCAGGTACACCCCTGGGGTCTCAGGGGCGTCGACTTGCCAATCGTGGCTGCCCGCAGACAGGGTCTGCGGGGTGGAAGAGAGCACCCGGCCAGACGCGTCCTGGAGGGTCAATTCGGCCACGCCACCCTCTCGGGTTTGGAAGGAAATGACCGACGACATGGCTGCGGGGTTGGGCGCCAACGTCCACGATTTGGTCAAGCCGTTCATCGCTTCCGCCACGTCGGTGTTGCCAAATCCTTGCACGTTGATGTCGTCGAGGAAAATGTTGTTGCCCAAACGGCTTTCAAACTCAAATTGAACGCGGAAGAATTCCGTGAGGTACTCTTCGTTGTCGAGCACGATGGTGTACTCGTTCCACTCTTCCGGCCCAGAAGGTGTCCAAGGGAACGGCGTGGGGTCTGCGGAAGGCAAATCCGTGAATCCACGGTGCATCCGTCGGAGGTCCCAATCGTTGCCGCAATCGCCCGTCACGCTGACGCGCAAACGGTCGTCTGTCTCGGAGGCTTCCGACGTGCCCTTGTGCACATAGGCCCACTTGTAGTTCACGTGGATCTCGGTCATGCCGCTCATGTCCATGGTGGCGGTGCGGAGGAAGTCGTCGTTGAATTCCACGTTGTTGCCCCAGTTCTCGATGAACATGCAGCGCGAACCGGTGGCTGCGGCATCGTCGGTCAACTCCCACGTGCCATCGTTCAGCGGGTCTTCGATGAACCATTGGTTGCTCGGGAATTCGCCGGCCTCGAAGCCTTGGCTCAAGGGCAAGTCCATTTCGCCTGCGTCCATCACATAGACGGCTTCTGAGACCGTGCCGGCCACCTCGTCCGTACCGTTGCCGACCGTCAAAGTCACGTCGTACAAGCCCGCTTCCGTATAGGTGTGGTAAAGCTCTTGCACGCCATCTCCTGCCGCGCCAGCCGTGACCGTGCCATCTCCAAAGTTCCACGACCAGCTGGACGGACTGTGGTAGCTCTGGTCTGTGAATTTCACGCTGTCTCCCACACAGATGAGGCGTCGGTCCACATCGAAGGTGGCCTCGCACAAGATGTCTTCGCCAAGCACGCCTGTGGCTTGAAGGTTGGCCGCCGTAGACAACTGGTTTCGCTGGGCCACAGAGGACAGGGCTGCCGTGCGCATGCGGTCCTTTTGGCCTTGGGTAAACATGCGACCGCAGTAGCTGTAGTCCATGTAATTCTGGACGTTGTCCAAGGAGCCACACGTCTCGCCGTAGAGGTTCCCGCAATTGGTCCACCCGATGGTGTTGGGGGTGTCCGACACGTTGTCGTCCTCATCGCAGTTGTCTGCAAGACCCGGGTTGTTGCTGTTGCCCCAAGGGTGACGAAGATTGAGCCAGTGGCCCACCTCGTGGGTCAAGGTTCGCGAACGGTACAAGTTGGCGGTGCCGATGGACCCACAGTAGCTGTGCTGCAAGACGATGCCGTCTTGGTCGGCGTTCCATCCATCCACCGAGCCGGGGTAGAGGGCGTAGCCTGCCGCACCTGCGGCGTATTCGCACACCCACACGTTGAGGTACTTGTTGCGTGGCCATTGGATGAGCTCCTTCATCTCAGAATCCCCGACGTAGGTCAATTCACTGACGATGCGGTTGATGCCAGGGTGGCAGTTGCCGTTGGGATCGCGCTGGGCCAAACGGAACTCGATTTCAATGTCCGCCACGATGTCCTCGAACTCGGGAATGACCTCGTCGATGTTGGCGTTGAGTGCGCGAAAGTTGGTGTTCAACACATCCACCGCGTCATGAACCTGGGCCGAGGAAATGTTCTCAGGACCGTTGAAGTGAATGACGTGAAAGACAATGGGGATGATCAACACATCTTCCCGTTGGGCTGCCGTGGCACCTTGTTGCGTTTCAAGCTCAAGCGCACGTGTGGCCTCGATGGCGGCGTTGCGCGTCTCAGGCCGACGCAAAAACAACATCTCTTCCGCGTCATTCAGGCCACAAGGCGTGACGCCGTCGTGGGTGTGTGTTTGGGCGATGAAAGACTTGGACAGCAAACTCAAGAGCAACGTGAGTGTCCAAGGGCGGAGAGAGAATGTCATGAATTCGAAGAATCAATCAGGTTTGCAGGGACGGCAAGATACGTCCTTCCCTACTGAGACCTAAATCGGCGACGTTGGGTTGCGTGCTCAGGGACGCGAAACGCCTTGGTAGGCCTCCAGCCTCAGGCCGATGTTGGCCACAGACGGCAACGGATCTTGACGCATGCCGTGCTTTACTTCGAGGCCGTATCGGCCCTTCAGAGGGAATTGAACCCCTTGATTCAGCATGAAACGCTGATCCACCAAGTCCCCAAATCCACTCCCGCGCCAGCGCCCGCGCTCGTCGGCCAAGGTGCATTCCACCGTGTCCACACGCGATTTCCCGTTGGGAAAGCGGTAGGTCAAGAAGACGTAGAGGTTGGAGTAGGGGTAGGTTTGGCTGTGACGAACGTCAAGCAGGACGTCGTGGCGTTGAAGGGTGTCCTGGATGTCCCAATGAAACACGGCGCTTTCCGCACTCTCCCAACCCGAAAGTTCGATGTCTCGGGTCTCGGCCAACAACGGAGGCTCGCTGCATCCACAAATGGCCACGGCGCATGCCGCGGCCGCCCACCACAACCTCACGATTCCGGAGGTTTGTTGCCGCCTTTGGAGCTTTGCCCACCTCGTCGCCGGCGGTTGCCCCGACCCCGACTCGGCTTGGCGCCCTCGGACTTTCCTCCTTCGGAGGCCGAACCTTTGGGGGAGCGCTGGCCGCCTTGGCCACGCTTTCCACCCTGGGCGGAAGCTTTGTCCCCACCGGGCTTGCCCCGGCGCTTGTTTCTGCGACGCTTGCGTTTGGCTTCGTCAAAACGCGTCAGGCTTTCCTGGCCCACCACGTTGCCGAAGCTTGAATCCACTTCCTCAGGTTCTTCCTCCAGTTCGTAGGAGGCGAGTGAGCCCACCACATCCCCTTTGGCTGAAGCGGCGATCAACTCGTTGGCGTCTTCGACGTTCATGGCGATGGGCGACGTGCCGGGCTCCCCAAGCTGCAGGAAGTAGACAAGGCGCTTGAAGATGTCCATCTTGAACACCACCGCCTTGCCCTTGGGCGTGCGAATCTTGGCGTTGGGTGACGGGAATTCCTTGACCGCCTCCACATACTGGTCGAGCTCAAAATTCAGGCAGCACTTCAGCTTCCCGCATTGGCCAGCAAGCTTGCCAGGATTGAGCGAAAGCTGCTGGTAACGTGCTGCACCCGTGCTGACGGAACGGAAGTCCTTCAACCAAGACGTGCAGCACAGTTCGCGGCCGCACACGCCGATGCCGCCAATGCGCGCCGCTTCTTGGCGGGCTCCAATTTGGCGCATGTCGATGCGGATGTCGAAGGTGCTGGCCAATTCCCGAACCAAGTCTCGGAAGTCGACCCGCTGCTCTGCCGTGTAGTAGAACGTCGCACGGGCGTTGTCTCCTTGGTATTCGACGTCGGTCAGCTTCATGCTGATGCCGAGCCTGCGAATGATTTGGCGGGCTTCACGGAGGGTGTCTTCCTCGCGTTGGCGGGCGGTGTGCCAAAGCGCCAAATCGTCCTGATCGGCCTTGCGGTCAATGCGCTTGAGCTCATGGTCGTCTTTGATTTTGCGGAGCTTCAGCTGGCTTTTCACCAACTCTCCCGTCAAACTCACCACCCCGACATCGTGTCCGGGCTGGAGATCCACCACCACCACGTCGCCCACATGGACCGTCAAGGCGTTGGGGCGACGGACGTACTGTTTGCGGTTGTTCTTGAACCGCAATTCCACCACATCGTAGGGCGACGAACCATCTGGGAGGGGGATGCCTTCGAGCCAATCAAACACAGTCATCGACCCGCATCCACACGTTCCACAACGTCCGTTGTTCTTGCATCCTCTGGGCAAACCATCTGCCCCCTTGCTACACGTTGCGCATCCCATGGTCCGAAGGTAAGACCGGAAGGTCAATCCACACTCGCCGGCAGGCGCAACAATCGGTGAACGCGGAGGCTCAAATCGACAAACACCAGCTTGCCGTTCACGTTTCCTGCCACATCGCTGTGTGCCTCTTCCAACGCCTCGCGTAGCGCCATCACGTTGTCGTGGTGGATGAACTTGCTGAACTTGGCGAGGAAGGCGCTTTCGGCTGGCGTCAAACGCACGAGCTCCTTGGCGCCGTAGTGGCCCACAATGCTTTGGCGGACCAGGTGCAAGGCGTAGTGAAGGAACCGCTTTTGGCCTTCTCGGCCCAACGATGCAAAGGACTCGGACCCCTCCACCATGGCGCGGCCATCCCGGGCCCAACAAGACCGCATCCATGCAGAGAAGCGCTCGAGGTCAGGCTGATCCTGCCCGGCTTTTGCCATGCGCAAGGCCTGGGCCAAGTTGCCATCCGAAACATGGGCCAAACTTGCGGCCATGTCCGCATCCACACCCCACCGTTGCACAAGTCCTTGCGCCGCTTCTTCGGGACGCAGGTTGGGCACGTGGATGCGCTGAACGCGTGACCGGATGGTGGCCAACAATCGGTCGGGGTGCTGGGTCACGAAGAGCATGACTGTGCGGTCCGTGGGCTCCTCCATGAGCTTCAGGAACTTGTTGGCCGTGTCGACCCGCATGGTCTCCGGAAGCCAGCAAATCCAAACCTTCCACCCTCCGTGAAAGGCCTTCAAGCCCAGTTTGCGATTCACCTCAAGCGCCTCGTCGACGGAAATGAACAGCTGTTTGCGGTCTGCGCCCAAGCGGTCGAGCCAGTCTTCCACGCCGAGGTAAGGTCCTTCGAGCATGGCCTCGCGCCACGTGCCTTGGTGCGGCTCTGAGGTGGCCTTCTCCTGACCGTCCGCCTTGAAAAAGGGGAAGCACCAGTGGAGGTCAGGATGCTGCATTTTGGCGTGGGCCTTGCACGAGGTGCATCGTCCGCAGCTGTCCGCTTCCGTGGGCTGCTCACAGGTCAAATACTGGGCGTGTGCCCGGGCCAAGGCCAAGGCTCCCGCGCCTTCTTGACCCTCGAACAATTGGGCATGTGCCACACGGCCGGAGCGAACGGACTCTCGCAGTTTGGCGCCCAGCGCCTCGTGGCCAACAACCTCCGCGTACAGCATGCCTCGAAGGTACTCAGAATCGTGCGGAGAGTGTGGCGCGCAGGTTTCGACCCGGCGCCGAAATGCCCGACCCAAAAGTCCGGTAGTGAAGGTCCAACAAATTCAATCCCGACAGGCGCACTTCGAGGCGGTCGGTGACCTGCATGGCGCCTTCCACGTTCCACGTCGCCCAACCCGGGGAGCCCTCGGGCAGGGCCTCCTGCAAATTGTCTGTAGAACCCGGCCCAAAGTCCGAAGCGGCCTTGGCGAACGCGTACCTCACCGACGTGCTCAAGCGGGTCATGGCACCTTTTCGTGCCACCTCAACGACCCCAAACGTTGGAGGGATGTGGGACAGCGGCGTGGCCGCGTCGTCCATACTCGAGCCCAGCGTCCAGTTGATGACCGAGCGGAAGGTGGTTTTGGGCCACAGGCGACCCGAGACTTCAACACGGGCACCTCGCACCCACGCGCGCTCGATGTTTTGGTTCATCTGGATGCGTGCAGAGTCGCCATCAATCACGAGGATGGTGTCCCCTGCAAGCGAGGCATCCGCTTGGACAATGGCGTCCCGCCAGAGGCTGGCAAACGCGGCGGCATGGACTACCAGCACATCCGATTGGGGCCGCAGCGACCAGGTCAAGCCTTGCTCCGCCGTGTAGAGGTATTCGGGCTTGAGGTCGGCGTTGGGCACCAGCACGAAGCCGTTTTTTTCCCGCACCTTGCCCAAATCGTCGACGTTGGGGTGTCGGAACCCACTGGACAACGAACTCAGGGTCTGAAGCTGCGAAGACCATTTGGCGCTCCACGACGCGCTTCCCGTCAGGGCGCCCTTCGATTGGTCAAACGTGCGCACCGGAAGGTCGAGCCAAGTCGTGTCCAGAAAGGTGGAATGAACCGCGGCGTGGCTGTACCGCACGCCGCCCCGCAACGTGTGAGGTCCCCAGGTCCGACGGGCCGAACCAAATGCACCCAACGTGCGCATCGTGGACCCCCCATCGGCGTAGCGCGTCAAGTCCGCCTGCGTCACACCCGTGACCAGGTTCAACGCCTTCGCCGCCGAGGCCACATCATTCCACTGCCCATCCACACCCGTCTCCCAATCCACATTCCGTCGCTGACCGCGGACCACCGACGTGACGCCCCACACGTCCAAGTTCTCGCGTTGGGTGATGCGGTCGTCCTGGCCAAACCGCCGCTTGATGCGCGATTCCTCCACGGCTTGGTAACTCGCCATGGTTTGCCACACTGCACCGCGGATGCCCTGGACGATGTTCGTGGCGAAGAGGGTTCGTTTTTGGGGTCCATAACTCCACTCTGCCCACTTCTGCACACCCCCCGCCACATCGTTGAAGACGTCAAAACGCGGCACATCGGACGTCGTGCTGTGCTGCACATTCACATCGACGTAGCCCCGAGGCACCTTGGCCCGAAACCGTTGCTGGACATCCCATTGGTCATAGCCTGTAGGCGATTGAACGTGGGGGTCCGGGTTGGCGACCAGCGTGTCTCGACCTTCGATGCGTTCCACCAGCCAGGGAACACGTCCCCACGTGCTGTCGCCGTGGGCGCGCCACGTGCCCATTCTCAATTCCCCAAACGCGCGACGCGACACGCTGGTCAACGCCCCCCATTTGGGCGCCTTGACACTCACATGGCCGTGGCCGGCCCACCCCCCGTTGACGGTGGAACCTTGGCCCAGGACTTTTCCTTCCACCTCGAGACCGCTAGGACTGAATCCCGGCTGGCGCGTCACGAAATGCAGCACACCGCCCAAGGCGTCACTTCCATACAGCACACTGCTGGGCCCCATGATCACCTGGGTTTGGGACACGGCAAACGGATCCACGGAACCCGCATTTTGGAGGTGTCCTGACCGATAAATGGCGTTGTTCATGCGCACCCCATCCACCATCAACAGCACCCGGTTAGCCTCAAAACCCCGCAGCACAGGGCTGATTCCCCCTTGCTGGCTCATCTGCAAATGGACTTGGCCCGAACCTTGAAGCAATTCCCCTGTGGTTTCAACCGTGAGGACGGGCACCTTGGCCGCCATCCGGTCCAAGCTCGCCGTCGTCATCCGGGTCATGGCACCTGTCGCCACAGCATTCGATTGGACCACCACTTCCTCAATCTCCACCATGGACTGGGGCAACTCGATGAGGTTGAGGGGCATCGTGCCTGGAACGAGCGTCACCGTTTCGTAGCCCATGGATTGGATGCGCAAGGTGTCGTTCACGCCCCACACGGGCACGGCAGCGACGCCTTCGGCATTGGCCACGGCAGCTTGTCCGGTGTTGGTGTTGAACACCGTCGCGAACGGCACGGGCAGGCCGTTGCTTTGGACCGCAACGTTGTTGACCACATTGGACGTCACTTTCGCTTGAGACACGGTGCGTTTGGAGGTGCTGTCCGCAGCCGGTTGCTGTGCGCACAGCCCCGAAAGCATGGCGCCCAAAAGGCACGCCAGCACGCCACTGCGCCACGGCATCACTTCACGAAAAGAGGGCTTCCAGCACATCGTAACTCTTCAGTTCTCTTGATTTGCCCAATTGCGCTTGCACGTAACGATGGCCCCCGAGCACGAGCGCCTTCCGTTCGTTCCGCGTCCAATTCAGCGACTCCACATCACCAAACTCCATGCCAACAATGTCCCTCATGCCCGCCACCGTGGCGACTTCCATGGCGTTTTTGGGCGCCAACTCCGAGGGGACAAACTCTCCTGTGGTGATGTCAAAATGCGTTTTGCCCCCGGGGCACGGACCCGGCATCATGCCGAGGGCATGCACCAAGTCGGCCATGAATTTGACGTGAATCCAAGGCACACGGGACTCCGTCTCAAGCCAGTTCACCGCCCGCATGGACAGGTCGTACAGCTCGGGGGCCGGCGCCCCCTCTTCCAAACTGCCGGACAACACCTCCGCCACGAAAAAGCCCACGGCGGATCGGGCGGGCTCGCGGCGGTAGGCGATTTGGGGTTCCGCACGTCGGCACTCTCGGGCGGTCCAAAGCCCTCCTCCTTTGCCTTGGCGAAGGTCCACCACCTCCAGCAGCGCCATGGGGTGCCACAAGGCCTTCTGCTTGGCGGCGTTGGCCACCCAAAGCGGCACCAAACCGTGCGTTTGGGTCAACAACCGCACCACCCGAGAACGGTCGCCGTAGGCTACACCGCCGACCACAATGGCCGGGGCGTTGGAGGACGGAAAGGCAGGCGTCTCAGGCATGTTTCAAAAGTACAGGCCGCACAAGCACAACATCCGCCCGTCACAGCGGTTATCTTCACATCGCAACCTTCACGATGACACACGACGCCTACTGCCCCGATTCATTCAATTACCAGCGCCGGAATACGCGCGAGGTGAAGATTGGATCTTCCGCCCTCGGGGGGAACAACCCCATTCGCGTGCAATCCATGACCACCACCGACACGCTGGACGTGCCGGCCACGGTGGCCCAAAGCATTCGAATGATCGAGGCGGGATGTGAGTTGGTGCGCATCACCGCGCCAAGCAAGCGCGATGCGGAGGCGTTGGGCGCCATCTCTGAGGGGTTGCGCGCAGCGGGCCACGACACGCCGTTGGTGGCCGACATCCACTTCACGCCCAACGCGGCCGATATCGCCGCAGACCACGTGGAGAAAATCCGGGTCAATCCCGGCAACTACGCGGACAAGAAGCGGTTCGAAAATTTGGAGTACACAGACGAATCGTACGCCGAGGAACTGGTCCGCATCCGAGAAAAATTCACCCCACTGGTCCAAAAGTGCAAGCGGCTTGGACGCGCCATGCGGATTGGCACCAACCACGGCTCCCTGTCGGACCGCATCATGAGTCGCTACGGCGACACGGCGCTGGGCATGGTGGAAAGCGCCCTTGAATTCTTGCGCATTTGCGTGGATGAAGGGTATTTCGATGTGGTGGTCTCCATGAAATCGTCCAACCCACAGGTCATGGTCCAAGCGTACCGACTCTTGGTCGCGCGCATGGACCAAGAAGACATGGCGTTTCCCCTCCACCTTGGGGTGACGGAAGCCGGGGACGGGGAGGATGGCCGCATCAAATCGGCCCTCGGCATCGGCACGCTGCTCGAGGACGGATTGGGCGACACCGTGCGTGTCAGCTTGACAGAAGAACCCGAGGCAGAAATGCCCGTCGGACGAATGCTTGTGGAGCGCTATGCCGCACGTCAAGGGCATCCCCCCATTGCACCCGTCAAGACTGCGCTCAATCCCTTCAAATACACGCGCCGGGCGTGTTGGGAGGTGGGCAATGTGGGCGGCAAACACGTGCCTGTCGTCGTGCACACCCTGCGCGACGCCGATGTGGAAGCTGCAAGCTTGTACGGCGCGGGTTACCGCTACAGCGTGCCGTTGGACAAATGGAATTTGACCGACGCCGCGTGCGACGTGGTGTATGCCGGAAGCCGGGCGTTGACGTTTGACCTTCCTGGAACCCTGCAGGTGCTGATGGATGCCGAGGCCTGGACCGCCCTTGACGCGCGGCCCGACCGTCACCAGCCCCTCTGGAATGCCGCCGATGCGTGGACCGCACTGCCTGCGCCGCAAGACGGCGTGGTGCATTGGGTTCGTGTCAAGCGGTCTCAGGTCCAGCCTGCGTTGCAAAGCCGGGTGTCCGACGACCAAGGGCGCATGCGGCGCGACGTCATTTGGGTGGTCGAAACCGACAACCCTCACGCCATGGTCGACCTGCGCACCACCGTGCTCGCCTTGGATGAGCTGGACTGCGGAGCGCCCGTGGTGTTGCGACGGACCTGGCAGGAACTCGACGACGAGCGTTTGGCCCTTCAAGCGGCCACGGACCTCGGCGGGCCCATGATTGATGGGCTGGGCGATGGCCTGTGGGTGGACGCCCCGGAGACGGCACTGGCCAAGCGGAACACCATGTCGTTTGGCATTTTGCAGGCCGCCCGCACCCGCATCAGCAAGACGGAATACATCAGCTGCCCGAGCTGCGGCAGGACGCTGTTTGACCTGCAAGAGACCACGGCCAAAATCCGTGCCGTCACCCACCACCTCAAGGGGGTCAAAATTGGCATCATGGGCTGCATCGTGAACGGCCCGGGAGAAATGGCGGACGCCGACTACGGTTACGTCGGCACAGGACCTGGCAAAATCACCCTCTACAAGGAGAAAGAAGTCGTCAAGCGCAACGTCCCAGAAGATGAAGCGGTGAACGCCTTGATCGACCTGATTCGGGAACACGGCGATTGGGTCGAAGCGCCCGAAGCCGAACTCGTCTAAGAGGGAGCTGCTGTCCCAACCCCATGTTCGTCGTCAGGCGACGACGGGGAAGTACTTCCTTTGGTTCAGGAGCATCCAAATCACGCTCACCGAAATGGCCGCGTCTGCCAAGTTCCAGATGGGCGGAAAGACCTCTCGTCCGGCCCATGCCTCCACGGGGAACCAAGCAGGCCAAGTCACGATGAAGTGAAACATGTCCACCACGTTTCCCTGGAACCATGGCGCGTAACCGCCTTCGGAGGGCCAAACCTCGGCCAACGTACCCCACCCCGAACGGCCAAAAATCCGGCCGTAGATCGCGCTGTCAATGATGTTGCCCAAGGCGCCTGCCCACACAAAGGTCAGGCTGTACAACAAGCCCTTGGGGGCCTTCTCCTTGATGCGACGAGAGATGTACATCCCGATGGCGACCGCCGCGACCAGTCGGAATCCCGTCAGCAAGAGCTTTCCTGCCACGCCGGGAAGTGCCCACCCAAAGGCCATGCCTTCGTTCTCGATGAACTGCAGTTCCAAAATGCCGGGCACAAAGTCCAAGCGCTCCCCCACGGTGAAGGACGTTTTGATCCACACCTTGATGAGCTGGTCAATGGCCAGTACGGGCACGAGGACGCGCCACACCAACTGTCGAAGGGTCGGGGTCACTGACGCTGCTTCGCTTCGATGGAAAGCGTGGCGTGGGGCACCAAGCGAAGGCGCTCCTTGGGAATCAGCTTGTTGGTCACGCGACAAACCCCATAGGTCTTGTTCTTGATGCGCAACAACGCGTTCTCCAAGCTTTGGATGAACTTCTGCTGGCGGGCCGCCAATTGTGCGGTCTCCTCCCGACTCATGGTCTCGGAGCCGTCTTCCATCATTTTGAACGTGGGCGCAGTGTCCTCCGTGCTGTTGTCGTCCCGGTGGGACAAGGAGCGCTGGAGCTGGTCCAAGTCTTCGCGCGCGCTGGCGAGCTTCTCATGAATGAGACCCTCAAATTCTTTGAGGTCCTTGTCTGAGTATCGCAATTCAGCCATGTCGTTTCGTCAAAAGTGCTTCAAATCAGCTTTTTTCAACTTGAGCCCAAACCGAAGCACCGTCTTCGAGCTGCAAGTGTTCGCCGGCTTCATCTTCAGTCCAAGTCACCTCCGTGGCCAGCGTTTCCGTCCGAATATAGTCCAAATTGGCCTCGAGTGCACGGCGAATTTCTTCCCCGGCATTCACGGCCAAACAAATCCGGTCGGAAATGTCCAATCCCCCGTCTTTCCGCAAGTTTTGGACGCGGTTGACAAGCTCACGGGCCAAGCCTTCGGCACGCAGCGCGTCGTCCAAGGTGACGTCCAGCGCCACCGTCACACCTCCCTCGCTGGACACGAGCCAGCCCGGGATGTCTTCCGTTTGGATGGTCACGTGGGCCGTGGTCAATTCAATGGGGCCCTGACCATCTCCAGGGTCCAAGGCCAACACGCCGTCGCGTTCGAGTTGTGCCACGTCGGCCGAAGTCATAGCACCAATGGCCGAGGCCACCGCTTTCATGCGCGGTCCCATGGCACGGCCAAGCGCCTTGAAGTCGGCCTTCGCCTTCTTCACAAACGCGCTGTCGTCGCGCAAAATCTCAACTTCTTTGACGTTGACCTCGCTGCGAATCAGGGCGGAGATCAGCGACAAGTGACCCGCCGTCGCCTCGTCGAGCGCGGGGACCATGATGCGGCGCAAGGGCTGGCGGACGCGGATCTTTTCGCGCTTGCGCAAGCTCAAGACTTGAGAAGACAGTTTGCGGGCCAACGTCATGCGCGCTTCAAGCGCTTCGTCCCGCTGACCGGCATCGGCCACAGGGAACAACGCCAAGTGCACAGACTCGTCTTGGCCTGTGATGTCGCGGTACAAGCGGTCCATGTAGAACGGTGCGATGGGCGAACCGAGGATGGCCACCGTGCGCAAGCAGGTGGTGAGGGTTTGGTACGCACTCTGCTTGTCGGCGTTCATCTCGCCCTTCCAGAACCGGCGCCGGCTCAAACGCACGTGCCAGTTGCTGAGTTCGTCCACCACAAAGTCCTGAATGGCGCGGCCGGCGCGAGTCGGCTCGAGCGCTTCGAACGCGCTGTCCACCTCCTCGACGAGGCCTTGAAGGCGGCTCAGAATCCAGCGATCGATCTCCGGGCGCTCGGCGTACGGCACGTCCTGTTCTCCTCCCTGGTAGCCGTCTGCACCGGCGTACAGGGCGAGGAAGTTGTACGTGTTGTGCAGGGTGCCAAAGAATTTGCGCTGGACCTCCCCAATGCCCGCCACGTCAAACTTGAGGTTGTCCCAAGGCTGGGCATTGGTGATCATGTACCAGCGCGTCGCATCGGGGCCGTAAGTCGACAGCGTCTCAAACGGGTCGACCGCGTTGCCGAGGCGCTTGGACATTTTTTGGCCATTCTTGTCGAGCACCAAGCCGTTGGACACCACGCGCTTGTAAGCCACTTGGTCAAACACCATCGTCGCGATGGCGTGCAAGGTGTAGAACCAGCCTCGGGTTTGGTCCACGCCCTCCGCAATGAAGTCCGCGGGGTACGCGCCGCCCGCATCGACCTTCTCCTTGTTCTCAAAGGGATAGTGCCACTGGGCGTACGGCATGCTTCCGCTGTCGAACCACACGTCGATGAGGTCCGCCTCGCGGCGCATGGGACGGCCGTCGCTCGCCACCAGAACGACCTCGTCCACCACGTGCTTGTGGAGGTCCACCGCGTCGTAGTTCGCATCGGACATGTCCCCCGGCGTGAAAGAAGCGAAGGGGTTGGAGGCCATGACACCGGCCGACACGGCTTCATCGCACGCCGTTTTCAGTTCTTCAATGGAACCCACGCAACGCTCCTCGGTGCCGTCTTCGGTGCGCCAAATGGGCAAGGGAATGCCCCAAAAGCGCGAGCGGCTGAGGTTCCAGTCGTTTACGTTCTCGAGCCACTTTCCGAAGCGCCCCGTTCCTGTGCTCTCTGGCTTCCACGTGATCGTGTTGTTGAGCTCGATCATGCGCTCCTTCGCCTCCGTGGCCCGGATGAACCAAGAATCCAACGGGTAGTACAAGATGGGCTTGTCGGTGCGCCAGCAGTGCGGGTAACTGTGCTCGTATTTCTCCACCTTGAAGGCCTGTCCGCGTTCCTTGAGAAGAATGGCGATCTCCACATCCACGGGCTTGTCGTCTTCCCCCGCCTCCAGGTCAAATTCTGCCTTCACGTGACGTCCGGCGAAGGGTCCCACGCGGAAGCGGCCTTGCAAATCCACCAGCGGCACGCCATGGCCGGTGCCGTCGTCGACGAGCATGGCCGGGACGCCGGCGTCTTTGGCCACCCGGGCGTCGTCCGCACCGAACGTCGGCGCGGTGTGCACAATGCCTGTGCCATCCTCGGTAGTCACAAAGTCCCCTGGGATGACCTGGAATGCGTTCTCAGGTTGATCCATGGGCGTGGCCCAATCGAGCAACGCCTCGTACCGCATGCCTACGAGGTCTCGGCCGTCCAAGGTGGCCACCACTTCGTGCGCTGGGGCCTTCTTGTCCCCAAATTGCTTGCCCACGAGGGCTTCGGCCAGCACCACGTAGCCTGCGGCCTCCGTGTAGCGGTTGGTCGTCTTGACCACCGCGTAGCGAATGTCCGGTCCGACGGTGAGGGCCGTGTTGGAAGGCAACGTCCAAGGCGTGGTCGTCCACGCCAGGAAATCGACCGGCAAACCGTCGTCGGCCAAGCCGACTTGCGCCAGCAGCGCTGCACGGGATTCGGGAGTGGCGTGGAATTGCGCCACGATGGTCGTGTCCTTCACGTCCCGGTAGGTTCCGGGCTGGTTGAGCTCGTGCGAGCTCAATCCCGTTCCAGCCATGGGGCTGTAGGGCTGGATGGTGTAGCCCTTGTACAGCATGCCCTTTTGGTGCAATTGGGCAAGGAGCCACCACACCGACTCCATGTACTTGGTGTGGTACGTGACGTACGGGGCTTCCATGTCGACCCAGTACCCCATTTGGCGGGTGAGCTCGTTCCACTCCGAGGTGTAACGCATGACCGTCTTCCGGCACGCGTCGTTGTATTCCTCCACCGTCAGTTTGGTGCCAATGTCTTCTTTGGTGATGCCCAATTCTTTCTCCACCCCCAATTCGACCGGCAGGCCGTGCGTGTCCCATCCCGCCTTGCGCTCCACGCGATGTCCCTTCAGGGTTTGAAAGCGGCAAAAAATGTCCTTGATGGCGCGGGCCATCACGTGGTGAATGCCCGGCTTGCCGTTGGCCGAGGGTGGTCCCTCGAAGAAGACGTAGGGTTTGTCCGCGGGCCTGCGGTCAATGCTCTGCTGAAAGGTGTTTTCGCGCTCCCACACCTCCAACCACTCCTTGGCCAGGGTGGGAAGGTTCAACGGGCCGCGTTCCGGAAATTTCAACGCCATGGGTGCTTGCGGGATGTCATTGAGGTCAACGCCGCCCGCTTGACGCGGGCTGCGCCCGCGAAGATAACGCCCATGGCCTGCGCCCTGACGCGCCGCCTTGTTGGCGCTTGCTTAGACTCGGCTGAGCTTGAGCATGTTGGTCATGCCCGCATCGGCGATTGGCATGGACGCGAGGTGGATGACAAAGTCTCCTTCCCGCACCCGTCCCGCCTTGTACAGGATGTACTTGATGTCCGCGATGGTGTGGTCTGTGCTGACCATTTTGGTGTAAGGCATGGCGTACACCCCCCACACCAAGCTCATTTGGCTCAGCACCCGACGGTTGGCCGTGAACATGTAAATCTTGGCGCTGGGCCGCTGGCTGCTTACCTGGATGGCCGTGTACCCAGAGAAGGTCATGGTCACAATCGCCGCTGCGTTGGTGCGGCGGGCCAAACGGCACGCGTTGTAGCACACGCTGTCCGAGATGAACCGCTCGTCGTCTGGAGACAACGGGGGACGTTCCGGATACTGCACCTCGCCTTTGGCCTCGATGTTTTCGATGACCTGACGCATGGCGCGCACCGCGTTGATGGGGTACTTGCCCACGCTCGTTTCGCCGCTCAACATGACGGCGTCGGCACCATCGAGCACCGCATTGGCCACGTCGTTGACCTCGGCGCGCGTTGGGGTGGCCGACTCGATCATGCTTTCCAGCATTTGCGTGGCCACGATGACGGGCTTGCCCATCGCCATGCACTTGCGCACGATTTCCTTCTGCAGCAGCGGCACTTCCTGCATGGGGATTTCGACCCCGAGGTCGCCGCGCGCCACCATCACCGCGTCGGTGGCTTCCAAAATGGCGTCGAGGTCTTCAATGGCCTCGGGCTTTTCGATTTTGGCCACCACACGGGCATGCTTGCCCGCCTTCTTGATCTCCTCTTGAAGCTCCAAGATGTCGGAGGCGCGACGCACAAAGGACAAGCCGATCCAATCGACCTCCTTCTCCAGCGCAAAGGCCAAATCCTCAGCATCCTTCGGCGTGATGCAAGGCAACGACACTTTCGTTTCAGGCAAGTTCAATCCCTTGCGGGGACGCAACGGTCCGCCGTGAATGACTTCGCACACCACGGTGTTCTTCCCGTTGGTTTCCTGCACACGAAGGGCAAGTTTGCCGTCGTCCAACAGCACGCGCTCGCCCGCCTTGACGTCCGCGGCAAACGCTTCATAGTCAGTGTACACAACCCCGTCCTTCCCCTCGCCTGTGCCGACTTTGACCGTCAACGTGCCGCCCTCCACGAGATCCATTTCACCTCCGGCGATTTCGCCGACACGCAATTTGGGTCCCTGAAGATCGGCCAACACCGCAGTGTAGGTGCCCAACTCGCCATCGATGCGGCGCACCGTATCGATGGTCTCCCCGTGCACTTCGTGGGCGCCGTGAGAGAAGTTGATGCGGGCCACATTGAGGCCCTCCAAAATCAATTGCGTCAAGACCTCTTCCGAGGACGAAGCAGGGCCAAGCGTGGCCACGATTTTGGTGCTTTTGGTAACCGGTTGTTGTTGCGTCATAAGGTGCGGCGCGTAAGGGTGTGGAGGGGCGTTTCCTTCCGGCTGCAAAAATCGACGGAGAAGCCGTTTATGCAAGGATTTCGGGTATGAAATGCGCTGAGGAAGGCTTAATCGAACACCGTGAGGGGTTCCATGGCACCGCATTCCTCCGGGTCCAAGGCCGTCACAAAGGCCACCTCAGGCAACCCGCGAAGGGTTGCGATTACCTCGTGGGCGGCGAGCTCATGGTGGTTGACCATCACAAGGAAGTCCAATCCCGCGGCCCCCTTGGCCAACATGCCGCCTGGAAGGCGATTCAAAATCAGGGTGATGGCAATGCCTGCTTCCTCATCCACGTGCCGCATGGAAGGGTGCGCGGTGTTTTCTTTTTTGCCTTGGCCCATGACCACATCTTGGTCACAGCTCAAACGCCATCCAAACGCCCGATTCATGGACCACGCCAGTCGGTGACATCCCACGGCTGAACTCACACCGAGGAGCTCATAGTCCGGCGTGTATTCCCATTCAAGCGTGTGAAGCATGGGTTACGCCTTGGCCGAATTGGACGATTCCGACGGCTTGTTGCCGCCTGAGCGCCGAGACCGTGAACGTCCAGACCTGGACCGGCTGCCTTCCTTGGCCGACGACTTGTCCGATCCTTGGTTGGCGTTGGACGACTCAGACTTGGGTTTGGCGGGGCGACGGCGGCGAGAGGAACCTGCCCCTCGTGAACGGCGACCCTCACCCGAAGACGCTTGGGGCTTGTCACCGTTGCTGCGTTTTTGGCCTCCACCCGACGCGTTGCGACGGTCGTAGACTTTCTTCCACGCACGGCGCGCAGCCTCTTGCTCGGCCAACTTCTTGGACCGGCCAATGCCGATGCCGTAGACCTCGCCGTTCACTTTGGCGGCGATTTCGTAGCGTTCCTCACCCGCTGCGTCGTCGTCCTTGAGCACCTCAAACGCCAATTTCTTCTTGCGCTTGGTCGCCCATTGATGAAGTTGACTCTTGAAATCGTGGGTCTCGTTGACCTGCTCGTCCAAGCCATAGTGCTTGAGCATGAGCAACACGGCACGTTGAGTCTTCTTGAATCCGTGGTCGAGGTAGATGGCGCCGATCAAGGCCTCCAGGGCGTTGCCCACCATGGAATCGTGAATGTCCTCACGGCGCATTTTGGCCTGAATGAGGTGATGCAACCCCATGTTCTTGCCCAGCAAGTTCAAATTCTTGCGGTTCACAATGCGGCTCTTGCGCTTGGTCAGCTCGCCCTCTTGCGCCTCCGGAAACGCGCGGTAGAGGTAATTGGCCATCGTCATGTCCAGCACGACGTCGCCCAAAAATTCGAGGCGTTCGTTGCTCTTCAAGCCCGTCTTGTCCCCGTCCAGCATGGAGGAGTGTGTCAAAGCCTCATCGTACGCTCGGCGCTGTCGAACCCTGAGTCCAAATTCTCGGCGCACCAGGGTGCGAATGTCTGTATCAGGGCCCTGTTGGGTGGCCCGAGTCAGACGTTGCCACAACCGAATCATGAAAGGGCTTTAAACACCACAGAGGCATTGTGGCCGCCGAAGCCAAAGGTGTTGCTCAAGGCGGCGCGGACTTCGCGCTTTTGGGCTTTGTTCAACGTGAAGTTCAGCTTGTTGTCCAGCTGATCGTCTTCGTGTTCGTGGTTGATGGTGGGAGGCACCACCTGGTCCACAATCGACATGATGCATGCCATCGCTTCAATGGCGCCAGCGGCCCCGAGAAGGTGGCCGGTCATGCTCTTGGTGGAGCTGATGTTCAAGTCGTAGGCCGCTTCGCCAAACACCTGTTGGATGGCCTTGACCTCCGCCACGTCACCGAGGGGAGTGGACGTGCCGTGGACGTTGACGTAGTCGATGTCCGAAGGGGACAATCCCGCGTCGTCCATCGCATTCTTCATCACGTTCCGCGCCCCAAATCCTTCGGGGTGGGGCGCCGTGATGTGGTGCGCGTCTGCGGTCATGCCGCCGCCCACCATTTCGCAGTAAATCTTGGCGCCACGGGCACGGGCGTGCTCGAGGTCCTCGAGAATGATGGCACCACCCCCTTCGCCGAGTACAAATCCATCGCGTGTGGCGTCAAAGGGACGCGAAGCACGGGCGGGATCGTCGTTGCGGGTGGACAGCGCTTTCAAGGCGTTGAAGCCCCCGATGCCACCTTCCACAACCGCCGCTTCAGAGCCCCCCGTCACCACGACGTCGGACTTGCCCAAGCGGATGGTGTTGAAGGCATCAATGAGGGCATGGGTGGAACTCGCACAGGCCGAGACCGTCGCGTAGTTGGGTCCGCGCAGGTTGTTCCGAATGCTGATGTGACCCGGCGCGATGTCGGTGATCATCATTGGGATGAAGAACGGCGAAAAGCGCGGGGTGCCGTCTCCAGTGTAGAAGTTCTTGGCCTCGTTCATGAAGGTTTGGAAACCTCCGATGCCCGAGCCCCAAATGACACCTGCCCGGTCGGGGTCAAGGTTGCCGGCCTCCACAGAGAGGCCGGCGTCCTTGAGTGCCATTTCCGCCGTCACGACGGCGTACTGCGTGAACAAGTCCATTTTGCGCGAGTCCTTCCGGTGAATCCACTCGGAGGGGTCAAAGTCTTTGACTTCGCACGCAAACTGCGTCTTGAAGTTGGTGGCGTCAAAGCGGGTGATGGGCGCAGCGCCGCTCACGCCTTGAACCGCATTGGCCCAAAACGTTTGCACATCGTTGCCCAAGGGGGTGATGGCCCCCAACCCAGTGACCGCTACGCGACGGAGCTCCATGACTTCAAGAAATGAACCGGTTCAGCGAATGCTGAATCTTACGCGTTCTGCGAGATGTAATCGACCGCCTGGCCCACCGTGCTGATCTTCTCAGCCTGGTCGTCGGGGATGGCGATGTTGAATTCCTTTTCGAATTCCATGATGAGTTCCACGGTGTCGAGGGAGTCGGCTCCCAAATCGTTCGTGAACGAGGCGTCAGTGTTCACCTCTCCGGCGTCAACGCCGAGCTTGTCCACGATGATCGCGGTCACTTTTTCTTGGATATCAGACATGATATTGGGTTGTATTCAGTGTGTGAATTCGGCCGCAAATTAACGGCGCGCTTCAAGCACCGCGCGCACTTGTTCGAAACTTTTAAACGTTTTCACAGGGAAAACGGCCCTCACGGGTACTCCACCAAAACCTCGGCCCGGGACTTCCGGGTCAAATCCGGAACGGCCAACCCCTCCGCGGGATACCCAATGGGGATGTTGAGAAAGGCCCGTTCGTTGGCGGGTCGTTTCAGGGCCTCCGCCAAAAAGCCCATGGGTGAGGGCGTGTGGGTCAACGCCACGAGGCCGATGCGGTGCAAGGCGGTGAGCAGGATGCCCACGGCGATGCCCACGCTCTCGTTGACGTAGTAGTTCGCGCGCTTCCCGCCACCTTCTGGGGTGTCGTGCACTTGCTTGAACACGACAATCAGGGCAGGAGCGTCTTCGATGAATGGCTTGATGTGGTCCGTGCCAAACTGCTCCAAATCCTCCAACCACTCTTGGCTCATGCGCCCGTGGTAGTTGCGGAATTCCTCCTCCTCGGCGGCGCGACGAATCTCCTTCCGCAGTTCGGGGTTGGTCACCAAACAAAATGTCCAAGGCTGCTTGTGCGCGCCCGATGGGGCGGTGCACGCCGTGTCGATGCAGTGACGCACCGCCTCCAGTGGAATGGGCTCTGGCGAAAAGATGCGGGCGCTGCGGCGGGTGTCCATCTCCCGGTAAAACGCCAAGCTCTGGGCCACCATCTCCTCGGGCGTCAAGCGCGGCAAAGCGTAGGGAATGAAGTTCTCTTTCGCGTCGTGGCTCATGAGATGGTCTTGCGCAACTCCCGCATGATTTTGGAGGCGAAAATGAACTCGTTGAGCGCCTCGCTTTTTGCGGTCAGGAGCTCAGAGGTAGGTCCGTTCCAAGCGATTTGGCCTTGGTGGACAAAGTGAATGAAATCCGAGGCCTCCATGACGCTGTTCATGTCGTGGGAGACCACCACCGTGGTCATGTTGAATTCACGGGTCAAATCGCCGATGAGGTTGTCGATGACGATGGCGGTTTGGGGATCCAGCCCCGAGTTGGGTTCGTCGCAAAAGAGGTACTTGGGGTTCATCGCAATGGCCCGGGCGATGCCCACGCGCTTCTGCATCCCGCCGCTGAGCTCGGAGGGGAACTTGTCCGTGGCATGGGTCAATTCGACGCGCTCGAGGCAAAAGGCCGCCCTGTCGCGCATCTCCGCTTCCGTCGCGTCGCTGAACATGCGCAAGGGGAACATCACGTTTTCCGCCACCGTCATGCTGTCGAACAAGGCGCTGCCCTGAAAGAGCATGCCGATTTCCTGGCGGACGGCCTTGCGGCCCTGGCGGTCCATCTCCGTGAAGTTGCGGCCGTCGTAGGTGACGTGGCCCTGGTCTGGCTCGAGGAGTCCGACCGTGCATTTGGTCAGGACGCTCTTCCCCGAACCGCTTCGGCCAATGATGAAATTGACCTTCCCCGGGTGGAACTGGGCGGAGACGTCGCGCAAGACGGTTTGGGCTCCAAAGGACTTCGACACGTTGTGAATCTCAATCATCGCCCGCGTCTTTAGCCGAGAAGCATTTGGGTCAACAACAAATTCGCCACCATCACAATCACCACCGCATAGACCACGGCCTTGGTGCTGCTGCGTCCCACCTCAAGTGCGCCGCCGGAGGTGAAGTACCCGTGATAGGCGCTCACCGAGCTGATGATGAGGGCAAACACGCAGGTTTTGATCAGGGCGTACGTCACGTCAAAGGCGTTAAAATCGATCTGCATGCCGTACTCGAAATCCGCAGCGGAGCTGACCCCCGTCGAGACGCCCACCCACAATCCTGCCCCGATGCCGAGGGCCATGCTCAGGATGACGAGGAACGGGATGCACGTGAGGGCCGCGATCATCTTGGGGAGCACGAGGTAGCCCGCGCTGTTGACGCCCATGATTTCGAGGGCGTCGATTTGTTCTGTGACCCGCATGGTCCCGAGCTGAGACGCAATGTTGGACCCCACCTTGCCAGCCAAAATCACCGGGATCAACGTGGGACTGAACTCCAAAATCATGGTCTGGCGGACCGTGAATCCAATCGTGTACACGGGGATCCATCCGCCGATTTGGTGTGCGGTCTGAATGCAAATGACCGCCCCCATGAAGACACTCAAAAGGGCCACAATGCCCAAGCTCTGCAGCCCAATGGCGTTCATTTCCTCCACCAGCAATTTGCGGAACACCGCGCCTTGCTCCGGACGGCGCAACACACTCCTCATGAAGGAAGCGTAGCGGCCGATGTGGAAGAACAAACCCATGGGACGAAGGTACAAGCTAACTTCGCGGCCATGAACCAGAAAGGAATTGGACTTTGCTTGGCCGTGCTCGCCCTGTGTTTGGCAGGTTGCACCACGACCAAAGCCTCCAAAGGAAAGTGTCCGACATGCCCTGAGTGGTCCGTCCCTTCACAACCCCCACGCTGACGCCCATGGCCCACGAAGCACACACGTACGCGGTCATCATGGCCGGCGGCATCGGGTCGCGGTTTTGGCCCATGTCGAGAAGCGCAGAGCCCAAGCAGTTCCTGGACATTCTCGGAACAGGCCGCTCCCTGATTCGTATGACGTTTGACCGTTTGGAAAAGCTCGTCCCCGCCGAGAACATCTTGGTGGTGACCAATGCCCGGTACCGCGATCAAGTCGCCACGCACCTTCCCGAGATGCCCGCCGAGAACATCTTGTGCGAGCCCTTCATGCGCAACACCGCCCCGTGCATCGCCTACGCCAACGCCGTCATCGCCGCGCGCGACCCGCAGGCTTCGGTGGTCGTGGCGCCTTCGGATCACTTGATTTTGGACGAATCAGGATTCCTCGACGTGTGCCGCACAGCGTTGGACACCACGCGCAACACCACGAGCTTGGTGACGCTGGGCATCCAACCCACCCGCCCAGACACTGGCTACGGCTACATCCAGTACGAGGAGCCCCACGACGAAGCGCGTTCCGAAGTTCGCCCGGTCAAAACCTTCACGGAAAAGCCCGACTTGGCCACGGCCGAGACGTTCTTGGCCTCCGGTGAGTTTTGCTGGAACAGCGGCATTTTCGTGTGGTCGTTGAGCAACATCCAAGCTGCCTTCGAAGCCCATTTGCCCGACATGTTCGCCGAATTCGCGGACGCCGACTTGACCAACCCGACCGAGCTCAATGCGGTCTATGGCAACTGCGAAAACATCAGCATCGACTACGGCATCATGGAAAAGGCGTCACAAGTGCAAGTGGTGCTTTGTGACATCGGATGGAGCGACTTGGGCACGTGGGGCAGCCTGAAGGACAAACTGCCGCCCGACGACCATGGCAATGCAGCCGCGCACGTGCGGTTGCGGGCCGTCGACGCCCGCGACAACCTCGTGGTGGGCACGCCCGGCGAGGGACCCCAAAAGCTGGTCGCCCTGAAGGGCCTCGACGGCTACATCGTGGTGGACACCCCCCACGCCTTGCTGGTCTGTCCCGCGACGGACGAGCAGTGGATCAAAGAGCTCGTGGGGGACCTCAAACGCGACGAAGGCGAACCGTTGGTGTAACAGCCCGCCTTCGCGTCGTAGGGAATGCGCCGAGATCAGCGGCGTCCCACCATGTCGCCGGGCACGACCCAGGCGTCGTATTCTTCTTCCGTCAAGTAACCCGTGGCCAGTGCCGCAGCCTTGAGCGTGGTGCCCTCGGCGTGCGCCTTGCCCGCAATCTCGGCCGCCTTGTAGTAGCCAATCTTGGTGTTCAGCGCGGTCACCAGCATCAGGCTGTTGTTGACGAGTTCCGTGATGCGGTCCGTGTTGGCCTCGATGCCGTCCACGCAATGTTTCGCAAAAGACACGCACGCGTCGCCGAGCAGGCGCGCTGACTCGAGGATGTTGCGGGCCATCATGGGCTTGAACACGTTGAGCTCGTAGTGGCCCTGCGTGCCACCCACGGTGACCGCCACGTCGTTGCCCATCACCTGCGCGCAGACCATGGTCATGGCCTCGCACTGGGTCGGGTTCACTTTGCCAGGCATGATGCTCGACCCAGGCTCGTTGGCGGGGAGCAAGAGCTCGCCGATGCCCGAACGCGGCCCCGAACCCATCATCCGGATGTCGTTCGCGATTTTATTCAGGGAGACGGCGAGTTGCTTCAGGGCGCCGTGGCTTTCGACAATCGCGTCGTGCGCCGCGAGGGCTTCAAACTTGTTCTCGGCCGTGACAAAGGGGTGACCCGTGGAGGCGGCGATGTGCTTGGCCACGAGGACGTCGTAGCCCTCGGGGGTGTTGATGCCAGTGCCGACGGCCGTGCCACCCAGGGCAAGCTGCTGCAGGTGAGACAACGTGTTGCGCAAGGCCTTCAGCCCAAACTCCAACTGCGCCACGTACCCCCCAAATTCCTGACCCAAGGTCAACGGCGTGGCGTCCATGAGGTGGGTCCGGCCGATCTTGACGATGTCGTCAAAGGCCTTCGCCTTCGCCGCCAACGCATCTCGCAAGCGCTCCACCCCGGGAAGGGTCGTTTCCACGATGGTGGCGTACGCCGCAATGTGCATGGCCGTGGGGAAGGTGTCGTTGGAGCTCTGGCTCTTGTTCACGTCGTCGTTGGGGTGAACCGGACGGTCGCCTTGGCCCAGGGTGCCCCCTGCGAGGACATGGGCGCGGTTGGCCACGACCTCGTTGACGTTCATGTTGCTTTGGGTGCCCGACCCTGTTTGCCAAACCACCAGCGGAAACTGGTCGTCGAGCTTGCCCGCCAGGATTTCGTCGCAGGCCGCCACAATCAAGTCCTTCTTCGACGCGTCCATCGCCCCCAACTCGCAGTTGGTCATGGCCGCGGCACGCTTCAAGTGGGCAAACGCCCGGACGATCTCCATGGGCATCGAGCCCACGGGACCAATCTTGAAGTTGTTGCGTGAGCGCTCGGTTTGGGCGCCCCAGTATTTGTCAGCAGGCACGTGGACTTCGCCGAGCGTGTCTTTCTCAATGCGGGTGGACATGGGAGGGTTGGTTTTCTGTACTTTTTTCGGAACGGCGTCAATCTAAGTCCGCGGTGTCCGCTCCGGCACCGGCGCCCATCAAAAAGGCTTTGAGGAAGCCATCGATGTCGCCGTTCATCACCGCGTCGACGTTGGAAGTTTCATGGCCGGTACGCACGTCCTTAACCATTTTGTATGGCTGCATGACGTAGGAGCGGATTTGGGATCCCCACTCAATCTTTTTCTTGCCGGCCTCAATCTCCGCACGGGCTTCGTTTCGCTTGGCGATCTCCATTTCGTAGAGCTGCGACTTCAAAAGCTGCATGGCCTTTTCCTTGTTGCCCAGCTGAGAGCGCGTCTCGGTGTTGTCAATGATGATGCCCGTAGGCGCGTGACGCAGACGTACCCCCGTCTCGACCTTGTTCACGTTCTGGCCACCTGCCCCGCCCGAGCGGAAGGTTTCCCATGTAATGTCGGAGGGGTTGACGTGAATTTCAATCGTGTCGTCGACCAAGGGGTACACGTACACACTCACGAAACTCGTGTGCCGGCGCGCGTTGCTGTCGAACGGGCTGATGCGCACCAAGCGGTGAACGCCATTCTCACCCTTCAACATCCCAAACGCAAAGTCCCCGTCAAATTCCATGGTGACTTGCTTGATGCCCGCGACTTCGCCGTCTTGCAGGTCGAGTTCCTTGACCTTGAATCCGTTCTTGTCGCCGTACATCCGGTACATCCGCATGAGCATGGACGCCCAATCGCAGCTCTCAGTACCGCCGGCGCCCGACGTGATTTGCATCACGGCGTTGAGGCTGTCTTCTTCGGCGCTGAGCATGTTTTTGAACTCGAGTTCCTCCACGGCCGTGCTCGCCGCCTCGAAGGCTTTGTCCACTTCGGACTCCTCTTCTTCACCGGCTTTCATGAACTCGTACAACACGGACAAATCTTCTACCGAAGAGGCACAGTCGTCGTAGGCCTGAACCCAACTTTTCTTGGTCCGCATGCGCTTCATGACCTTCTCCGCCTCCTTCGGATCAGCCCAAAACTCCGGATCCTGCGTCAGCTTCTCGTCCTCCGCGATTTCCATGCGCTTTTGTTCTACCCCGAGGTAGCCCTTCAATTCTTCGACGCGCTTGCTCAGGGCGTTGATTTGGTCGACCGTCAACATGGGACAAAAGTAGGCTCCGCGCGCCGTCTCCCGAAGCGTCCGCTCACGAATCGGCCCCGGCTTCTCGCCGGGCTGTCTTGGTCACGTGGTCGAGCGCCGTCCAAACCATGCGCTGGGGAAAGCCCCGCTGCATCAACCACCGAATCACCCTGTCCTGGTGCGCCTCCAACTCGTCCTTGCGTCGCGCGAGAAGCCGGTTGGCCGAGGCTTGCCATTGGTCCTCCGGAATGGCCTGGATGGCGCGGTCCGCCACGCCCCCGCTCACGCCCCGCGACGCGAGGCCTGCCTTGATCTTCAATGGGCCCCACGACTTGTGCTCGTGGTGGACACGGGTGTACGACTCCGCACACCTCGCGTCGTCGACGTACTTGTCCTCCCGCAGGGCGGCCATCCAATCTTCAGACCACACTTCTGCCCGCGAAGCGGACGGGGGCGTGGCCATCTTCGCCATGACATCGCGCATTTTCTCCCAAACCTCACGCTCGGTCCGGTCGCGAAGGCCGCACCACTTTTGGAGGCGTGCGAGGCCCGCGGTTTGGGCTTTCTTCTCCTTCAAATCCTGTTCCACGGTCCGAAGGTGCGTAGAAATCCCGTATTTTGCAGTCTCTAACAACCCCCAACTTTACCGCCATGCGGTCTGAACTTTTGCAACGTATCCAAACCCTCCTTCAGAACGAGGATTTGGAGGCCATCCGCAAGGATGTGCGCACCGACATCGATTCGTTTCGTTCCCTGATCCAGGAAGACTTCCGCGCCCAACGCGAGGCCTGGGAGAAGGAGGAGCACGAGGACGACGAGAAATTCCAATTCCAGCCCAGCCCCGAAGAGCTTCAGTTCAACGAGCTGGTGGACCAATTCAAAACCCGTGAAAAGTCCTGGCGTCAGCGCATTGCCGAAGAGCAGCGGGCCAACTTGGAGGTCAAGACCGGATTGATTGAGGCCCTTCGGAGCATCATCCAGGAAGAGGAAAACATCGGTGCCGCGTTTGCCCGTTTCAACGAGGTTCGGGAGAAGTGGGAAGCCACGGGCGACGTTCCCGGCGACCGCTACAAAGAGACCCACGACGAGTACCACCGTCTGCGCGACGAATTCTTCTACAACATCAACATCTACAAGCAGCTCCAAGAGCACGACTTGCAGAAGAACCTGAAATTGAAAGAAGGACTCATTGAGCAAGCCAAGACCTTGGCCACCATGGAAGACCTCAAGGAGCGCGAAACGCTTGCACGGGGACTTCAAAAGCAGTGGTTTGACATTGGCCCTTCGCCACGCGAAACGTTCCAAGAATTGGCGGACACGTTCTTTGGGCTGACCCGCGAAACCTTTGACGCCGTCAAGGAATACTACGACGGGGTGCGCGCCCAATTCGAAGTCCACAAAGGCGAGAAAGAAGCGCTCATTTCTGCGCTCACCGAACTCTTGACCGAAGACATCAACGATCACAAAGCCTGGCAAAGTGCCACGGGCAAGGTGATCGACCTCCAAGCCAAGTGGAAGGCCACGGGCTTTGCCGGCAAGGAGCACAACGAGGCGTTGTGGAGCCAATTCCGCGAAGCCGCCGACGTGTTCTTCGAGCGCAAGCAAGTCTTCTACGACCGCGTCAAGGCCTCCAGCAAAGTGGCCAAGGAGAAGAAAATCAAGTTGATCGAACAGGCGGAAGGCATCCAAAACAGCACCGACTGGAAGGCGACCTCCGACGCCATGATCCGACTCCAAAAAGAATGGAAGGCCGCCGGCCCTTGTGCACCCGGGGACGAACACCGCCTCTGGAAGAAATTCCGAGAAGCACAGGACGTGTTCTTCAAAGCCAAGAAGGCCCAGTTTGCGGACCGTGGCAAGGAAGAGAAGGCCAACCTCGCCTTGAAAATGGCCTTGCTCGAAAAGATCGAAGCCTTCACCATCTCGGACAACCGCAATGTCGACTTGGACACCCTCAAAGGGTTCTCCACCGAATGGCGGGAAATCGGCTTCATTCCCCGAAAGAACCTCGATTCGGTGATGGAGCGCTTCCGCACGGCCATGGACAAGCATTACGACGCCTTGTCTGCCGCGCGGTCCGAACGCAGCGTGCAGACCTACGGCAAGCGCATTGAAAAGCTCGCCTCGGGAGACAGCCGCGACCTCCGACGCGAGCAAAGCATCCTGCGCGACAAGATTTCACGCCTCCAGCAACGCATCACTTCCACAGAGGAGAACATGGAGCGCTTCACCGGCAAGGGTGCGGAATCCATTCGCGAGCAGGCCGCCAAGACCATCAAGAACTACCGGCGGGAAATCGACGAAATCAAGGCCAAGCTCAAGATGCTTCGCGAAGCCGCGAATCCCGAGTCTTAAGCCCAGCCTGCATTCAGTTTTCGGCGTGCACATGCCCCTCGAGGCACGTGCTTGTCCATCCCGCCCCCTTCAGCCACGACAGGTATTCCGGCAGCACCATGCGCAAGATCTCTGCACACTTGGCGCTGTCGTGAAAGACCACGATGCTGCCCGGACGGGTGTGGCGCTTCAACCGCTGCAGGACCTTCGCGGCACCTGACGAACCGTGCACAGCGTAGTCGCCGCTGAGGACCGTCCACATGACGATCTGGGCATGGGGGCGCAAGGCCAAGCACTGTTCCCGCGTCACCTTTCCATGTGGCGGGCGAAACAGCCCGGATCCGCCCAAAGACGCGCGGGCCGAGGCCACGTACGCCTCCACATGGGTGTGCCACCCATGCTCGTGATTCATCGTGTGCCCACCGACGGTGTGGCCCCGTGAAATGACTTCCTTCAAAAGCGCGGGATGCCTCTTGGCTTGGGCGCCCACCACGAAGAAGGTGGCCGTCATGTCGTGGGCATCGAGTTGGTCCAGCACCCAGGGCGTGATGGACGGTTCCGGGCCGTCGTCAAATGTCACATGCACGGCCTTTGATGCGTCCGTGGCCCATCGCGTGCCAGGCCACCAACACTGCAAGGCAGGATGGAGCCAACGCGGAATGTGGGCAGGCCAAACCGCCCCAGATTTTGGGCCCTTCATTGTCCACGAAGGTCGACCCCCCGGGATTAACTTTGCCGCATGGACTACGATTTTCGGGCGATAGAAGCCAAATGGCAGGGTACGTGGAAAGAGACCGACGCATACAAGGTCACGGAAGACCCCACGCGTCCCAAATTCTACGTGTTGGACATGTTCCCCTACCCCTCTGGCGCCGGACTCCACGTGGGTCACCCGCTCGGCTACATCGCGTCCGACGTCTTTGCCCGCTACAAGCGACACAAAGGCTTCAACGTCTTGCACCCCATGGGGTACGACAGCTTTGGCCTTCCTGCGGAACAGTATGCCATCCAAACCGGGCAGCACCCGGCGATCACCACGGAGCAAAACATCAACCGCTACCGCGACCAGCTCGAGCAGCTCGGGTTTTGCTACGACTGGTCACGTGAAGTCCGCACGAGCGATCCGTCCTACTACCGATGGACGCAATGGATTTTTGGGGAGCTGTTCGAGAGCTGGTACGACACCCAAGCCCAAAAGGCCCGCCCCATCGCTGAATTGACGGAGGCCTTTGCCGAAAATGGCAACTTCAATGTCCACGCCGCTTGTGACGAAGGCTGGTGGAAGGGATTGTCCTTCCCGCATTTTGGCGCGCACTTTGACGGCACCTTCACCGCCACGGATTGGCAAAGCATGAACGAGGCCGAGCGCCAGGAAGTGCTCATGTGCTTCCGCATCGCCTACCTCGCAGACAGCGAGGTCAACTGGTGTCCCGCCCTCGGCACCGTGCTTGCGAACGACGAAGTCAAAGACGGACTCAGTGAGCGCGGTGGTCACCCCGTCATGAAGAAGACCATGCGGCAGTGGATGATGCGCATCACCGCCTACGCCGACCGCCTGTTGTCCAGCTTGGATGACCTCGATTGGACCGACAGCGTCAAAGAAGCCCAGCGGCACTGGATTGGCCGTTCGGAAGGCGCGGCCGTGCGCTTCGCCGTGGCCAACGACGCCGGACAGCCCGACCCTGCGGGCACCGAAGTCGAAGTCTTCACGACCCGTCCCGACACCCTGCACGGGGTGTCCTTCATGGTCCTCGCTCCAGAACACGACCTCGTGGCCGGATTGACGTCCGACGCGCAACGGTCCGAGGTCGAAGCCTACGTCGAAGCTGCCGGCATGAAATCCGAGCGCGATCGTCAAGGCGACAAAAGCATCTCCGGGGTATTCACAGGCGGACACGTCGTGCACCCCATCACCGGAGCCCTCGTTCCCGTGTGGATTGCCGATTACGTCCTCGCAGGGTACGGAACCGGCGCCATCATGGCGGTTCCCGCCGGCGACGACCGCGATTGGCGGTTCGCCAAGCACTTTGACCTCCCCATTCCGCCCATCTTCAAGGATGTGGACACCCAAGAAGCCGTGTGCACGGACAAGGGCGCCATCCTCTGCAACTCGGGCGAATGGGACGGCATGCGCGCCAGTGACGCCATCCCCCTCGCCCTGGATTGGGTGGAAGCCCAGGGTTGCGGCACCCGGAAGGTGAACTACCGCATCCGCGACGCCGTCTTCAGCCGCCAACGCTACTGGGGCGAGCCCTTCCCCATCGCCTACGAAAACGGGATCGCCACGCGCATCACAGATGCCACGGTGACCCTGCCCAAGGTGGATGCCTACCTCCCCACCGAAGACGGCGAGCCGCCTTTGGCGCGCGCGAACCGTGAAGATTGGCCCGTGTTCCGCGGCGACGCCATGGAGACCAACACCATGCCCGGATGGGCCGGCAGCAGCTGGTACTTCCTGCGCTACATGGACCCCCACAACGAAAACGCGTTCTGTGACCGCAGCAAAAGCGACCATTGGGGACAAGTCGACTTGTACGTCGGCGGCGCGGAACACACGACAGGGCACCTGCTGTACTCGCGCTTTTGGACCAAATTCTTGCACGACCTCGGCCACATTGGATTTGACGAGCCGTTCAAGTTCATGATCAACCAAGGGATGATCCTGGGCCGATCCAGCTTTGTGTACCGCATCCAGGGCACCAACACCTTTGTGTCGGCCAACCAACGCAAAGCCCATCGCACCCAGCGCTTGCACGTCGACATCAACCTGGTGGACAACGACAAGCTCGACCTCGACGGTTTCCGGGCCTGGCGCACTGAATTCGCCAATGCGGAATTCATCCTCGACGACGACGGCACCTACACCTGCGGTCACGAGGTGGAGAAAATGTCCAAGTCGAAGTACAACGTGCAAACCCCAGATGAACTCGTCGAGCGTTACGGTGCGGACACCCTGCGCTGCTACGAAATGTTCCTCGGCCCCCTGACCCAGCACAAGCCCTGGGACACCCAAGGCATCAGCGGAGTGCACAACTTCTTGCGCAAAATCCAGCGACTCTACACCCAAGCTGCAAAGGGCGGCATGGCAACCAGTTCCTCAGACGACGCCCTGCGCATCGTTCACAAGGCCATCGCCAAAGTGACCGACGACCTGGATCGCCATGCCTTCAACACCGTGGTGAGCGCCTTGATGATTGCCGTCAACGACCTCTCTTCCCTGGACAGTGGATGCGGCGAAGATGCCCTCCAGCCGCTGGCCACTTTGCTGAGCCCGTATGCCCCGCACCTTGCGGAAGAATTGTGGCAAACTGCAGGGGGTGAAGGATCTGTGCTGGACGCCGCTTGGCCTGAAGCCCAGGACGCTTACCTCGTGGAAGACCAAACCACTTACCCCATCTCCTTCAACGGCAAGGTGCGCTTCAAACTCGATTTGGCCGCCTCCATGTCCCCCGCGGATGTGGAAGCCACCGTCCGCGCCGACGAGCGGACCCTGGAGCAACTGGACGGCAAGGAGATTCGAAAAGTCATCGTGGTCCCAGGACGGATCGTCAACGTCGTCATGTAAACGCGATAAGGATTACACATCTTCCCCAAGCTTTCGAAAGCCCTCACCTCATGTGGGGGCTTTTTTGTTGCCCAACAGATTGACTGTCAGGCCCTACAATTTTCTTCAGCCCCATCCTTACGGGCAGGTATCCGCATTCTCGAGGAAACATCATAATTCATCGACGAAACTCAAATTATGTTTGATTAATTGGGATTATGTACTATCTTCGCCTCCATGTGATTTCGTGTCACTCACCTAACAACCACGTCCATGACGTACCAAATCCCCAGCCCTGACGGGCGTTCGAGCCTCGGCTCTGTGGTCCCTCGCCTTGTCGAGGTCGACCCCTCTTTGCGTGTAAACAATTCTATCTACATCCTTTTCAAATCCACTTTTATCATGAAAAACATTGTCTCTTTGATGATGGCACTCTGTTGCAGCTTCGGCATTGGCTGGGCTCAGCTGAATCCGCTGTCTTCAACCGGTTACAGTACCGAGGCTCCGGTCGGGTACTGGCTCGAGTTGGAAACAGTCGTCTCGCACTCGGGCGGGGCGCTCGATGGTCAAACGACCTACCGACTCTACATGAACATGCTCAACGAGACGGACTACATGTCCTCTTGTTCTGGTGATTCAGAGAACAACCTGATCCTGAACTCAAGCACAGGAGAATGGTACAACGATGCTGCGGCCACAACGTGGAACGCTCAGGGCATCAACCCCGTGTTCTTGACGTTCTTCCCAGACCTGGCGTTTGACAGCTTCCTCACCATTGGTGCTGAAGACGCCACGACGCCCGCCGCACAACACCCCTCCACGGTGTGGGGTGCGAACGACGCTTCGGCCGAGTTCGTGGGTGGCCCTGGAAACAACATCACTGTGGACGACGCCACAGGCGGTGCATGGTACACGCCATTCCCCGGCACTGTGGACCCCAACGCCCATGTGGCCTTCGCTGGTGAAGACTTGCGTGTGTTGTTGGCCCAGTTCACCACTGCGGGAACCATCAGCGGACAATTCCAGGTTCAAGTCTTCGTGGAAGGCAACCAAGGCGAAGAATTCCGTGACTTGCTCCCCATTTGCTCTGGCGACGGAGAATGTGGTGGTTGCACCGACGAAGCAGCTTCGAACTACGATGCTGACGCGTTGTACGACGACGGATCTTGCCTCTTTGCTGCTTTGGGTTGCACCGACGAGTTGGCTTGCAACTACGATGCTGATGCCACGGAAGACGATGGTTCTTGCGAATTGCCTGCAGAAGGTTTTGACTGCGACGGCAACTGCTTGCTCGACGTCGACTGCGCTGGTGAGTGCGGTGGTGACGCCACAGAAGACGCCCTTGGCGTGTGTGGCGGTGACTGCGCTGAAGATGTGAACGAAAACGGCATTTGTGACGACGAAGAGGACTGCCTCGGCACCGTGGACGCTTGTGGCGTATGTGATGGCCCAGGCGCCATCTATGAGTGCGGTTGTGAGGACATCGCTGAAGGCGATTGCGATTGCGACGGCAACCAGCTCGACGAGTGCGGTGTGTGTGGTGGCCCGGGCGCCATCTACGAGTGCGGCTGCTTCGAATTGACGGCAGGTACTTGCGATTGTGACGGAAGCCAGCTCGACGCCATTGGCGTGTGCGGTGGCTCTTGCACCGCCGACTCCGATGCGGACGGCATCTGTGACGACGAAGACGACTGCATCGACGTGAACCAAAACGGCACGTGCGATGAGGACGAAACAGGTGAAGACTGCCTCCACGACAGCGACGACGATGGCATCGTGGACTGCGAAGACACTTGTCCTTACGGTGACTTTGACAACGACGGCCTTTGTGACGTTGATGACCCTTGTGTGGGTCAAGTCGACGTGATGGGCATCTGCAACGGTCACTGCTTCTTCAACATCGACGGTGACATGATCTGTGACGACGTGGACAACTGCACGGACGTCACGGCATGCAACTACAACGACCCCGCCAACGGAGATTGCTTGTACACCGACGATTGCGGAATCTGCGGCGGCCCAGGAGCCATCTACGAATGCGGATGTGCAGACATTCCTGAAGGCGACTGTGACTGCAACGGCAACCAACTCGACGAATGCGGACTTTGCGGTGGCCCAGGTGCCATCTACGAATGCGGATGTGCAGACATCCCTGAAGGTGACTGTGACTGCAACGGCAACCAGCTCGACGAGTGCGGTGTGTGCGGTGGCGACAACAGCTCATGCACTGGTTGCACCGACGAAGCTGCCTGCAACTACGACGGCGACACCATCGAAGATGGTTCTTGCTTGTACCTTGACTGCGCCGGAGAATGCGGCGGAAACGCTGACTTCGACGAGTGTGGTGTGTGCGCTGGCCCAGGTGCCATTTTTGAGTGCGGATGTTCTGACATTCCAGAAGGTGATTGCGACTGCAACGGCAACCAACTCGACGAGTGCGGCGTTTGTGGCGGTACGGGCATCGAAGAGTGCACGGTTGACGTGGAAGTGGATATCCACAACCGCATCATCCAAGTCCTCGACAACTGCGACAGCGGAAACGACATCGCCTTCACCAATGGTGGCTTGGTGGTTTTGAACCCCAACGGGAACATCGAGCAATACGCCAACGACGACGTGGTCGTGGTCGGCATGTGGGAGTTTGACTACTGCGTCTGTGCTGCTGGCGGAGATCCATTGACTTTGAACTTCAACTCTCTCGATTGCGACGAGTTCCAGTTCTCTGTCGACACCGATGGCCAAATCAGCCAGTCTGAGTACGACGAGTGCGATTGTGTCGATTTCGAAGACATGAACGACTACTTCTGCTCAGACGACTTCTTGACAGCCTTGACTGCTGAGGAGACTGTGCAGTGTGCTGAAGATTTGCCAGAAGGTTGCGATGTGGAGTTCAGCTACATCGATACGTGTTCTGACAACACCCTGGTATGCGCCTTCAACGACGCCACGAACAACTACACCCAGTACGACGTGGTGACTGCCATGGGGCCTGGTGCCGACGCGGCTGTTCGCCTCTACG
>NYSX01000092.1 GCA_002683345.1 Flavobacteriales bacterium
CCCGGTTCCGGGGAAGTCGTGTTGGGCACGCCCATGTTCAAGCGCGCGGTGGTTCTCCCGGACGGCGCAAGTCATCGCACAGACATCCGGGCGCGGGGATTGAACGACAGGGCCAAATTCATCACGGGCCTCCGCTGGCACGACGTGGAGGGAGCCTCCTCACCCGTCTTGTCGCGTTCCTTCATGCCCGTGCAGGACTTGGCCTCAGGCGGCACCTTGGAGTTGCTCATGGCACCGAAACCCAGCACCACGTTTGGGGTGGCGGAGTGCGACCGTCCCATCTCGGCGTGGCGGGCACCCGGCTTTGTCGCCGTGCCCAGCGTCAGCGCTCCGCGGACGTTCCAAGAAGACGCGGCCACCTTCGAACTGGGGCACCTTGAATCTCGGACGACCCTAGAATGGAGTTCGGATGGCGGGGTGACCTGGCGCGTCTACTCGGGCCCCGTTGAGGTCACGGAGACAACGGACCTGTTGGCCCGGTCTGTTCTGGGCGCGGACACTTCGGCTGTGGTGTCTCACCGCATTTTGAAAGTCGATCACGCATGGCAACTGAGCCTCGAGACGCCCCCGGACAACCAATACGCTGCCGGAGGTGACCAAGCCCTGATTGACGGGCTGCAAGGCGGCGACGATTTCAGGACGGGCGAATGGCAAGGCTATTGGGGCGAAGAATGCGTCGCCACCTTGGACTTGGGAGAACGTGAATCTGTGACCCGCATTGAGGTCCGTGCGCTGCAGGACATCAAGCCTTGGATTTGGTCGCCCAAGCGCGTGTTGTTCTCCGCCTCCGAAGATGGACGGGACTTCGACATCTTGTCCATCGACAAATCAGAACTCGCCGAAGACGACAAAGAAATCCAAATCGAGCGGTTTGTCTGCGACGTTCCCGTCAACACGCGCTATCTGAGAATCGAAGCGGAAGGACGGGGTGTCATTCCCGAGTGGCATTTGGGCCGCGGAAACGACCGTTGGATGTTCCTGGACGAGATTGTCGTGGACCTCGCGCCTTCGACCGACCTTTGAAGCATGCCCTACGCGGACAATCCATTTCTGAGTCGAGGTTTGGCCTCCACTACACTCCATCCCCTGGGGCTTGAGGTCAGCCACGCAAAAGGACCGTGGATTCATCTGTCCGACGGCACGCGGCTCTTTGATGCCATCAGCGGGATTGGGGTGACGAATTTTGGGCACGGCAATGAAGCCGTGAAGGAGCATTTGCAAGCGCAACTCGACCGCCACTTGCACACGATGGTCTACGGGGAATTCCTGCAGGAAGCCCAAACCCAAGCCAGCGCCCTCCTGCGCGCCACGCTGCCTGACCCGCTCGATGCCGTGTACTTCCTGAATTCAGGCGCCGAAGCCATTGATGCCGCCCTGAAATTGGCACGGCGCGTGACGGGGCGTTCACGGTTGATGGCGGTCACCGGTTCCTACCACGGCAACACCCTTGGATCGTTGTCGGTGTCGGCCAACGAATCCCGCAAGGCGGCCTACCGCCCCTTGCTGCCCGAGGTCGAGTTCTTGGAGTGGAACGACTTGGCGGATGTCGCGCGCATCGACGACTCCGTCGCCTGCGTCCTCGTGGAAACGGTCCAAGGCGACGCCGGCGTGCGCATCCCCTCCCAAGATTGGCTCCAAGCCCTGCGCAAGGCCTGCTCCAAGGTCGGTGCGCTCCTCATCCTCGACGAGATTCAATGCGGCATGGGACGTACCGGCAAGCCCTGGGCCTTTCAGCATTTTGGCATTGTTCCGGACGTGTTGTGCATGGGCAAGGCGCTTGGCGGCGGCATGGCCATGGGCGGGATTGCGGCCTCCAAAGCCCATCTGGGGCTCTTCGCGCACGGCCCTTCTTTGGGACACATCACCACGTTTGGCGGACACCCCATGGCGTGTTCGGGGGCGATCGGTGCACTGGAATCGCTCGGAAAGCTGGACTTCGCGCATGTCGAGCGCCAAAACCAGCGGTGGCAAGACGCCCTCGAAGGTCATCCCGCAGTGCGCACCGTGCGGCGCCTCGGGGCATTCATCGCCGTGGAATTGGAGGACGCAGAGGCTGTCCAAAAAGCCGTGGAAGGCGGGTTGAATCGGTCAGGCGGCGAAGGGGTCCTCTTGTTTTGGTTCTTGAGCGTCCCTCATGCCTTCAGGCTTGCGCCTCCCCTCACCTGCACAGAAGAGGAAATGACCGTCGGACTCACGCTGATTTTGCGCGCCTTGGATCAGGCCGTGTGAAGGCCCAACCTTGCACGAATCCACGCCCCCAAGGCCACGCTTGAACGCCGCGCCTCAGGAAGGAGATCCGGAAGCAACTGCCAGCCATGCACCGCCTCGGGTTCGGTTCTCATGGTGACGTCCAGGTCCGCATCTTGGAAACGGGCGTGCAACGCCGCCACATCAGGCGCCAGGAATTCGTCGAGCGCCCACTCCAAATACATCTCTGGCCACCCCTCAAAGCTGGATTGAAGCAAGGGACTGACGTTGGGGTCCGTGGCCGGATGACCTGCCAGGTACTGTTTGCTGTATTCCATCGAATCTTCGTGGCTGAAGGGGCTGTGCGCCACCATGTTTTGCTGGATGGACACGGCCTCTTTGCGCAAGTCACACCAAGGACTGAGGAGTGCAAAGCCGAGAATGTGGTCTGAAGGCAAGCCCTCTTGGACCCAACGCGCCATGCCTCCCATGGCCAAATTCCCTCCGGCGCTGTCCCCCATCAACACCACGGGACCCCGCTCCTCCACCACGGCGCGCATGGCGGCGAACACATCGTCGTGGGCCTGAGGGTACGTGTGGTTGGGGGCCAAGCGGTATTTGGGGAGCACGATGCGGCAACGGGTCGCGCGCGCGAGGTGCACTGCAGCTGCGCGGTACACGCGCGGACTGCCAAAGGCAAACGCCCCGCCATGCACCCAAATCACCGTCCCCTCGTCGTGTTCCTTCCACGTGACTTCCGCCCCGCGCCACGTCGGTTCCAGACGCTCGTGAAACTCCCCGCCCCAAGGGCCTGGATTCAGTCGCGACGCCAATTCAATGGCCTGTCGGATTTGCTCGGGTTTGGCCTGTGCCACATCCCTGCGGAGCACCCGAGCCGCACGATGCGCACTTTCAAGCCACGCCCGCTTGGACCCCCATTCCGACGGGAGCCACTGGGCGATGGACGATGGCGAGCTTTCTCCCCCACTCATGGCTGCGTGGATGCAGGGACCGCATACACAGGATGGCGGTTGGCCGTCCCTTCGTTGTGCGGACTTTGTTCATAGAGCCAACGCAAGGCCAGCGCCGGATTCTCTGCCCACTCTGGATGCTGTGCTTGCGCCAAGGTGTAGCGCGTCCGGAGGTTTTCGTCGTTCGTGAGCATGTCCTCTGCCGTGTCTTCAAACACATAGCTCGAATAATATTCTTTCCGCTGGAGCGCAGCGTCAAAGAAGTTCCAGACCAAAAACGCATCGTGGCCACGAGGCGAGAGCACTTCGGTGAGATAGCGTTTGGCCCTTTGGTTGGAAGGAATCACCCAATCTCCCGCGTAAAGGTCCACCGGCACGAGCTCATTCCGAATTGAATCCACTGTCACCGGGTGGTGCCCTTCGTAGGGCCGAGACGATGATGTGAACGACTCAATCCAAGTGACCTCAAGCAGCATCGTGGTGTCGCGCGGGATCGCCGTCATGTTGACGCCATTGGCCTGCAAGCGTTCCACCACACGTCGCCACGCCTGGGGCAAGATCCACGCTTGCGGCACGCTGGCCGAGTCTGTCACGTCGTAGCGGTTGGCGTGGGGAATGTCTTGGGTCCAAGTCGACGACCGGTCGTATTTCAACCGGGTTCCTTGGGTCACGGCACTCCACTCCCGACGGGCTGCGTAGCCTGTGAACGACAGGGCGTCGCGATGGTCGGTCAATTGCCAACGGACAGGCAGGGTTTGGGCTTGGGCAATGCGCAACTCCTCCCGACGGCGAACGTCCTTCACCTCTGCCCCATGGTTTTGGATCCAAGACGACAGCACTTCGAGGAAGGCATGCGTCGCCTGCACGCGGTCGGGGAACGGCTTCAACATGTGCGCCTCCGTGGTGAAGCCCAAGGTGCCAAACAACGTCGTGTAGCCGGTGCTGTACCTCGGGGTTTCCAAAAACGACAGGATGCCCTCTTCCGGGGTCTCGCCCAACGAATACACGTAGGGCACCATGGGACCATGGGCTGCCTCCATGCCTGCATACAGCGCAGGCTCCATAACCTCGCGCAAGAAGGGCCCGAGCACGGGCCCCGCCTTGTCTGCCTGTGTCGCAATCAAAGTCATGGTGTACGGATAATCCGCGCCATTGCTCGTGTGCGTGTCCACAAACACATCTGGATCCACGTCGTGAAACAACGAGACAAACGCTTCGGCGTTTCGGCTGTCCATCTTGACGAAGTCTCGGTTCAAATCGAGGTTGGCCGCATTGCCTCGGAATCCGTACGCCTCAGGACCGTTTTGGTTGGCTCGGGTGCAGCAATTGCGACGGGACGCCCCCCCAACGTTGTATTGCGGCACAATGACCCAACTCGCACTTCTCAAGGGATGGCCCTCATGGTCTGGTTGGGCGAGCCACGCTGATGCCAAGGCCAAACTGGCGTTCACCCCACACGGCTCGCCCGGGTGAATCGCGTTGTTGACCAACACGCGTACCACGGTATCGGACTGCGCTTTGAGCCTGGCGTTCACCCCCTCGCGTTCCGTAGACGCTTCAGCCGGTTGCCCCGTCAACACAAGCGCATGAATGGGCCTGCCCACATCGCTGACCCCCACCTCATGCAAGGTGGCACGCGCATCAGATGCCGCCAAGGCTGCCGCCATGTCCACTGCTTCCTCCCAGGTGGGCGTGTGGTTGGCGTGAAGCAAGCTGTCCACCGACCACGGCAAGGTTGCGGCGGGGTTCTGGGACCGATGGGCGGGTTGGCAACTGGCCAAGGCCAGCAACAAAATCGCGCCCCATGTCATGAAGTAGTGCATCATCCATGCAAATGACGGAACTTTGTTGCGAGATTGACGTATTGAACATCCTGACTGTTCTTCCTGACATCCATCCATGATTCGATTCACGCCCAGCAATCACGCGACTCCTGCCCCCGGGAACGTGCTCCTCAGCGAGCCCTTCTTGGACGACCCATATTTCGGAAGAAAGGTGGTCCTGCTCTGCGAGCACAACGAGGAAGGGAGCTTTGGGTTTGTGCTGAACAACTACGTGGACATTGACGTGGATGAAGTCATGGACGACTTGCCCAAACTCAATGCGCGCATCAGCGTCGGCGGACCGGTCAAGAACGGCAACCTCTACTACCTCCACACCCGGGAAGACATCGCGGAAAGCATCCCCGTGATGCCGGGCGTGTTCATGGGCGGGAACTTTGACCAAATCCGGGACATGCTCCAAGCCGGTCAACTCAAGGCGCAGGACATCCGCTTTTTCATTGGATACAGTGGCTGGTCTCCGGCACAGCTCCAAGAAGAAATTCGGAGCCGGTCCTGGTTTGTGGCCGACGTCGCCCCGTCAGACATCATGCGCACCGACGAGGACAACGAGGACTACTGGAAGCGCCTGATCTCGGAAATGGGCGACGGCTTTGACCACATCGCCAACGCCCCGAGTGACCCGTCCTTGAATTGACGCCATTTCCCCACGATTTCCCTGGCTGGCGTTCAGCCCACCTCCAAGGACACGCGGTAGCCTGCATGTGACCGCACGTTCCACACTTGGCCGTGCTCGAACATCCAGTACTGTCCCTTGATGCCGACGAGCTTTCCTTCGAGCCGCGGGTGTTTGTCCAATTTGCAGCTGGTCACTTTGGCCAGGTGTTGCAACACGGGGAACGAGAGTGCCGTGATGTCGTCCGAATCCTCAAAAAACGATTCGTAGGCCATCCCCAAAGTGTCCATGCATTCCTCTTTGGCCTCCACCAAAGCCTCTTCATCGAGGGCCACCTCCTTGAGCATGGCGCGCCATTGGGTACGGTCTGACATCACTTCCTTCAAGGCCACTTCAATCTCTCCGGCAAGCTGGCGGTAAGGCGTGTTGGCCAAAACGATGGCACCAACCGCCCCTTGGTCCACCCAGCGAGAAGGCACGTTCGTGGCCCTGGTCACCCCCACCTTGAGGTGGGAGGTTTGGCTGATGTAGACCACGTGCGGTTGAAGGTGATTCGCCCGTTCCCAGGCCTCATCGCGGAGCGCAATGCCTTCGTGAATGCGGCTGAGTTCTGGACGAATGATGCTCGGGCACGCCAGAGGCGATTTCAGGAACGCGTCGTAGGACAGGCCTTCCCCGTACGTCTTTTTGATGCGTTTTCCAGTCGCCACGCAATGGATGTCGCCATCAAATTCGAGCTTGACGCGTTGGCCGACCCAATCGCCTGCAAGCAACACCTCCATCGGTTCGAGAATGTCTGCCCCCCGCCAGAAATAAGAGACTCTTCCATGCTCATCCACAGAAGAACCCATCTTTCTCACATTTCCGACCCATTTCATGGGGCAATGTTCGGGATTCGTCAGCCATGATTCCTATTTTGTCCGCACGATTCACTACTTTTAGATCAAACCATTTACATGAAACACATTCTACTCCCTGCGCTTTTGTTGACTGCCGGCGCATTGAATGCCCAGTTGTACACAGAAAACTTCGACAGCTACGCCGTCGGCGACTTCATCGCGGTTGAAGCTGGTCCCGCCTGGGCCACTTGGACTGCCGGGTCTGAAGGCACCGAGATTGACGCACAGGTTACGGACGAGGCTGCCCTCTCTGGAGCTCAGTCGCTCAAGATTTTTGGAAACGTGGCTGGTGGCCCCATGGACGTCGTGCTTGTTGCGGGTCTTGAAGGCGCGTACGAAGTGACGTTCAACATGCTCATTCCAGAAGGCAACTCTGGGTACTACAACGTCCAAGAGAATCAGGTGCCTGGTACTGCATGGGCCTTTGAATGCGTCCTTGGGTCTGATGGATCCATCAACTACAACGTGGACGGTGTGATTCTTGCAGCTGGGGCATACACTCCAGGAGAATGGTTGAAAGTGACCCACCTCATTGACACCGATTCTGACTTGATGCACCTTTACCTGGACGACGTTTACCTCGCCCAAGTCCCTTACGACGGCGCTCAAATCGGCGGCGTGAACTTCTATGCTGCCGGCGATGGCGTGAACATCCCCACCTATTATCTCGACGATGTGCTCGTGGACATCACCGACCCCGTGGTCGACAACGTCCAGGTGGTAACTGCACTCGATTGCACGTTTGGCCCCAACCCTGCGCAGGACTTCGTGCGCGTTCAGGCCAACCTCGAAAACGCCTTGGTGCGTGTGCTCGCCCTCGACGGCAAGGTCGTCTTGGAAGAGCGTCGCAACGACCTCGTGGGTGGTGCGCAGTTGAACCTGGATTTGGACAACGGCATCTACCTTCTCGAACTCACCAACGGCAGCCAGCGCATGACGCAGCGCCTCGTGATTCAGAAGTAAGGATCATCCACCTTGAAACCAAAAAAGCCGGCCCTGAGGGTCGGCTTTTTTCATGCCCGTAACATGTGTTCGATGAGCCGCTAGCGTGGAGTCAAATCAACGATTGCAGCCACTCCTTTTGCGCCTCCCACGCCTGCGCGAGGTGTTCGGGCCATTGGGTTGCATCTGTCCATGGATGGGCCATGCCAAACACATGGTTGGCTCCCTCCACCGTCGCCAGCGTGCCCTGTATTGCCCACGACGCGATGGCCTCTCCCTCGTGAAGGCCCACCGCCGCATCGTCTGTGCCGTGAACAACCAGCACAGGACACGTCAAGGCGGTGGCCGCAGATTCGATGTTGAGCTCGGATTCACGCGCTTTGGCGTCGAGGTAAAAGGCGTAGGGATGAACGAGGGTTTGGCCTGTGCGCCCGTTCAAGACTTCCAAACGATCCGACGCTTCCCAATCTTTCAATGCGGGACCCCACGGAAAGCGCGCAAAGACATCGGACACCGGCGCCCAACACGCCACGCCAGTCAATGAACCGCCCGCCTTCTGGAATTGTCTGGCGCCCAAGACGGCCATCCCACCCCCGCGACTGTGACCCAAGACCACCAGTTTCCCGTGCTGCTCGGCCAATTTTTGCAGTGCGAAGGCCACTGCTTCTGCTTCGTAGTGGTAACGGTTTTCACTCCACGCAGCTTCGTCCAAACAGTCCTCTGTGAAGGGTGCGACATGGCCATTGTGTGAGAAATCCATGCGGTACACGTCCCATCCTTCCTCCGCCCAGCGCTCGGCGAGGCCCCGCCACAGCCCCCAATGTCGGAACCCTTTGTACCCGTGCACCATCAAGGCGCATCCCTTGGCCGTTCGACGGGCCGGGTGCCGCGTCCAATTCAGTGGACCATGCGGTCCTTCCCACACCCCCTCGTCGGTGACCGCCCCCCAAGTTTGGACCCAACGAAGCGGATCCTTCACTTGGAAGGAAAAGCCAAGGGCGGTCAATGCTTGGGAGGACACCTTCCTTTGGACTCCGCCCGGCGTGATGTCCACGCTGAGGTTGGCCGGAAAGGCGGCATGCAGCAGCTCGCGACGGGTGCGGCCTTCGGGCGCCACCACATTCAAGGCATCGGGCAAGGGACCCTCATGAAGGGCAGTGAACACACACGCCGCGGCTGCATCTTCCTCGTGCACCCATTGAACGTGTCCGTCGCCACCTTGGACTGTGCCCCTCTTGAGCAGGGCCTTCACGGGGTGACGCCCTTGACCAAACAACCCGCCAAAACGCATCGCAACGAACGGAACGTCGCCGTTGCGATGGACGTCTTCCAAGGCCAGCATGTCCACGCCTGTATGCCGTGAAGTGTGGTGCCCTGCATCTGCCTCCACGAGTGTGCCTGATTGCGTGGGATCGTAGACTGCCGTGGACGACGTCCAAACCAACCTCTTGACCCCACATGCCGCTGCCGCCTCGTGCAACGCACAGTGAAACGCCATGGACTTTTCCGGCCCCATGCGTGGCGGAACGGTCACAATCCAGCGACTCGCCTCAACCTCTTGAAGGCACGCCCACGACGCGCTGGGTTCCCAGCGCCAATCGACGTGATGGATGCCCAAACAGGACAGCGCACGAACAGTCTGGGCATTCGTCGTGGTGGCGAACACGTCATGGCCACGCTCCACGAGGGCTTTGGCCACCCATGCCCCCACGCCTCCCGCGCCCAAAACCAGCACCTTCTCTTTTGGATTTTTCATCGCAGACACATTCTTAGGATGCATTGGCACAAAGATTGCTTTCTCCTCTGTGCCTCGCACTACATTTGAGCGTCAAATCTTGACCCGATGGACAAACAACCGACTTCCCCCTTCCTGCGTTCAGTGCTTCTCGCAGTGATCGCCTTGACAACCACGGCCATGAACGCCCAGAATGACCTCGTGGTTCATGTCGACGGATTGTCGAACGACACCGTGTATTTGGCCAACTACTACGGTGCCAAGCTCTTTTACAACGACACTGCAGTCGCAGACGCCAAAGGCACGGTAACCTTCAAAGGTAAGCCCTTTGAGGAAGGCGGCAAGTATGCTGTGGTGGTTCCTGGGCCCAAGTTCTTTGAATTCATGATGGTGGATGAACCCATGGAATTCAAAACCACAGCAGCCAATCCCTCGGGCGACATCGAAGTGATTCAGAGCAAAGAGAATGAGGTCTTCTACGGTTACCTCAACTTCATCAAAGACAAACGCACCGAGCGGGCACCCTTCGACGCCGTGTTGCGCGATTCATCCGCCACTGAAGACGCCATCGCCGAAGCCAAGGCGGGCATCGCCAAGCTCACAGACGCGGTCAACGAATACCAATACTACCTCACCAACGACCCTCGGAACTTCTTGTTTGGGAAGTACCTCAAGATGATCAACGAACCCCAGGTGCCTGAGGCGCCCGAGAATGTTGAGGATCCAGCCATGTGGCAGTACCTCTGGTACCGCAGCCACTACTGGGACCGGGTGGATTTTGACGACCCGAGGTTGGTCCGAGACGGGGCTTTTGACCAGCTCGTCACGCGCTACTGGTCCAAGGTATTGCCCCAAATCCCCGACACCATGATTGTCGAAGCCCACTCCCTCCTCGACCAAGTCTTGCAGGCAGGCAACAAGGACATGTTCAAATACATGGTTCACCACATGACCTACGCCAGCGAGTCTTCGAAAATCATGTGCATGGACAAGGTGTTTGTGGACCTGGTCAATTCCTACTACCGCACCGACATGGTCGACTGGCTCAACGAGGAGCAACTGAAGAAAATCCTCGACCGAGCGGAGGACTTGAAATACACCCTTTGTGGCAACAAGGCCCCCAACATCACCTTGCCCGATTTGGACCAAGAGAACTGGGTCAAGCTGCACGACATCGAAGCCAAGTACACCCTCATCTGCATTTGGGAAAGCACCTGTGGTCACTGCAAAAAAGAAATGCCCAAGCTGGAGCGCATCTACGACGAGTGGAACCCGCGCGGCCTCGAGATTTTTGCCATTGGCAACGACTTCGAACCCGAGCCCTGGCAGGAATACATCCGCGAAAAAGAACTCACCAAGTGGGTCAATGTGAGTGACAACCCCCTCATCAACGCCCAAGACAGTGCCACGGCCTTGATCTACGGTGGCGTGACCAACTTGGAAAGCCTCAACTTCCGCACCACGTTTGACGTGTATGCGACGCCCAAGATGTTCTTGCTCGACGAAAACAAAAACATCTTGGCCAAGCAAGTCGGCGCCGTCCAATTGGCGGAAATCTTGTCCCAAATGGAGGGCCTCGAGGAGACTGTGCCCTACTTCGCGCCCGACGAAAAGAAGGAGAGCGCGGAGAATGATCACTGAGAAAAGAAGAGATAATCCACCACACGTGAGGGAATTGCTGGCTTGGCGCCTACCTTCGCCCCTCATTCTTTTAAATCAGTGACGTGAACATTTTTGTAGGAAACCTTGCATGGGGCGTGGACGACATGGCCTTGCGTGAAGCATTCGAGGCGTTCGGCGCCGTGGACAGTGCACGAGTCATCCACGATCGTGAAACCGGACGGTCTCGCGGTTTTGGTTTTGTTGAAATGCCCAACCAAGAAGAAGCGCAAGCCGCTTTGGATGGCATGGAAGGAAAAGACCTTCAGGGTCGACCCATCCGGTGCAATGAAAGCCAGCCTCGCGAGCGTCGCTGATTTGATTTCAACTTGAACGAACAAAAAGCCTCGGCACATGCCGGGGCTTTTTCATATCACGCACTTCACCCAAACCGCCGCAGTGAAACCTCAATCCTCTTGATTATCACACGATTGCCCGAACGCACTCAAGAAATTTAAGAGGTCCGGCGCGCCTACGTTGCCGTCCAAGTTGGTATCGAAATAACACGAAGCTGCCAAGGACACAGGGACACAAAGGCCCAGTGCTTCATCCCACTCGGTGTTGGGTCCACATGCCGATGCATCGGGAAGGCAATCCTCGCTTGGAACGCAAGTCCCACTCCCTTCGTCGAACACAGTTCCTTCACCGCACAGGCTCGAAGGCTCCACAGGATTTTCGCATGCCAAATACGGCTCAATGTCATGGAGATACACAGTATACATCGTGTCAAACACATTGCCACAGTCGTCTGGGATGTTTAAATTGATGTTGAAGGACATGACTCCGCAACACAACATCAGCGTGTCCGACAACAGGATGCCTCCCTCCAACGCCGCATTGCAATTGTCCTGCAGCACGGGCAACCAGTCAAAGGTGTTTGAAAAGAAGTGACCGGAGACATCGGAGTTGATCAAACGAGGAGCTTCGTCGTCTCGAAGTTCCAAACGTTGAACATGCGTGTAAACGCTGTCGCAATCCGTCACCGTCCACGTCCGATCGACGACCATCTCTTGATCGCAATCCACAGGCAAGAAGGCGTCGTTGTACTCGACCAGTACGTCGCTGCATCCGTCTGCAAGCATCACGTCTGGTGTCTGAAACAAATCATCCAGTTCCTCCTCGCAGGTGCCAAAGGCATCCGCAGGCCAGCCAATGGCGGTTTGGGCAAGGAAATTCCATGGGGACAACAAGGCGTAGGCCAAGAAAAATGCGGGAATGCAACGTGTCATGTATGTTGGGTTTGGTCGGGGAAATGCTCCGCGAATTTGGCACACAACCCTTAATAACCTCCTTCTCGAAGTATTGGAAACAAATAAAGCGCTGTTCACAAGGCCTCTTGTAGCGGAGGGCTCGAACCCCCGACCTCAGCCTTAACAGTCAGATGCTCTAACCAGCTGAGCTACGGCTAAGACCAGGGATTCAGTACAAACTAAGGCATGGCGTAACAAGTGTACCAGTCTCACCGAGAAACAACAGCCGCTTAAACCCTCATTCAAAACGCATCGAAACCAGTGAGTGCTTTCCCCAAGATTAGCTCATGAATTTCATTGGTACCCTGATAGGTAACCAAGGTCTCTGTGTTGATGAGGTGACGCATAATGGGATAGTCACTTGATATGCCCATTCCACCTAGAATTTCACGCGCACTTCTGGCCACCTCTTGGGCCATACGCACGTTGTTTCGCTTCGCCAAGGAGATTTGTTCGTGGCTGAAGGTGCCACTGTCCATTAGCCTACCTAGATGAAAAACAAGGAGTTGGGCCTTTGTAATTTCCGTCGACATTTCGGCCAACTTCTTTTGAATCAATTGTTTAGATCCAATCGGAAGGCCAAATTGAATGCGCTCTTTTGAATACTGTAATGCGAGCTCAAAACACTCCAAAGCAATGCCAACTCCTCCGCACGCCACAGCGTATCGTCCAACGTTCAAACATTTGTAGGCATCTTTTATCGAAGACGATTTCTCAAGCACTTGTTTCCGCGGTAAAGTTGAATTTGAAAAAATGAGCTCTCCAGTTTTTGATGCCCGAAAAGACCACTTGTCTCGAAAGGTGGTTGAATTGTAGTTGGTGA
>NYSX01000093.1 GCA_002683345.1 Flavobacteriales bacterium
CCGGTGTACCTCTGTGGCATACAGGTTGGACTCCACGCCTGGGAATTGGGTTTGGCGTGTGAATTCGACAACCTCAAACCCCACCGTAGTGGCCGTCATGGACGCGGGCAGAATGCTACAAGCACCGAGCAACACGGCGCACCCCAACGTGGCCAACATGACGCGCAGGTCACGCATGGGCTTGACGCCATTCATGAAGGCTCGAAAGCGCGGTCAGCAGGCCTTCCAACTGGTCGAGCGGAAGCATGTTGGCACCATCACTCAGCGCCTTGGAGGGATCGGGATGGGTTTCGATGAAGACACCGTCGACCCCTGCGGCCACAGCGGCTCGGGCGACTGTGGCGATGAGTTCAGGTCGGCCTCCCGTCACCCCACTCGCTTGGTTGGGCTGTTGGAGGCTGTGAGTCAAATCCATGAAGGTGGGCGCAAAGGCACGCATTTCAGTGAGACCCCGCATGTCCACCACGAGGTCGCCGTAACCATGCATGGTGCCACGCTCGGTGAGCCACACCTGTTCGTTGCCCGATTCGCGGATTTTGTCTACGGCGTGCTTCATCGACGACGGGGCCATGAACTGCCCCTTCTTCACGTTGACAATGCGCCCTGTTTGGGCAGCCGCGACGAGCAGGTCCGTTTGGCGGCACAAGAATGCGGGAATCTGGAGCACGTCGGCCACTTCAGCCGCCATGGCCGCTTCTTCGGGAAGGTGGATGTCTGTCACGATGCCGACGCCAAGGTCCGCTTTCACCTGACCAAGCACCTCGAGGGCCTCTCGGTCGCCGATGCCTGTGAAGGAGTCGAGTCGGGTGCGGTTGGCCTTGCGGTAGCTCGCCTTGACGTGAAAGGGCAAGCCCAACTTGTCGCAGACGCGTTTGACCTCCCCAGCCACAGTGGCTGTGGTTTCAAGGCTTTCCACGGCGCAGGGGCCGGCCAGGACGTGCAAGGGTCGAGAATTCAACATCACTGAGAGCTTGATTGAGGAAGTTTGAGTGGCGCCACAGGGGCAGGACCGCGCAAATCGCGGTTGGACAGACCCATGAAGCGCGTCCATCCCGCGCCCGGAATGCGGCGCAAGGAGAACCGCACGCCTCGGCCGTAGGTGTTGGCCGCAGCTTCGGACCCCCACATCCATCCTGCAGGATCGTCGACTTCAATGGAGAGGATGCGCTTCTTGGTGACACGGCATTCCAACCACATCACCGGACGTCCTCCACCCCAGCCCCCGGTGCGGTAGTCCACGCCAAACGCCAAACGCTTGCCAGGAATCCAACCGACGCCGAAGGTGAACTCCGGCTCCGGCATCCATGCCCCGGCCCGCGCCGTGGCCCGAACCTGGACGTCTGGGGAGGGCCACCAGTGGAGGTTGGCTTGGATTTTGGTCGGAAGCATCAACATGCGTCCGAAGGCACTGTCGCTGACGAAATACAAGCTGTCCGGCTCAATCCCGGTGGTTCCATCTGCGACATCCTGCCAGGTCAGGCCATCGGACGTCCCCAACCCTTCCGTGAAGTACTGAGTGAACGGAACGGCCAGTCCCGTCGTGGCAAAACCGGTGTCCACAGCGGCAATCAAACCGCCACCACGCTCCCACATTACCCCCACGTCTTGGAAGTCCACAAGGAATTGGATTGGGAAGAGCTCGGACGTCAAGGGCAAAGAGCCACTCAGGCCCACCCCGTAGGCGGGCAAAATTTGGCTGAAAGCGAATCCGCTGGTATCCGGAAACGCATCCAAGCTGGCCACGCCGTAGGCCTGCATGTTGACCTCCATGGAGTCTGCCCCTTCGGAAACCCAAAACGAGCCGTTGGGAATGCCCCACTCCACGCCGGCCAGCCTCTGCACGAGCGACAGCTCCACGCGCTGACGGGTGTCTTTGTGCTCGATGCCGAGCGACACCCGATTGAACGCCCCCACGCGCATGCCCGTGCCATTGAATACGTCCACCCGGCCCGTGTGGTTGGCATTGCCAATCAACCCCAACTCGAGCAAGTCGCGACGCCACAACGCACTGACCAACACTTCGCTGCCGAAGGCGCCAGTTAAGGCCCAGGGACCGTCGCCGAGGGGACGCGTGCTGAACCGTTTGGACCAGCCCACTTGCCCGCCCATGCCTCCGAGCACGGGGTGGGCATCGAGCATGTCCTGCAAGAATTCCCGCGACAGGAATCCGCCCTGCTGCGCTGTGTGCACAAAGCCCGAGGTGAAAGCATTGGTCCGTTGGTTGGCCCACACTTCGAATGACGCGGCACCCCGCTCCGCGGGTGGGGTAAGGTCGGCCACGAGGTCCTGCGCCGTGGCAGCACGCACCCAGAGGAGCGCCGTCCAAATGAGGATCTGCTGGAGCGCCTTCATTCGACTTCAATCAATTGGGTTCCTTCCAAACGGCCTTGCAACCGCACAAATTCATGTCCCGTGAAAGGCTGCGTCCCAAACGTGTTGACCCGCAACTCCACCTCGACATCCCCGCCTGGCATCAGCATCTCTGCATTCACAGGAATGCTCAAGGTGCCCTCACCCGTCACATCTTGAGGAGCGCTGCCCGCCGGCAACACCAAGGTGTCGCGGTACAACACACCATCAAGCCGATCAAACGCCACCGTTCCCGTGACTTCCACGGGGAAGGTGTTGCTGAAGTCCAGATGCAGGAACCCGTCGAAGTTGGGCACATCGTCCAATCCCTCGAGCGCAAACGAATCGCGCAACACCAATCCATTGACCCCCAATTTCAAGGGGACCCGAAGCTCGTACCAGAACGTCGGCGGATACGCCACGTCCAAGCGGTCCATCAAAAACTCCGAGGTGTTGATGGGGTTCAATTGCATGCGCCCTGCCACGTGTAAGCTGCGCGGGAAGGCTTCCAGCTCCTCGAGGAACGACGAACCGGGACTTCCCAAATCCAAGGACCACTCGCTCGGCACGGGCGCATCGTTGACCCATACGGCCCGCGGAATGTCATGGCCCGCGATGAGGTCGCCTTCCACGAGGTTGTCGTCGAATTGCAATGTGTCGATGAACAACCGCAAGTCCGCCCCAATGGTGTTGGTGACATGCAGGCTTGCCGTCGTGCCCTCCAAATCAATGGATGGCTCGGGCAACGGCACCGTATCCAGCAACGCCACATCGGACGACGCCCCTTCCGTCAACTGGCCGAAGTACCCCGCAAGGGTTTCCACCTCGAAGGACTGAAAGGTCAAATTCATGACGATGCTGTCGCTTGGTTGCACGATGTAAATGCCGCTTGGCGCCGTCACCGGCCCCGACACTGCCACGACTTGAACCTCCAACGCATTGGAATCAAAGCCGCCCACTTGGGTGAAATCAAATTGGGCGCCAGTCATGTCCACGACCGCAGATTCCGAACCCGCCACCGCATCCGTGGCTGCAGGCAATTGAAGCGGCACATCCATCGGGGCTCCGTTGATTTGGACCCCGGGGAACGTGAACAGCACATTGACTTCACACTGAAGGCTGTGCTGCACCTCGAGCTGGATGGCACCTCCCGACAGGCGCGCCTCCGTCAACTCCAAACCCTCCGGCTGGTTCAACTCGATTTCCACAAAGGGCAGGTTGTCTTGGTCCAAAGCCACGGGGAGTCCTTCCTGCACAGGCACGCCGTTCGTCAGCACCCCCTCCCCGTCGTATCGGATGGACAACGTGGTGTCGGGCAACTGCGACCAGGCCGTCCAATCCCACCCGTCGAGCGTGTCGACCAGCACAAAATGGGCAGGCCCTCCGTCCACGCCAGGCTCGTACAACGAATCGGGCACCACGTCAGCCCAAGTCACCCGGTCGTCCAAGACCGGAATGTGAATGTCGTTTTCCCACGACACGGGGTTCGCGCAGCCCCACCACAACAAGGAGGCCAACGCGCTGCAAACCAAGGGTGTTTTCATGTGAATCATCCGGTGGATTTCACATGCAAGGTACATCGCTGAAGCGCGCTCAGCGCACCTTCGGGGCAAGGGATGTCCACACCGCAAACACCACAGCCAAACACGCACCTACACTGGCCCAAACAATGGACTCACCACATCCCAACCCCGACCGCCAGACCGGCACGATGTACACCGACCCCATGGCCAGCATCGTCCACACCGTGGCCACCTTGCGCTCCAACCTCATGTCCTCATGACGAACACCTTGCGACCTCCGAACGGCCACCCAAATCACACCCCATCCCCCCAATGCCCAGATCAAATCCGCGTTCCACCACGTGTCGTTGTGGTCCGTCGCCAACGCCATCAGCGCGAACAGCGTCGCCATCAGGGCAGACACCAACGCGGTGACGGCCACCGACACGCGACGACCCCACCGCTTCCATCCTGCCCCTCGGTACGCCATCCTGAGAACCAAGGCCATCCACGCCGCCCACCCCCACATGAGGTAAACCGGCACCTGACGGCCAGAATCGCCCTCGGGCAAGCCCGCATGCCACGATCCTTGGTGGGGGTACACCACCTCGCGCTCGAACGCCAAGGGCTGGCCATCCAGGGTCATCGCATCGATTTGGTACGCGAGCACGTCTGGCAAAAACGAGTGGCCGCAATCTGGCATGGCGGTCGACGCCTCTGCACCGAGAATCAGCTCCATGCCCCACGCCGACCAAGGATTGCCTGCTGTGTAGGGCCGCAACGCCTCGAGGTAGGTGCTGTCCGTCGGCACGCATCCCGCGTCGTATCGGTCGCCAAAGACCTCCTCCAGCACCGCAATCACCTTGGTGGCGCAGTTGTCGCGGAAGAAGTCGTAGGCGTAGGTCGCATTCTCCGGCTGGGCATTCCACTCGAGGTATTCGGCCATCGCTTTGACGTCCTCTGGGGCCAAATTCAACACTTGCTCATGCAATGCTCGCCCCTGGCGCAGGTAGAGGTTTTGGAACCGTCCGTAGCGCTCGACGCCAAGCCGGTAATCCATGCGTCCTTTCACAAAGCGCACGTAAAATCCCTCGTCGACCACAAACGTGCCGTAGTTGAACACATAGTCCAGGCGGACTTCAGGGTCAAAGACCCGAATGGCCGTGTGCCCAAAAGCCGCGTACAAATCTGCTCCGGGACTGGCCGTCAGCACCGACACCCGGGCCGACTCCGTGAGCTGGTCGGCCAAATCGCCTGCCATCGCAGGATGGCTCCACAAAGCCAGGAACGCCAGAGCCCACGCCCACGTGCCGCGAAACACCCGCCTTGCTGCACCAAACAGCCACACGTCTTGAAAGGTGCCCTCGGCCTGGCGCGTGGCCTCGACCTCCAACTGTCCACCACGCGCCATCACGTGACGGGCATGCCGCCCGGCCGATGCGTCTTCGCGCGCCATGTCCGCCAATGCGGCGGCCACCACCCCCGTTCCGCAGCTCAGGGTCTCCGCCTCCACGCCGCGTTCAAACGTTCGGATGTGCAGGTGTTTGCCTTCTTTGGCCACCACATTCACGTTGCATCCGCCGGGGTTGTAATCAGAATGGTGGCGTGCCGGCAAAGCGGCTTGGGCCAAGTCCAGGCCGTCGAGAACTGACGCAGAATCCACCCACTCCACATGATGCGGCGAACCCGTGTGGAGGAAGGCGGCGTGCACGGCGTTGGGCACCAAGGGCGTCTTCACGCGTGGCACAGCTTCCACGTTGAGGGAAATCCCTGGCGTGCCATCGGCTCGAA
>NYSX01000094.1 GCA_002683345.1 Flavobacteriales bacterium
TCCCGTTAAGGACCCTGAAGCGCAAGCTTCGATAACAGTTTACTTGTTTTCATTCAACAGTGGGAGGGTCGCTCGACGGAGTGGCCCTCTTTTTTTTTGCCCTGTTTTGGGAGAGACGTGTTGCCGTGTTCAGGCTTGATGCCGGCGGAATGCGTCGTCGACGAGGCGCGAGATCAGGGCCGTCTTGTCCATGCCTGCGACCTCAGCCTGCTTAGGAATGATGCTTTGGGCACTGAATCCAGGGACCGTGTTGATCTCAATGACATGTGGCTCTCCGCCCTCCTCCATCATCATGTCCACCCTGGCCATGCCCTGCAGGTGCAAGGTTTGGTAGACGGCTTTTGCCTGTCGTTGCAAGGCGGCCACGTCGCGGTCGTTCAACGAGGCTGGCGTGATTTCGTGGCTTTCCCCGTCGTACTTGGCAGCGTAGTCAAAAAAGTCGTTGTGGGACACGATTTCCGTGATGGGCAAGGCTTGGATGTCTCCCTTCCCGTTGGGAACGATGCCACAGGTGAATTCCCGTCCTTTCAGAAGGGCTTCCACCAACACGGTGCTTGTGCCCGTCTGTCGCGCTTCGAGCACGGCAGGCCACAACTGGTCCTGTGAAGTGACGCGGTTGATGCCAATGCTCGAGCCCGATTCGTTGGGCTTCACAAAGCATGGCAGGCCCAAGGTGGCGACGACCTCCGATTGTCGGGTTTCATCCCACGTTTCCGTGGGCATGCATTCCACGGAACGTGCCACGGCAATCCCCGAATCGCGCAGCAGGGCCGTGGTCCACCCTTTGTGAAAGGTGGTCGCCATGACGCGGGCACTTGCGGTGGTATGGGGAATGCCACACAAATCGAGGTGGGCTTGCAACAACCCGTCTTCGCCAGGCGTGCCATGTACCATGACAAAGGCCAAATCCGCCCGAACCGTCGCCCCCTCCGCGTTGGTGTAAGCCAGCGTGTCCTTGTCGACGGGTGTCCGTGTGCCGGAGTCGGACGGTTCCACCCACCATCCGTCAGGATCGATGTGCACGAGGTAAGGTGTGAATCGGGCGCGGTCCATGTGGGCCATCACCATGGCGGCGCTGCGGCGGCTGACGTCAGCTTCGCCGGAGTATCCGCCCGCCAGGACGGCGATGTGTTTGGAAGCGCCCATGCTTCCTCAAAAGTCAGGCAGATTGGGTCCCGCTCACGCGCAGGCCCTCCCGAAGTTTCAACACGTCGCGTTGAACGGACGGCACATCGGGTCCTGTCACCGTCACGTGGCCCATCTTCCGGTGGGGCTTCACCGTGGACTTGCCGTAGAGGTGGGCATGGACGTTGGGCAACGCCAAGGCCTCTTTCATGCCCTCGTACACGGGGGTGCCGTGGGCGTCGGGGGCGCCGATGAGGTTGAGCATGGCGGAAGCCGGGTGCAGGGGAGAGGTGTCGCCGAGCGGCAGGTTCAGCACCGCCCGCAAGTGTTGCTCAAACTGCGAACACACGTTGCCTTCAATGGTGTGGTGTCCGCTGTTGTGGGTGCGCGGCGCCACTTCATTCACCCACAGCGCGCCCTCGCGGTCGAGGAACATCTCCACGGCCAGCAGCCCCACAAAGTCCATCGACGTGACCACGTCCAACGCGAATTGACGTGCCTGCGCTTCCACGGCTTCGGAAATGGCCGCCGGTGCCATCAAGTGGTCCACGAGGTTGACCTCGGGGTTGAACACCGATTCCACCACGGGGTAGACCGCCGTGGCGCCGTCGGCGTTTCTGGCCACGATGACGCTGAGTTCTTTGTCAATGTCGACGGCCTGTTCAAGTACGCATGGCGCGTCAAACCCCCGCGCCGCGGCGTCCTCTGCCGACTTCAAGACTTGCACGCCTTTGCCGTCGTAACCGCCTTTGCGAAGTTTTTGGACAATGGGAAAGCCCATGGCGCCGACATCCGCAATGCCTTCGATGAGCTGATAGGGTGCGCTCGGAATGCCCCAGCGCTCGTAGGCCTGCTTTTGAAGTCCCTTGTCTTGGATCAAGCCCAAATGCGCCGGCCGCGGCACCACTTCCACACCCGCGTCGGCCAAGGCCTGGAGGCCCTCGACGCTGACGTGCTCAATTTCCACGGTGAGGACGTCCAAGTCGCGCCCAAACGCCACTACGGCCTCCGCGTCCTTCAAGTCGCCTTGCACGAATCGAGACGTCAAATGGCGGCACGAAGCTTCCGCGCTGGGGTCCATGACCTCGACGCGCACATCCCAGTTCATTGCCTCTTGGATCATCATGCGGCCGAGTTGGCCGCCGCCCAACACCCCAAGGCGCAGGGCAGGTCCGACAGGAGGGAGAGGGGATAAGGTCGAGGCGTTCATGCCGCAAAGATACCGGTCGCGTGCAGGTCCCAAGCGGGATTTGTACGAAGTTTGGCCCATGGAAGTTTTGACTGACAGCGTGTTCTTGGGCAATCCCCTGATCGAATGGGCCCAGGCTTTGGGGTTCTTCTTTGGAAGCATCGTTGTGGCCCGGGTGGTGTACGCCTTGTTCAAAGGCATGTTCAAGCGGCTTGCCGCCAAGACCGCGACCAAGTGGGACGACATCCTCGTGGATCAAGTGGAGGAGCCGGTGGCGTTGGGCATTGTGATCCTTGGCTTTTGGCTCGGGTATGCACACTTGCATTTTGGCGACAACGTGGACCAATTCATGGAGCACGTCTTCCAAATCCTCATCGCCATCGACGTCACCTGGCTGGTGGCGCGCCTGCTCGATTCGGTGGTCAGCAACGTCATCCTGCATCTCGACGAGCGCACGGATGGCAGCATGGTGGCGCAGTTTGGCCCCATCCTCCAAAAGACGTTGCGCTCCTTGGTGTGGATCCTGGGCATCATCTCGGGCCTGACAAACGCGGGCTACGACGTCGGCGCCCTGCTTGCAGGGGTTGGGATTGGCGGTTTGGCGATGGCCATGGCGGCCAAGGACTTTGTGGCCAACATCTTCGGGGGCATCACGGTCTTCATTGACAAGCCCTTCGGTGTGGGAGACCGCATCAAGGTGAACGGCATCGACGGCACGGTGCAGGAAATTGGCATCCGTTCGACGCGCATCAAGACCCTGGAAAACCGACTGGTGACCATCCCCAACAACCAGTTCACCGACAAGGTCGTGGAGAATGTGACGGCTGAGCCGTCGCGGAAAATGAAGGTCGTGCTCGGCTTGACCTACGACACCACCCCTGAACAGATTGAGCAGGCGCTGCAGATTTTGACGGACATCGTATCTGAGGCAGGCCGTACGGAGAATGAGTACACGGTGTGGTTCAGCGGGTTTGGGGACTTTAGCCTCAACGTGAGCGCCATCTACTTCATCCGAAAGGGGGAGCACTGGGCGCACGTTCCCAATGAAATCAACCTGGAGATTCTTCGCCGCTTCAATGCCGCGGGACTGGACTTCGCGTTCCCGACGCAAACCCTCATCCACGAGGGGTTGCCCCAAACGTGACATTGTTGTGATCGGAGGGCGCTGTATTTTGGCCCCAACACCTTGGCCACATGAACGAATACGACGTCATCATTCACATGAATGAGCCCCGGTATTGGGCGCTCTTGTTGGGAAGTTTTGCCTGTGGCCTAGCGCTCATCCGACGCTTCCAACGCCTCGAAGGCAACGTGTTGGAACGGGCGTTGAAGCAAATGGGATGGGTTCTGATTGCCCTGCAGGTCGCCTACCAGATTTACATGGTCGTCGACCCCGGATTCCATTGGACTGTGCACCGGTGCCTGCCCTTTCACTTTTGCGGCATCAACATCTGGCTTGTGGCGTTGAATTGCTTTTGGCGGAACCGCACGGTGTATCTCTTCACGGCATTCATGGGCACCATCGGTGGTTTTCACGCCATCCTCACGCCGCAGCTCACGGTGGGGGATGCCTGGCCCATTCTTCTGCACTATTACATCAACCATGGGGCGCTGATTTTTGTGCCCATCGTGATGACACAGCGGTTCAAGATGCGTTTCCCCAAATGGGGGTGGATCTACGCCTACTTCATCGCCGCAGGTGCGAGCACCATCATGGCAGGCATCAACCATGCGTTGAACGTGTGGGTTCCCGGAGAGGCGCTGGCCAACTACATGTACATGACGGAACCGCCCAAGGCCGACAATCCCTTTGTGTTCCGCGACTTGGCCTGGCCTTGGTACGTCTTCCCGTTGCACGCAGCGATGATTTTGCACTTGCTCATCTTGAACCCCCTGTATCGGTGGAGGTTCCCGGCGTTTGGGCCTCAAGCCAAAGCCGATGCTGAGGGTCAAGCGTCCACGCCGAAGCTCTCGTTGTTCCAATAAATTGGACCTCAGCGCCTTGAATGGGGACGTCTGTCGAGGTTTTGCGTAATTTCAACCTATGACACTCGTCCTTCCTTCCGCGCTGCTGCTCTTGATGGTGGCCATTGAAGCCTTCATCTTGAGGCTCATTCAAGGCAAAGAAGTGCCGTGGAACCAGATTGTGTTCAATTTGAACTCGGGACACACCATCCTCTGGGTGTTCCGAGGCCTCGAAGTGGCGGTGTTTCACGCGGTGTACGAGCGTTTCAGTTTGGGATGGGTGGCGGAATGGTCCCACGTGGCGCAATTCGCGCTGGCCCTGCTGTTTTGGGACTTCTGTTTTTACTGGCTGCATCGCATGCATCACAAGCTTGGGGTGCTCTGGGCCGTGCACGTGGTGCACCACGAAGGCGACCACTTCAGCCTTTCCTTGGGCATTCGCAACAGCTGGTACAGCTCCATGACGTCCATTCCGTTCTTCATTGTTCTGGCCGTTGTCGGCATTCCGACGGAAGTGTTTGTGGCGGTGGGAGCCATGCACTACTTCGTGCAGTTCTACAACCACAATGCGCTGGTGAACAAGTCCGGATTTCTCGAGCACATCATGATCACGCCTTCTCATCACCGGGTTCATCACGGCAAAAACGAGCCGTATTTGGACCGCAATTTTGGGGGGACGTTGGTGTTTTGGGACAAGTTGTTTGGCACGTTTCAGAAGGAGTTGGACGACATCCCTGTGGAATTTGGGACAGACGACCACGTGGCCACGGACAACATCTTCTGGGCCAACAACCTGCCTTGGTTGAAGCTGCTTGGGATTCGACTCCCTGAGCTCAAGCCCGTCACGCGTCGCCTGCGTGGGGGCTGGATGTGGACCGCAGGATTGCTGTCCTTCGCCATCTTGTTGATGTACATCCACGCGGAGGTGGCATGGCCGTTGGCCGACCGCAACCTCTTGCTGGGCTACGGCGCACTCTCCGCCTTGACCATTGGCGGGCTTTCAGAGGGCCGTGCATGGGGGCTGTGGGGCTGGAGCCTCATTCACCTCACAGCGCTTGGGTTTTGGTTCACCCGTGTGCCGTGGCAGGATCCTGTGATTGCCGTGTTCCTGGGGCTTGCCATTCTTCATGCAGCAAGCACATGGCATTCGGCCAGTTGGGCCAAGGCCGACTGAGGACTTGGTTCAATTCCTCTTCCGTCCACGGCGTGTAACGCGCCGGCGTTTTGTGCGTGGCTTGGGCGGTTTCTGAGAAAACAGGAGTCCCTTCGCATCCCAGCACAGATAACAATTCTGTCAGCACCTCTTCCCGACGCTGAACGAGGTCGGGAAAACGAATCACGATGCCCGGCATGACGGGCTTTTGGGCCAGATGTTCGTGCAAATGATGTTGGTCGTCCTCGATGAGGTCGATGAACGACTGCCGCTCTTGGTTCGACAGGGGAACGTCGGTGGCGAAGTCCAGCAGGTGAAGGATGAGCTGCTCTGCGCTCGGGAGCACCCTTTTGGGGTCGCGCTCGATAAGGACCGCTGTGGCATCTGGAAAATGCGCGGCCAGCGCCTGGACTTTGAAGGGCATCAACGGGTTTTTGGCCACAAACCGCCGACGCGCTCCCTCGGGCAAAGCGTAAAGGTGCCGTTGAATCAGGCGGCGGTAACGCGTCATGATGCGTTGTTTCCGTGCCGGAGACACGTCGCGGTCAAAGCGGTGCATGTCGCGGAACACCTCGGTTTCAGGATAGAAGAACCCCATGTACGCTGTGGACAAGCTCCACATCAGGGCCAACTCATCTTCTTCTTTGCAGAACAGGCTGGCTTTGTGAATGACATTCAACCCCTTGAACAGCTTGGTGTCGGTCTTTCGCAGAAGGCTTTGAATGGGAGAAGGCGCGTTGCGCCACAGAAAGCGAAGCAGCTTCTTGTGGGTGACCGAGGGTGCAATCAAGGACTCCCACAACGCGAGGGCGGTGAAGGGCATGCCAGGATCGGTCATGCCGTGAAGGAGGTTGGTGGTCCCTGTCCGGGGAAGGGAAACGATGAAGACGGGCTTTTGGATGGACTGCTTTTGGAACCCCGGATAAAGCACCCAGTCGAGGGCGAGGCCGATTTGGTTCCACATGGCGATCAGCCCAAACAAGGGAAACACCCACACCACCACAAGCACGCGACGCCAACGCCAAGCGCGCATGCTTCCCGGCTTGACGGAGAACAGCTTGGTGATCAATTCAAGCATGCTGGTACAGCAAAGACCCGATGGCAAATCCTGCAGATGTGCCGGTCATAAATGCGGTTTGCCCCGGTTGCAGACGGTCTTTGTAGACCAATTCGTGCAGCGCCATGGGAATGGACGCCGCAATGCAATTGCCGGTGTGTTCAAGGATGTTGATCACCCGATCGGGGTGCACTTGGGCGAGTTTGGGAATCATGCCCATGCCCGTTTTGGAGGCCTGATGGGGAAGGGTCCAATCCACCTCCGACCAGGACGTACCTGTCCGCGCAAAGAACTCGGTCATGTGCGTCGGCAGGTGTTCCAATGCCAGCCGCAGCAACTCCCGACCATCCATGTGAAAATGGTGCAGGGCGGGGTCGAAGGCATGGTCTTCAATCCACTTGGCGATGCCGCCTCCGGGAATTTGGGCCGCTTGCGTTCCCTCGGTGTAGGTCTTGTGCATGTGAGCCACAAGGCCACAATGAGGCAAGTTGGTCTCCTCGAGAATGACCGCTGCCGCGCCGTCCCCAAACAAGGTCAAGGTCTCCCAGTTTTCGGGACCAATGCCTTTGCTGGCGACTTCAGCAGCGACCACCAACACCCGTTTGACGTCAGGCAGCTGAAGCTTGTCTGCGGCCAGGGCAAACGCGGTCACGAAACTCAAACACGTGGTGTTGACGTGGAAGGCTTCGCAGTGCGCATGGCTTCCGCCTTCCATGGCCGACAAGGTGAGTGCAGCTTGGCAAGGGATGATTTGGTCAAATCCGCTCCCTCCGGTGATGAAGACATCAATGTCGTCCAAGGTGAGGGAGGCCGCGTCCAGGGCCTGCTGGGCAGCCTGCGATCCCATGATGGCCAACGTCTCATGCGTGACTTGGTGTCGCACGTTCACGCCGCTGTACTTCATGCTCCACCCCTTGGGCAAGCCGTGTTTCTCTTCGATGGATTCAGAGGACACCGGCGCGGGCAGGTATTGTCCCGTGCTCACAATGCGACACGGACGCGAAATGGATAGTGTGGATTTTGCCATCAAAACGCGGTTGTGGCACGAGAATACGAAATAATATTTTAAGAAAGACGCATTTTCACCAAATTCAGACGCTTTTTTTGGTCATAATGCGTCGCAGCTTGCTTCCATGGTCGTGGATTTTTTGGCTTGCGCGGTCCAAGGTCACCCCTGACGCACCGTGTCTCTCGATTTCTTGGTGCAGTGCCTCGGCCGCAGCGGTCCAGTGTTCCTCTTGGGGCAAGAACAGGGTGAGCGCCTGGGGGGAGGTTTGCACAACTTGGTAGTCTGTGATGTCGGGGTGGGCGCCCACAATGGCGCGTCGAATGAAATCGGGGAAAATGGTGGCACCGCCAAGTTCCAAGACGTCGTCCATTCTCCCTTCGATGCGTGAGATGGCCTGCATCTTGGACCCGCAGGTGCACGTTCCGACGTGAAGGATGTCGTTCATGCGGTAGCGAATGACCGGTTGCGATTCCCGTTTCAAGTCGGTGATGATGGGGATGAATCGCGTGTCATCCAGCCATTCCTTTTCGACGATGAGCCAGTCTTCGTTGAGGTGCAGGGTGCCCTGGGCGCACGTTTGGCCAAACAGCCCTTCCGTGCATTGGTACACTTGATCCACGCGGATGCCAAAGGCCTGTGAAATCAGGGATTCGTCTTCGTCGGACAGGACCTCGGCCACCGAAAACACGCGCTGGGGCCGAATGGCGATGCGTCCGTCGTTTTGGGCGTGAGCGAGGCGAACCAAGAGGCTGGGCTGACCCACGACAATGTCGGGTTGAACCTGTTGGATGCGTTCAAGGTGCTCCTGGAGGGGCTTGAGCAAATCGAAGTACTCAAACGCCAAGAAGTTGGATTGCACGGAGCTATAGAGGTTGCTGTTGGCCCGGAGGAAAAACGCAATCTTCCGCTTCTTGAACGACCATCCCAAGATGCGTTGCAGCACCGCGGCCACCCAGATGGCGCGCTCGCTGGATGAGGCCAAAAACAACCCTCGGTTCCCCGAAGTGCCTGAAGACAGTCCCACGGTGATTCCCTTGATGGTGGGCTCAAAGTCCCGGCTGGTCTCGGAATCCACCGCCACTTGCATGGCGTCTTTCAGGTCCAGTCCGCACGTGTTGATTTGGTTGAAGTCCCGCATGAACTCCGCCTTTTGCTGCATCGGGAACGTGTCAAGGGCGGCGGGCACCTGGTCCCGATACAGGGGCGAACGGGTCAGGACCTCGGCTTGAAAGTCACGCCACAGCCGGGCTTGATGCCCTTCGGGGTCCCGCTCAAAAGAACGACGGGAGCGCCCCAACTTCCACCAGGAGGTGAGGACCTCAAGTTTGAAGGGAAGTTTCATGCGTTGTGGGGGGTGATGCGTTTCGCGGCTTGCGGACAATGGGTGGCCACCAAGGGGACGTCCGGGTGTGTCTCATGAAATTCCTTGAGCATGGCGAGGGTTTGGGCGTAGGCCTTCATGTCCTCGAAGAAGATGCGCACAATGGGATTGGGGACGAGCCCTTCCGTCACCGCGCGAATGTCCCAGAATGCGTCGGCCACCAAAAAGACGGGGCCTTCCGTGGTTTGCAGCAAGGCGCCATGCTGGCCAGCTGCGTGGCCGGGAAGGGGGAACAACACCACGCAGCCATCGGCGAACAAGTCGTATCCCTGCCCCAAGATGTCGTGGGACACCTGGGTGGTGGACTCGAAGGTTTGGCAAGTCTCTCGCCAGTCGTCGGGGAACAGCGATTTCAAGACGCCTCGTGCCCAACTCCGCCAGTTGGGCAGGCGGTCGAATTGGGCAAGGCATTCCTCGGACGCCCAAGACGTCGCGCCTGGAAAATCCCGCAACCCACCCACGTGGTCGGCGTGGATGTGGGAGCAGATGAGGTGTTTCACTTGGGCGGGATCCACTTGGCGGTGCGCTTCTTCCTCAGGCAATATGGACACCTTGGTCAACTCGGCGTAGATGCGCTGCGGAAAGCGTTGGGTCGCGTCGAGAAATCGCCAAGTGTACCCTGTGTCGTACAGGATTTTGCCTTGCGTGGGGTGGTCGATTTCCGCCCAAATCGCTTCAAACCGAACGGGGGTTTTGGGGGCGCCTTTCATGACGTGGTGCCCCTCTGCGAAGCAATGGCCCGAGCTGCGGATCGTGAGTTGGACTTGGGTCATGGTTGTTGCTTGTGCCATGCGACAAATTCATCCATGGCCTCTTCCACGGTTTGGTTGGGGGTGTACCCGAGGAGCCGGCGCGCCTTGGAAATGTCCATGCTGAAATCCATGGCCAGCGTTCCCACGCCATAGACGGTGAGGGTGGGCTCGCGGTGACGATTCAGCCAACGGGCGTGCCATTCCATGAGACGCGCCACGGTCAGCACAACGGGCAGGGGAATGGACTTGGAAACGGGGGTCAGGCCCAATTTTTGAAGGGTCTCGTTGAGAAAGGGCCAAAGCGCGATGGGGTCGCCGTTGGAGATGTTGTATGTCTGGTTCAACGCGCGTTCCGGGGCCTCAAGGCCAAGCAAAATGGCGTCCACCACGTTGCTCACGGGGGTCATGTCGACGCGGTTTTGGCCTGAACCCATCTGACGAAGTCGTCCTTCTTGATGGGCGCGAATGATGCGCGGCAAAATGACGGTGTCTCCCCGTCCGAGGAGCGCCCTTGGCCGAAGAATGACATGGGGAATGTCGGAGGCTTCCACCACGCGCTCGGCTTCGCGCTTGGAGGCGGCGTATTGGTTGATGGGCTTGGGGAGCGGGTCTTCTTCCTTGAGGTCCCATTGGGACGTCATTTGGAAGTACATGCTCGGCGTGCTGATGAGCACAAATCGACCTACGCCATGGGTTTCTGCAGCGCGAATCAACAGCTCGGTGGGCCGCACGTTGGACGCCCAAAACGCTCGCTTGCTTCCCCAGGGCGAACTCAAGGCTGCGGCATGCACAATCGCGTCTTGGCCTTGGACGAGCCCCTCCACAAAGGAATCCTTGGTGAGGTCGCCCAACACGTAGCGAACGTTGGAGGCATCGATGCGGTTGTGCGGTTTGAGGGACCGGCCTGTGGCCGTCACCGTCACCGTCTTTTCTTCCGCCAGCCGTTCCACAAGGCGAGAGCCCAAAAAACCCGTCGCGCCCGTCACCAAGATGCGCTTGGAACTCATGCGGCGGTCGGGGGTGGAACGCCGTTTTTGTAGAGCAACCGGAAGTGCGAGTACATCGCAGGAAAGAAGTATTTGGTGGACCGGTAGGGGACCTTGTGCTTGGCAGCCACCTCCTTCAGGATCCGCGTCAATGCGGGGTAGTGAATGTGACAGACGTGCTGGAAGAGGTGGTGGATGACGTGGTGGTTGATGCCGCCAAACAAATGCGTGACCCAAAAACTCTCCGTGGCGTAATCGCTGGTGGTGAGCATGTGGTGTTTGGACCAAGAGTGTGGCATCATGCCCGTCTCATCGGGTTCAGGGAAGTGAGAATGCTCGTCAATGTGGGAGCTCAAAAGCACCACGGTCATGGTCAAGCTGGCACAGAATTGCAGGATGACAAAGCCCAGCGCCACCGTGCCAAACGACATGCCGGTGACTTGCCACGGAAGCACCACCATGAGGGCGACGTAGGACAGCTTGAAGAACACCATTTTGACCACTTCGCGCCTGGGATAGGGGCGGTTGTTCACGCCTCCAATGCGCTCGGACATCACGTCTTTGAAGTCGCGATAAAACACCCATCGGAGGGTGAAAATGGCGTAAATCAGTGGCATGTAGAGCCATTGGAACCGGTACATGGCCCGATGCTCGTCCTGGGGGTAGATCTTGACGACCTTGGACTGTTGGATGTCGGGGTCGTAGCTCATGATGTTGGGGAAGATGTGGTGTCCCCCCACGTGCCGTTTTTTCCAGTTGTACGAACTCAGTCCCAAAAAGTCGAAGACATGCATGGCCCAACGGTTCCATGCGCGGTTCTTGAAGAGGGCGTAGTGCACGGCATCGTGGCCGACGTTGAGTCCCAAGAAGACCCCCCAGAACCCGAGAAAAGCGTAGCAACCCCAGAGCATGTTGGGGTGGGATGCGTTGAGAATGAGCCCAAAGGCCGTGAGGTAGCCCGCCAAAAGGACCGCGACCTTGAAGTGCATCAGACGGTTGCCGTGGTGGGTTTCGCCCCGCGCCTTGAAATAGGCGTCCACCTCGGCACGCAGGTCTGCGTAGAAGTTGTCGTCTTCCGGAGGGAAGGTGATTTTCACGTGATCGGCAGCCATGTCAGACGTGAATTTACAGCATCTTCTGACATCACTTTTGGCCTGCGGCGAAAAGGCCCAACCCTACAGCTTCAAGATTCAGAAATATTTCTTCATAATGAAGGGTTTTGGTTGGTGAACAGCGTCAAGGTCAGGAGAAGTCAGTTGTTCACCACGTATTCACCAAGCGAGTTTTCCACGTTGCGTGGCCCGTATTTTCGAAACATGCAAGCGTATTTGGACCTTTTGAATCACCTGCTGGAAAACGGGGTGAAGCGCGAAGACCGCACGGGCACAGGCACTTTGGGGTGTTTTGGGTACCAGATGCGGTTCGATTTGAGTGAGGGATTTCCGGTGTTGACCACCAAAAAATTGCATCTCCGCAGCATCATCCATGAATTGCTGTGGTTCTTGAAGGGCGACACCAACATTGCCTACCTCAAGGAAAATGGGGTGCGGATTTGGGACGAATGGGCCGACGAGCAAGGAAACCTCGGGCCTGTGTACGGGTACCAGTGGCGCTCTTGGCCCAACCCGGACGGCTCGTCGACCGACCAAATCGTCAAGCTCATCGAGCAGCTGAAAACCAATCCTTACAGCCGCCGTCACGTCATCAGTGCGTGGAACCCGAGTTTCATCGACGAGATGGCCTTGCCTCCCTGCCATTGTCTGTTTCAATTTCACGTGGCGGAGGGCAAGCTGAACTGCCAGCTTTACCAGCGAAGCGCGGACACGTTTCTCGGCGTCCCCTTCAACATCGCGTCATACGCCTTGCTGACCATGATGGTCGCCCAGGTCGTGGGGTTGGAGCCCGGCGAATTCGTGCACACGTTTGGGGACGTTCACCTCTACCTGAATCACGTCGACCAGGCGCGAGAACAGCTGACGCGTGAGCCCCGTCCGTTGCCCCAGATGATCCTGAACTCAGATGTGACGGACCTGTTTGACTTCACGTACGACGACTTTGAACTCGTCAACTACGATCCACATCCGCACATCAAGGCGGCAGTAAGCGTCTAAATCTCATGCGCATCAGCACCATTGCAGCCGTGGCGGCCAACGGCGTCATCGGCAAGGACAACGACTTGGTTTGGTCCCTGCCCACGGACATGCGGTTTTTCATGGAGACGACCGCAGGCCATGTGGTCATCACGGGCCGCAAGAACTACGAGAGCATTCCTGAGAAGTACCGCCCCCTCAAGGGGCGGACCAACATCGTGATCACACGCAA
>NYSX01000095.1 GCA_002683345.1 Flavobacteriales bacterium
CCGAATTACAATGGAATCGGTAATCTCGTGTATCTTAATCTGCATACCAATGGTAGTCTAACAGGCACCTACACTTTCAATTCAAACGGCTTCAATCCATCCATTAACACTTGGGATGGAGGCGTTTTGACAAACGAAAACATGTACAACTACAGCCTTGGGTCGGTTTTTCCTGTCGCGGCAACGGGAGGAACAGTTGTTGTTGCTGAAGGTGCAAACGGTTTGTTGGAAGTAGAATTTGACATTTTTTCCTCGGTGAGTGAATATGACGGATGCTACTACGGTGTACCGGTGTATTACGAGACGGATGGTTCCGGAGGCTCGAGTGGATCAGGTTCTGGGGGCATCATTTCCAATGACGGGAATGGAGCTTTTCACAAGCCATTCAATCCTAAGACTTGGTAATTGTCATGTAAGGCTCCGATTGATGTATCTCTAAAGGACCAAATTGGGGTTGAGGGTCCTCGGCCTCTGCCCTGCTGGGTCCACAAGTAGGGTGGACTTGACGCACGGGTGAAGGGGGGAACAATGACCGCAGGTCAGAAACTCCCCTCTGCTCCACCCAATGGGAGATTAAGGAGCGGTACTGAGGCTGCCGGACCGGAGGCCGCCGACGAGGCGCATGACCTCCCAATGGGCGGCAGCCCATTCTTGGCGGGCTGCCAGTTCGGAGGCTTCCGCCTGAAGCAGCGCCACGTCAAGGGCCCTGAAATCCATGGCGTTGAGAATGCCGTCGCGGTAACGGTCGGCGCCGATGTCTGCGGCAAGCTGGGCATTGGCCACGCGCTTCTGAGCCATGTCGTGCACCCTGACCGCCGTTTCCTGCCGGTCCCAAGCCGCAGCCAAGGCAGCCTGTGCTTCCGCCACCAAACGATCCTGGTCGAGCATGGCGAGCTCCACTTGGATTTGGGCTTGCTGGATGGCACGCTTGGTCGCCCCTCCGTTGAAGAGGTTGAAATTGAGGGTCAACGCCGCGCCGTAGTTCGTGGTGTACGTCGTGAGGTCGCCTGAAAAGTTGGGGGGCAGGTCGTCTGGAATCTCGTCGCCCACAATGCCCAAGACGTTTTGGCTGGCGTTCCAATTCGACGTCAGCCCCACCACAGGGTACAATCGGGCTTGGGCCTGCTTGACGCCCGTTTCTGCGAGCTGGGTCGACAACACGGCATTTTGAATGCTCTGGTTGGAAGCGGCAAGCGCCTTCTGCAACGCGGGCAAATCGTCCGAGGCTGAGGGGGCGATGAGTTCGGACGTCAACGTCCACATCATCCCTTCCTCCTCGGCCAGCAACAAGTTCAGGTTGCGTTGCGCCGCGCGCACCGCAGCTTCCTGCCGGATCAGGGCCGTGCTGTCGGTCCACAACGCATTGTCGAACTGCAAACGGTCGAACGTCCCGGCCGCCCCGAGGTTGACCGAGGCTTCCACGCGCGCAAGTCGCTGCCTGGTGAGATCCAAAGCCGCCCGAAGCACATTGGCCGCTTCTTCTTGCACCAAGGCGTTGTCGTAGGCTGCCAAGACGGCCTGCACCGTGGACTCGACCATCAACTCGGCGTTGCCGTTGGCTTGCGCGGCGAGCAACGTCAATCGGTCCTTGGCGGCAAACATGCCCATCCCGTCAAACAAGCGCCACTGCAATTGCACGCCAGGCGCAAGGGAATTGGAGGACAGGGCGTAAGGCAGGAACGACGCAGGGTTGTTGGACTGGTCGTTGACGTTGGTGCCGACGTTGGTTGTGAAACCCACAGAGGGCAGTGCCCCAGCGGCACCCCACGCGTCGTTGAGCTCCGCGATCTCCACGTTGGATTGGGCAATTTGGATGCCGTAGTTGCGCTCCAGCGCCATCGCCACGGCGTCTTCGCGGGACAACGACTGTGCCGCCACGGTCGAGGGCGTGGCTGCCGCCACCAGCGTCAAGCCCCCAATCACGAGCCAGGGAGCGAGTGCAGCGAGTGTGGTGCCCGAAGCCGGCACCTCGCGCATGCTCTGCTCTTCACGCACCGCCGGTTCCGCTTGTTCGCGGGACAACCAATCGCCGCGCTTCACCCACACCCACGAGCGGTGCAAGGGGTTGATCCACATGAGGTAAATCGGGAGCAACACCAAGATGATGACCGTCACGAAAAGCAAGCCAAACGCCACCGAAATCGCCATGGGAATGAGGAATTGTGCCTGAAAACTCTTGTTCAGCATCAGCGGCGCCAGGCCGGCCACCGTCGTGATTGACGTCAAAAGAATGGGGCGGAAACGGCTCATGCCCGCCTCCCAAATGGCCTGCCTCACCTCCTGCCCTTCCTTCAAATTGCTGTTGAAGGCCGCGACAAACACAAGGGCGTCGTTCACGAGGATGCCAATCAAGGCAATCATGCCGAGCACGCTGAAGAGGCTGATTTGGGCATCGAGGGCCCAGTGACCGAGGCTGATGCCAATCAGCCCAAACGGAATCAACCCAAAGACTGCCACGCCTTGCAACGGGGAGCGGAAGGTCAGGATGATGATGAACAGCATCAGGGCAAAAATGAGCGGCATGACCGCCGAGATGCTTTCCTGGGATTTGGCTTGCTCGCGGTTTTGGCCCTCGTAACTGGCCCGGATGGAGGGATACTTGGCCAGGATGCCCGGCACCACATTCGCCTGGATGTCGGCATTGGCGTCCGAGGCACTGACGTCTGGACCTGCCAAATCCGCGCTCACCTGCACCTCCCGCTCGCCGTACAATCGGTTGATGGCCGTGATGCCGCGCTTCTCGCGGACTTCCGCAAGTTCTTCCAACGGGACAAGGCTGCCGTCGGGGGTTCGAATGCGGTACCGCTTGAGGTCGCTCATCGAGCTGCGGTCCTCGTCATCCAAGCGCACCCACACGCGCACTTCGTCGCGGCCGCGTTGCAAACGCTGCACCTCGCTCCCGAAGAAACCCTGCCTCACCTGTGACAGAAGCGAAGCTCGGGTCATGCCAAGCTGGAAGGCCCTCGGCTTGGGCATGACCTCCAGCTCCCGCAACCCTTGCTGGTTGTTGTCGGTGACGTCTTTCAAATCTTCCCGCTGAAGCATGGCCGCCTTGAGGTCCTCTGTGGCCGCGGTCAACGCGCCCAAATCCGTGCCCAACAGCGACACCGATACCGGCCGGCCAAACGGCGAGAACGCGGCGAAGCTGAGGTTTTCCGCGCCGTAGACCGTCCCCACTTTTTCACGCACCTTGGCGCTGATGTCCGTGGAGCGCACATTGCGGCGCTCCCCATCCAGCAACTGCACGTTGATCAGTCCATTGTGCGCCGCGGGACCGATGCGCTTGTCGACGGCGAGGATCACGTCCAAGCCATCTTCCCGATCCGCCTTGAGTTCTTCGTTGACCTCCCAGATTTGGGCTTCAATGGCATTGAGCTCGGCCAGCGTGATCTCCTCCCGGGTGCCACTGACCATGGACAAATTCACGGTCAGGTCGTCTGCCTCAATGAAAGGGAAGAAGGTGGTCTTCACGAGCCCACTTCCGATCAGTCCAGGAACAGTGATGAGGAACAACGCCACGAGGGTGGAGAAGGAAATCCAAGGTTGGTCCAACGCAAAGCGCAAGACCGGCGCATACATGCGGTTCTTGAGGAAGTCCATGATCCGGCGCATGCCACGCTCGACGGCATTGGGCTTGAAATCGCGCCGCAACGCCTTGCTGTGACCGACGTGTGCCGGCAAAATGAAGGCGCCCTCCACAAGGCTGAACAGCAAGGTGAGCATGATCACCTTGGCCATGTCGCGGAAGAAATCCCCCAATTGGCCTTCGATGAAGAAGAAGGCTGCAAACGCGACCATGGTCGTGACAATCGCGGCAAACACCGCAGGCAGCACTTCCATCGTGCCATCGATGGTGGCCTGGGTTCGGCCTTTGCCCATCTCGTAATGCCGGTAGATGTTCTCCGCGATGACAATTCCGTCGTCCACGAGGATGCCAATCACGAGGATCATCCCAAACAAGCTGGTGACGTTGATGGTCACCCCCAGCATGTCCGCGAAGATGAACATGCCCGCGAACGACACCGGAATGGCAAGCGCCACCCAAAAAGCCAGACGGATGTTCAAGAACAAGGCCAGCAAAAAGACCACGAGCAGGAATCCCACCACGCCGTTGTTGACCAGCAAATCAATGCGTTGGTTCAAGATGACGGACCGGTCGCGGATGATGTCCAGCTTCAATCCCGTCCCGACGCGTTCTGCCTCAGCGTTGTACCCTTCAATGTAGCTCCGCACAAGCGCCGTCACCTCCAAGATGCTCTCCGAATTCAGGCTGTTGACGGTGACCACAACGGCCGGCGATCCGTTGTACCAGTTTCGGGAAGGGTCGTTCTCGGCCCACTTATCCCGAACCTCCGCCACGTCAGACAGACGCACGATGCGCCCGTCGGGAAAGGCCCGCACCACGATGTCCTCCAGGGCTTCGGCATCGTAACCCCGAAACCTTCCGCGCACAATCAACTCCTCCCGTTCCGTCTTCAACCGCCCCCCCGTCGTCTCGATGTTGGCGGCTCGAATGGCGGCGGCCACCTCTGCGAGGGTCAAATTCAATTCAGTCAAACGATCGGCGCGCATCGACACCTCGATCTCCTCCCCAGGAAAGCCGCTGAGACTCACCTGGCTCAGGCCATCCAAGGCCCGCAAATCTTGCTCGATGCGTCGCGATTCGCGCTTGAGCGCGCGAAGGTCTTCCACCCCTGAAATGGCAAACGTCAACGCCAGTCCGTCGGATTCTCGCTTGAACACAATGGGCGGCTCCATCCCCGCCGGGAACGAGGCAATGCGGTCCACGGCGTTCTTGACGTCTTGCAAAATGTCGTCCGTCTCGTTGGCGTTCTCCACGGTGACCGTGATGTTGCCCGCGTTCTCGCTGCACACCGATTGAACCTGATCGAGGCCTGCAATGCCTTGGAGATTCTCTTCGATTTTGGCCACGATGCCTTCCTCAATTTCTGCCGGAGAAGCACCCGGATAGACCACCTGAATCTGAATGACCTTCGATTCAATGACGGGGAAAAAGTTGCTCTTCATGGAGCCCAAACCGACCCAACCCGAAGCCAACAACGCAAGCATCAGCAGGTCGCCGACGAGGTTGTACTTGACGAAATACCGAATCAATCCTTCCATGACTCAGCGTTCTGCGCGCTCGACCAACATGCCTTCGTACGCCCCAGAAACCTGTTCCGCAACGACTTGCTCCCCTTCCTTCAAGCCCCTCACCAGCACGCGGTCTGCGTCGCGATGAAGCACCTCGACCTGGGCCAAAGCGAGCTGACTGTCTTTGACCACAAACACCTCGTTTCCATCGTCGCCCGTGAGCAGCACTTCGTCCAAGGCCATGACGCCAGGGATGGATTGGCCGTACACCTCGCCGCTCAAAAACCGCCCGTCGCGCAGCGACTGACCGGGTTCTGCCGTCACCTCACAAAACACGCTGGCGCTCTGTGTTGTCGGATCGACCGACCCCGAGATGCGTGCCACCTGACCTCGGGCCACCACCACACCTTCCTCGTTGCGAAGCAGCACGTCATTGCCCTCCTTCAAACGGCCCAAGTGCCTCGCGTGAATGGCCGACTTCACTTCATACATCCCGGTGCCCACCAAGGTGCCCACCGGCTGACCCGCGCGCACCATAGAGCCCGGCTGCGCCTGTGCGCCCACAATCACACCCTCAAACGGAGCCCGCACGGTGAACTTGTCCAGGCGTGCCTCGTTCGCGCGAATGTTGTGGTACCCCGAGACGATGCCGCGGCTGGTCAAATACAGCCGTTCCCGATCCGTGGCCGGCTGGGGCATTTCCGGCAGTACGGCCTCCACATCCAGGTCCTGCACATACGCCATCCACATCTCGGCCTGCGCGGGGAAATCCACCTGGATGTCCGCCAAGGCGCCGGCCAATTGTTGCAACCACTGGCTGCGCTGGGCCACCAGCGACGCACGCAATTCGGAGTCGTCCAAACGAAGCATCGCCTCGTCCGCGCCGTAACGAACCCCTTCACGGAATTCCTTGCCTCCAACAGGAAGCATCCCGTTGACCTCGCTCAGCACCGTTATGCGGTTCAGGGCTTGGACCCGGCCTTCCACATGCACACTTGGCGCCAAAGTGTCCACCTCTGCCGTCACCGTTTTGACCAATCGCGCACTTGCGATGCGCGGTTTCACGGGGGGTGTGCCCTTCATTCCAATCAAGGCATTCATGACCATCACACCGAAGGCCAAAATGGCCAATCCAGCGAGGGCGCGGAGCAACGTTTTCTTCATGGGAGTGAGGCGCTAGACAGGTTTCAAAAATTCGATGCAAAGTACGTTCACACCACCCTTGCCCGCCGTCACCAACAGCCTCGAAATCGACACAAGGTGCATGAATCGCGTTATGAGCGCATCTGCATGGACCATCAAAACAGGCAGAAGCCCAAGTTGTTGAACGGCCCCCCGCCTCACCCTTCTCTTAGACTGCCTACCTTGGACACATGAAACAGACCACCTTGATGCTGCTTCTGAGCACCTTCATGCTTTGGGGCTGTTCCGTCCAAAAGAGAACGACACAGCCCGGATGGCACGTTGAATCGGCTTGGTTCAACTCCGCACCCACGGCCCACATTCAGTCGCAGGCAACTCCTGCCGCTACCCCACTTTCGCTCCGCTGGGCAAGCACATTGGCTTCAACACAATCGCATCGTGAAGGCCTTCATTTGCCAAGACGTACCCATGGCCAACCCGACCCGCAGCTTCCACCCACCACCTCAAAGCTGCACTCAGGCATCGTCGAGGCCCAAGTGAATATAAGGCCACGCATTCAGCGTCGCCTCCTCGAAGGCATTCACATTCAGCCCAACCACACCCAAGCGGACCACGGCATCCAATCCCAGCCCACGGGTCAAGAAGGTGAACCCAACGGGTGGATCCACATCGGCATCGGACTGGCGGTGTTGGGCATCTTTCTCATGCCATCTCCCCTGGCGTTGCTGGGCATTGGGTTGTCCACCTTTGCCTTCATGATTGGCATCCTTCGAGGACCTAAGAATGTTCCTGCATCCTCTCCCGACGCCGAACCCAAACGCCGACGACCCCTCCTCAAAGTGTTTCTTCTTCTCGCCGGCATGACACTTGCCACAATCCTGATGGTGGTGGCGATGATCACCGATGCAGCAAGCGGTTGGTCCAACCCGTTTGAGGGCTGGACGATCATCAGTTGGTAACCCCCAACCGTACGAAGGCCTGAGAACGGTCAGAAGTTGTCCAAGTCCACGGGGCGCATCACGCCGAACCACTTGCGGATGGCTTGACCAACGCCGGGAACGTCAATGTGGATGATGTAGACGCCACCGGCGATGGGCACGTTGGCTTCGTTCTTGAGATCCCAGTCCACAAACGTCAAGGGGCTTGCCTTTTCATAGGTCCGAATGAGCGTCCCACCCATGCTGTAGATGCGCACTGTGCAGACCTCGGGGAGGTTCACAATCTTGACGCGGTTGTCGAGCTTGTTGGTCTCGTATTGGCTGTAGGCGTAGTACGGGTTGGGCACCACGCTGATTTCCTCGAGCATCTCTTCAAGCACCGTCACCTCGTTGACCCGCGTGGCCACGTCTTCGGTAGAGAAGGTGTACAGAGGGTCCCAGTTGTTCTTGGCGTTGTCGACGTTGTCGGTGTCCACCACGATGGAGCTGTACTTGTCGTACGGGCGTGCCACACGGAGGCTCACACGCGTTTCGTTGGGGATAAGCCCCTCTTCGACAGACAACATGGGGAAGTCTGCATTGCTGAGTGCCGAGCCCACCCACGCACAGTCGCGGAACGCGCGGCGCTCCGAGCTGATGTTGGGGTCCAAGAGTTGCTCCATGAGGAAGGCGCCCTTGTCGTACGCACGCATGCGGTTCTCCGTGCCTGAGGCAGCCTGACCGTTCTTGAAGACGTAGATCCAGTGCTGTCCACCCGAGTATTTGGCGTTGGGCGACGGGTTCCA
>NYSX01000096.1 GCA_002683345.1 Flavobacteriales bacterium
CGGAAAACAGGATTTGGCCGAGGGGACAGACACGCAGACGCCACAGTGTGTTTGTGCACGGCATAGATTTGTTGGTCATCTGAAAAACGTGACACGATGACTGATACTCAAGCAAGAAAGAAAACAATATCACAGACAAAATATGATCTTCTGAAAGAGAGGGCTTTGGCCGAATCTCATGAAAACACCTATTTTGCCACTCACAGAGAAGCAATTCTGAAGGCAGTTTCAGAGGGCATAATTAACGAGACTGAGCCGGATAGAGATTTGTTGAAACTTTTGAAGAAAAGAAACAGTGAGGCATACAAAGTGCCTGATATGCTGGCGGAATTTTCTCAGCAGCAGCCGGGAAAGAATGATGCAAAGCAACGTTTGAAGAACATGTGGTGCAAAACACTGTCTCTCTGCACCACAATCATGCCCCTGATAGCACAATACAGTGATTCCGGGCCAATGCCACTGCCTCCCATGTTGACTTGGGCCAGGTCTCCGATGACACTGCATCTGTGCTACAAACGTGGTGACAAAGCACCTAAGCCCTCAACCACATGTGTTTTGCCTGTCAGTGGCTTGAAATCTACCGCCCAAATCAACAGGGCACGCGTAGTGGTCACTCACAGGAATGTAAGCAGTCAATTTCTCAATTATTTGAGTGGAGTAACCGTTAGACTGAACGATGGTGACAAATGCATGCTTCCTACCCCAGAGGATGCGTGCACCGTATATTTCGAGATGATGGGAGAAGGAGAATCACAAATATATCAAAATTTGATGTATTCAAGCAATGAAGATAACGAAAAGGTGAAAAGAATAACGACCATCGAACCCGGTTTCTATACGGCCAAAAGCGTTGAATATTTACCCAACGTATGGGTATGGGAAATTGAATCCATGAAACCTCCAAAGGATAACGAGATATGGGTACCTGTGAGAGATTTGGATAAATTTCTAGAGCTGCTTGAAGAAGAGATTGAAGATAAAGATGAGAAAAAGACGAAATGGATTGAAGAGAAGATTGACGTTTTCGATCTCAAGTGTGATTTCCACCCCCTTTCACACGACCCCGGCGCGTTTGTATACAGTGATCGTGGTGATGGAAAACCTGAAGAAGACGAACAGCCGGAAGGAGACGAACAGCCAGATTGGTACGTTGGAAAAATCAAAAACACGGATTGGTCTAGAGCCACAAAATGCCGCACCGAGAGTCGCAATGCTCAGATCAACAAGGAGAAAGGAGATGACGGCGAATTCATCGAAGAGCGAAACTACAAAGTTCATGTGCGTATCGCTAAAACATGTGATAAAAAATTTAAGGATGATTTCAGCAAGAAAACTGCCGGAGCTTACTCATTCAGTCATGCCGCAGTTAAGCTGTTGAACGCTTTCATGGAAATTGCTGCGAAAGAGTCATCATCCCTTCCAAGAAAAACTCTTGTGCAGCTATGGGCTGAATTTCCAAAGTCTGCTAGGGAATTGTGGAAAAACAACAATGACTTCTTGTCGATCAAAGATGGCGTCAAGATAGGTGACAAAGAAGAATACGAAGTACTCGTACCCACAGGATGGGAAAAAAAATTTAAGCAAAGCAGCATAAGCAAACTTAGAGAATTATACGAAGAAAAATACGGAGACAATAGCAACGACACGAGCAAAACAAACGGACCGAGCAAAACAAACGGACCGAGCAAAACAAAAAGTCCGAGAAAACCGCGGACATCCACAGCAAAACAAGGAGGTTGTGGTGCCAATTCTGATAAAAAATGCAATCTAATCATAAGTCCCAAGGGCACATACTTGCTTCATACGAACATGACGAATGCCACGGGACGCCAGATTGAGTTTCTAGTTGATCCTCAGACTAAATTCAGGGGTTCTACGCGCAGAACTTGGGACCATACAACTAAAAACTACACCAACCGTGGGGTGAAAGCAAAGGATGGTGAAGGAAACGATATTTTGGGGGCGGACGGTAAGCCGACTTATAGCAAAGAATATTATGAGAAAGGCGAACCAAACTCCAAGCTTAAGTTTGTTTTGAAGAAATCTGTCATGCTCAATGAGGTACTGCTCAGAGGCTGGAAATGTGTAAGGACCTATCACGTGTATGGCACTCGCACTCTTGATGGTAATACTCCTTCCAAAGGTTGGCATTTTCCGCTTTACATTTCTGAGGATGATGCCAAGAAGGATGGTGGTGAAGCTGTCACGAAAGTCGAGATAGAATACCTCAAAAACCGGCAACCAATCAAAGAAACATTTTTCCGCACAGGCATGATATATACAGAAAATTATGAAGATGAAGATACCGAGAGAATACCAAATCAATACTATTATTCCTCAGGCGGTCAGGCAGCGACTGATAAAGAATCAGGCGGTCAAGTATTGAGTAATGAAGAAATAGAAAGTGTATACCAACAACAACAAATGCTGAAATTCATTAACAAGAGCATAGGACTAGAGTGAAAGTGAAGTGAATACGATACGTTGCGCTACTTTTGTTTACTGTCAGGCAAATCACAGCCCAAGGGAGGCAGACCCATGGCCACCGCGCTTGGCGATGTGCTGGCGGTTGGCGTTCAGGCGGTCATTGAGGAAGTTCTCAAGACGCTCCGGAGTCCAATACAAGTTGCCAAAAGCACGCTCGACAAGCTGTGGGATGGCCGCCTGCTCGTTATGGGGCTCAAGATCAGAGATCGGCGAAAGTGAGGGAGAAGACATGGCGTGTTGTGCTGAGGACCCAAAATCTTCCACGGCTTTTAATATCATGCCGAAAATTTCCGTTTGGTGCCAGAGTCTTTCTCGTGGCTCATCAGCAGACGGGCTGGCGCCTTGGCCACCGCCACACCATCCTCCTCAACACGCAGGACAGACAGGGGCAGCACGTCCCCCACACGCCACGGGCCCCCACCCACGCCCTCAAACATGAAAGCACCCCCTTTGACCACCAACGGCGACGGGAAAAACGCGGCAGGCACGATGATCCGCATCCCCAAGTGCCATGTGACCAACTCGCCCTCGTTGAACGCATCCACCCTGCCCCACACCACCTCGCCCGGCTGAAGCACCGACTGAATGCGATCCACACGCACAGACACCTGTAGCCTGACCCCCGCCGCAGGCACCAAGATGCGACCAACGCTTCGCAGGCGCACTGCCACTGTTTGTTCGTTCACCACCTGCTGGCAAACGGCCGTCCAAATCGCATCCCGCAGACCTGACCCCGCACAGCCCGGCGCAAGCGCAACCTTGGTAGCCTGATCCCTGAAAAGAACAAGCATTCTTTCTGCGCCACAGACGGCTGCAATGGGCGCCAAAATGAGACGATACCGTGTGTTACGGTGCATCCCTGAGCTCCCCACACCCCTCGCACACGAACCGTGGCCCGCGCTTCACGTCTGCATCCGTTGGGTGCATCACGCTGTGCATCAGCACGGGGTCGCAGACCACACACGGGTGTGTCTGGCCACACTGATTGCATTCTGAGGCGGGTGCGCGTGCTTGGGACGGGTCAAGGCGCAGGAGCTTCAGTACGGACGGCGTGAAGTTGGTGCAGGCTTCGTGCCGCCGGCTTATAAAGGCACCGCTTGGCACAGCCTCTCTGCTGCCACAGCTGGGACACAGGAAGCATGTGCCTTGGTTGTCGCCACTGGCGACACCCATCACTGACCCACACAGACAGAACTTCATGGGAGGTTGTCCCAAATCACACACGAAAATCCCACACACAAACGTGCACTTGGTCCCGTGTAACATTGCTTTGGGGAGGATTGCCCGGCACTCCGCCTGCCTTTCTTGGCACACATTGCAGCCACCATGCCCTCGCCAGAGTACCGTGTGTGGGACGTCAACAATGACTGGCCCTTTCCAAGGGAAGTCATGCTGAGCTGCCTGCCTGAGGTGGTTCGCATTCTTGAGTGGGCTCACGCAGAGGGCATCGAGCAAAGAACACCGGGGTGGTATGCGCGCAGGAATCAGCTGACTGTCAGCGGCTCCATCCTCAACGATATTGTGGGCAAGGGGTATGCAGACAAACGCAAGGACAGCTCTGGCAAGGGCACAGACGGGTGGAATACGTGTTTCCTGAGCAAAGTGGGGCTAGACCCGGCACCCTTCAATGGAAACAAGGCCACACTGCACGGCCAGAAATACGAGGATGAGGCCTTTGACAAATGGTGCAAGCAGGAGGGCATGCACGGATTCACCATGGGGCTGCTACAGCACCCCGGCTACGATTACATGGGTGGGTCGCCAGACGGGCTGACGGCACGGGGCAACGTTGTGGAAATCAAGTGCCCACTGAACCGATGGATCAAGGTGGGGGAGTTTCCAAGCTATTACGACCTACAGCCAAGGTTCTACTCCCACCTCATGGGGATGCAGGACCAAGACTCCGTGTTTCTGCAATACAAGCCGGGTGAGGTGTTTGGCTTTGAGGTGTTGGACCACGTTATGGTGCCTTTCAACCCGGAATACACGCTTGGCGCCATCAAAACGGCGGAAAACTTCAACACCGCTGTGCAGGAAGCGCGCAAAACGGGCGTGGTGCCAGAGTCTGTGCTGGAATTCAGGAGGTTCGCTGTGAAGCGTCGGCTAAAGTATGATTTTGGGCGCACTTGTCCTGAAATCGGATGGCCTGATGAGTATTTGGACGATCTGTTCAAGCAGGGGGAGCCACCCCTCAGTGACGCAGGCATGGATGAAATCCTAGAAGAATGCATGATGAGCTGACGTGTGTGCCTCAAAAATGAAAATTGATTTCTTGTTTGAGATTTGCATTTGAAACTGCGTGGTGCAGAGATAATATAAATAGAAATTCAATTATCATACACTTTTTGGCATGTTTACTACACAAAAGAGGTGAGAGGAGCAATCAACACTATGGCTTCACAAAACAGTATTTCGCTTGACGATGGCACGTCGATTAAACAAACCGACAACCCATCTGAAGAACAACAAATCTGTGCCGTTGTGGATGATTCTGATAACCTTAAGAACATCGAGGCACCAACTCCATTGGTGAAGATGCTTTCAATACAGACCGGTGCTTTTCATCTCATTAAAGACCCGTCTGATGGAGAGAAATACATGGCATTGGCGAACTGGCCAAGTGCAATTCATCAGATAAAAGATCCGACTTTGGATATGAAGCGGTTTGCCATTGCTGAATGGTATGGGCACGGCGTCCCTCACATCGTCCCTCCTAGCATTCTGACTGAAACACCTATGGATGAGCTACTTTCTCTCATACAAGATGAGAATTCGATATTAGATTGTATGCGTATATTGAACAAGAAGCGTAAACGCACTGAATGAATAAAGTCTTTGTATGATTTTTTAGTTTTTCCAAGGTGAAAAAAATGCTCTTTCCGGATGTGTTTGCGTGTGCGTGCTTCCAGCATGCCAAGCTGGATTGGAATGCGTCTAGAACATGTTTGATGCAAACACCCCTGAAACGTATAGCCACGTCTGAACAAGCACCCAACGAGCGTGAGTGGCGGCAGGCCTTGGATGTGTGCAGCCTGCCTGAACTGCGTGCAAGACAAAAGCTGTGTGACGTGCTGCTGGCCACCGCGCATTCCTCCAAGGATGCAGCATCCCTGCTTGGGCTTGCAGGCAAGGGCACACCTGAGCCACTTCGCTCCCTGCTGTCCGCGTTGGATGAGCGAGGGAATGGCGAGCTGTGGCAGGGCAGTGTGCCCACCAATGGCAATGCTCTGAAGGGTGCATACAACGAGTGGGTTTCCGCCGTGGTGCGAAGTGCACCCCGTGTAAGCACTGTGCTGAATGCAAGCGCGCCACCCGCCCTGACCTTGCATGAGAACGGGGAGTTGCTGATGACCCTTGGTGGCGATGGCAAAAACGGTGGTGCAGATATGTGGGCTCTGCCTTCGGCTGCGTGGGTGCGGTCGGCAAGAGAAAACGTGCGCTTTCTTCCCCCTGTTGCACACCCTTGGGTGCTAGATGGCACCAATCGTGTGGATGACGCAGGGTTGAAGCGTGTGGTGGATCGGCTCAGACAGCCTGTGTATTGGATGGAAATGGGTCAGTCAGACCCCCCACCCCCCACGGCAGTGTGGCTGGCTTGGCGACAGCCAGAAGGTTCTATCCGTGTCGAGCGGAGGCAGCAGGCTTTGGAAGCGATGCGGGAGGCAAAGATGGCCAGTCAAGCAGAGGCACCTGCCTCACACACACTGACCATGCTGCGTGCACCCACTCCACTTACCCCACATCCCATGATGCAGGAGCTGCACCGCCAAGGCCGTGACTTTCACACAGTGCCAAGTGTCGGTGCCATGGGACTTGCTGAGTGTCAGGTGTTTGACGGTGGGCTACAGGTTGGTGCGTGGATGCAGGCACACTTGGGCAACGGCGACAGAGACGGTGGTGTCACGGTGGCCGTGGCTCTGAGACCCAACTTGGCTGGCTCATCCGTATGGGCTCAAGTCACACGCCCACTGACTGTGGAAACCACGTATGCGCTGTTGGAGAGGAAGCATCCGCTCATTTTTGGCGGCGTGGATACAGTTAGGGTTGCACTCAAGGGCACAGGCACTCCCCTGTTTGTGGCCCCTCCCGGCCAATCCCTTCGGCTTCTGGCAGACAGCACTGCCAGTCCTTCCTTTGTGCAGGCTGTGTGGGTGAGGTCGGCCAGCCAGTCCCCTGTGGATATTTGGTTCAATGGCAGTGATGAGTGGGCACAGCCCGGCCTGTGTCAGGCAGACACACAAGAGGGCATCAGCATGCCGCTGTGGCGTGCAGCAGCTCTGATGTGGGGAGGGCGACCCAAGCAGGTGCAGCCCACAAGCTTCAGGATTGTGCAAGTGCCCAAACACTCTGTGTCAACAGCTGCGGCCCGCTTGCAGAAGATGCCCGGTTTCATGGGTGCCTTTGCACTGCCACACGCACAGAGCAAGCCCAAAGGCAAGGGTCCCCTCGTCAAGGCATCCACGCTGCCCCGTGGTGATCAGGTGTGGTCGCCAAGGCTACAGTCTGCCATCAAGGCGGGCGACGTGGCCCCCCACGAGGTTGTGCAGCACCTTGAGACTACCATGGCACAGGCCATTGTGACGCCCTCCCCTTGGCTTCAGTCGATTGGACAGGTCAGACTGCCCATGAGATTCCGTGAGATGGCGGCTGCCGTGTTTGCTCCTGTGCAATGGCCTGAATTCCCACCGCAGCAGGAAGGCATGCTTGGGAGTGACGCGCTTGCTCGAGCGGAGGCCAACATGGTGACGCTGATGCAGCGTGTGTTTCGTCAGGAGCACTCGCACGCAGTGTCTGGCACACTGCTGGCCAAACTGCCTCCCGCTGACCGCAAGTCCCTACAGGCTTGGAAGCCCAACGGTGCCCCAAGCACCGGCGTGCCTGTTTCCCGTGTATCCAAGTGGCAGCAGCAGTCTGTGCCTGAAAAAGTGGTGCACTGCAACAATTGGAGAGACCTGCTGGCTGATTTCCGCATGCCTCAAATGCCACACCCACTCATGACACCTGTGCTGGCGGTGCTTGATGCCGATTCAGACGCCGTGGTGATCTTCTCGCCCGTGGGTGTGAGTGTGTCCCATGAAGGCGACACCAAAGCTGTGTTCAGCGATGCTGCGCCTGCACATTGGGGTGAGGATGAGTGGCCGGTCAACGGTGAGCTGTGCGTCCGTATGGGCAAGCCTGAGGCAAAGTCGGCAGAGAGGCAGCGACGTGTGAGGTTCAAGGACAGCGTGTCATACAGTCAGGATGAGCCACGCTCCCTGCACGGCAGTGCCATGGCTTCCCTTAGCCATAAGTTAGATTACGATGACACGCAGGAATCCCCTGTTTCTCAGCATGACGCAGCTGAGCTTCCCCATATGCCACTTTTCTCCTTCATCGCGATGAAATTCTTCGGCGTAAATGAAACAAGTTGAATAGTAGTGTGACCGAACGATGACGGCAGAAGTTGCCCCAAGCAGCGTGATTTGGGTGGGTGGTGTGCGTGTGGATGATATCATAAAGTCACAGAGCAATGTGTCCAAGCGCGTTAAGGAGCGCAAAGACGCTTTCATCAGCATTTTTCAGGAGCTTTCGAACAACAACATAGCACAGCCTGTGGCGCGCAACTTTTGTTGGGAGTGGTCTAAGAATTGGATTGTGGTGGCACTTAAGAGCGTGGAAGCGGCCACGGCCGTGCGTGACGCCTTTGACACGTGGTCTGCACCCTCTGACACCGCCGCCGTGAAGGCCGTCAAGGCGCAGCGTTTGGAGCGTCTGAGGGAGCTTTTCACGCCGCATGGCATCGACTTTTCGTACCTGATTGTGGATTTCAAGACGCCCCGCCGTGCGCAGACGCAGCTCCAAAGTGCGGGAAGCACTGAGGTATCCAAGGGAGGCAGAGAGGACCCCGGTCCTGCTGACACCAACGCTGGCTCGCAGTTGGATTTGAACATGCACAAGCGGCAGTGGTCATCCACGGTGGCCAACCGGCCGGTAGCGGTGAGTGCAGCCCAATCCCACTCCGTGGCAGCGAGCGTGGGCCATTCCCGGGCCAATGGCGACGTGTGGAATCTGATGGGCAGCGACGGCAGCAACATCAACCGTGAGCACCGTGGCAACGAGACGCCAGACAGTCAGGCCCATCAGCCCACGGTGGTGTCTATTCTAGACCACCCCAAGCACAGGATTGCTGTGATCAAGCTGGCCCTGCCCAAGACGCAGCCCACGCTCATCGGAGTTTTCCCGTTGGAAACCGCATCAGGCACGCAGCCTGACGAAGAAACGCAGCGCAAGTTCACACAGAACATTGTGCTTTGACAAAAAAATGTCCGCACCCAAGGCAGAGGCCGACACCAAGAAGGATCAGCAGCCTGAGGCGCAGCCGGCGCGAAGCTCCCCGGACGGCCGGAAGCTTGTGCAGCTCGTGGATTCCCTGAACCGTGTGTTGGTGACGCAGGGTGATAAGCTAGACTGGCAGAATGCAAGCAAGGCGGGGGCACTTGGCATGTGGGTGGTGGAAGGGGCAGGCAGAAACAGGGTCATTGTGCGAAACTTCAGGGACCCTCACATGTGCTTGGACGCCGGTGGCACCTCTGTGCGGCCTGTGAACACGCTTGTGCAGCCTGAGCCGCTGCCGCTACAGATTGTGCGCGTTTCCTCGGCACGAGGGCCTGCAACCATGGCCTTTGCGCCGGGGCACTCGCAAACGCCGCTGCCACTGCACGTCATTGGCACTCCCACGACGGGCGGGTTCTCCCTGAACGTGCTTGCCACACAGAGCCTGCCAGAGCCGGTGGGAAACGTGGAAAATGGGGAGTCTGTTGGCGCTTGGCTGATCATTTTTGCGCTCATTACCATCATTGCGCTGGCCCTTGCTTGGGCCATGGGATGGATTGACCTGCCTTCATCTTCGTCTGCCACTGTTGAACAGGCCGTGGCCGCTCCATCCGAGCAAGCCATATTGGACGTATGGAGCGCGCCGGGCCTATGCTTTGATACCCCCATGTAACACATGCAGGTGATCTTTGCTTATGAGTTTTGTTCTAAATGAAAAACAGTCAAACTCGCCATGACATTCACCGTCACAAAAACCGGTGTGATTTCACCACAGATTCAGCACTGGACCAGCGCTCTGCGCTACCAGTCTGTCTTTGTCGCAACACTTGTCAATGACGCCGACCTGACGGAAGCAGCCGTTGATGCCATGACCTTCAAGGTTCAGGACTCCGAAGGCAACGAGCTGCTCACCCTCAGCAAGGACCTCAAGTCGGATGCACGCACCGTGCTTGCCTACTTTAACTACGACTCCGCCCCAAGCATCACCCCCGGTGTCTACTTTGTCACTGTGGATGGTGCCGTGCAGACTCTGGCTGACGGTACCAACGCGGGTGTGCCATTCTTCGTCCCCATCGAGTTCACCGTGGATTTGATCGCCGCGACCAACGCCAATGCCACCCGCGCGGGCGTCACCGACCTGCACACAACACAGAACACAGACACACCCCTTGTCACACACTACCCCGCCGCTCTCAATACGGCCGACTTCCTTCAGGTCAACATTGCGGGCGCCGGTCTCACAGGACCCTATGAGGTGCATGTGATGGAATCCGACAGCGACGGCGTGTCTGATGCACTCGTGGCCGTCCCGGGTGCCGATGACACCACCTTCATCATCCGCAGCAAGGGCACTGATCCCTTCTTCACCAACAACGCCTACGCCAACGTGGAAATCCTTGTGACCGACTCCTACAATTCCACTGCCTCACGCATGGTGCGTGCCGGTGTCTTTGACACCCCTCAGTTCACTGCCGCATTGGCAGGCTCCGACTACCGCACCTACAACAACGCCAACGACACACAAATCGCGCAGGAGGACCAAGATGGTTTCGACCGCTCCTACCTTTTGAGTGGCGCACAGCAGACCCTCGA
>NYSX01000097.1 GCA_002683345.1 Flavobacteriales bacterium
AATCGAAATGCCAGAGGCCGAGGGTTTGGTCGTCGGACGAGAAATCAAAGGCAGGTGGGGTGAAGTTGTCGCTGTAGCGCGCCACGCCTGAAATCCTCAGTTCATCCAAGTAGCCGGTCAAGCGAGAAGAACTGCCCGAGGCCCATACGTGACGATTCACCACAATGTCCTCGTTTCGGCTGTCCGAGATGGGGCCTGAAAAAGCTTCAGAGGCGATGAGGTTGCCATCGACGTAGAGCCGCAACTCTGACCCGTCGTACACCCCGGCCACGTGCATCCATTGGTTGTACGGAATGGGGTACGTCGATCCGCCGAGGCTGTAGGGACCGCCTTCCACCCGCCATTGCATGACGTTGGGGTTTTCGTTGTGAAATCCCCAACCGGTATTGAAGTACTCGGTGGCCACGATGAATTCCTCGCCCCGAGAGATTTGGTAGTACCAAAACTCGATGGTCACTTCCTGAAAATCAGACAACGCCGCGGTGATGGGAATGCGCATGTAGTCTCCAGACCCAAACTGCAAGGCACTCGCATTGACACCGCTCACACCCGCGGAGGCGAGGCCAGACGCGTCTAAGTTGACCGGATCTCCGGCACAGGATTCAAGGGGGGCCACCACGATTTGGGCGGAAAGCCATGACGACAGGGTCATGAGGGTCAAAAACAGCAAGCGGTTCATTTGTCCAAGTTTGTAATAAAGATACATATTCTTGGAGCGAACCGTTGTGAAACCTATTCGGAAGGAGGCAGGAACTGGCAGCGGTTGAAGGCCTCTACGCCGGCGCGGACCTCGCGTCGCACCTTGGCTTCGCGTTCGGCGGCCCAGCTCATCAATGCGCCCCCGACAAGGGCATGGAAGACGCCGAGCGCACGTACATCTTCGAATTGGGTGGCTCCAATGGAAACTTCAAAGACGCCGAGGTTGGCGATCAGGAAGCTTCGAATGCGCATGCGGCGGGCGCGCTCGAAATGGTCCCGGGCCTCCCAACACGTCCCGCACAAGTCCTTGGCGCCTGCAGGGCGGTAGGTACGGCCGTGGTAGAGGATCTTGGCCCCATCGGTCCAACGCCCCTCCTTGACGGCCATGAATCCGTGCGGCGTCTGGGCAGACATCGACAGTGCGAGGCACACCCCAAAGGCCACCAAAAGGGCGCGTGCTGGGGTCAAAAGTCGAGGTCGAAGTAGAGCTGGTCTTCGCAATCCACGTCGAAGGATACGTCGCGTGTGCCATCCTCCAGCGCGCAGGTCCAAGTGTTCCCGTAAGCATTGGGACCGCAGTTGATGTGGAAGGTGTGGCTGCCCGCGAAGAAATCGTAGGTCTGTGATTCGCCCGCGAAGACCACGTACTCGTCGCCGTTGGGGAATTCGATGTCGCAGTTGCAGAACAAACGCGTGTTGTCAAACGTGATGGTGCCGCGCGTTTCGCAGAACTCACAACCCGTGAGCAGGAGGGCGCCGAGCATCAAGAAAGCAGAGAATCGAAGCATGGGAAGAAGTTTGGGATGTAAATTAAGGGTTCATCCTGACAGACATGAACACATCCCTCCAAGACGCGGGCCTGCTGTTGCTGCGCGTGGTGCCCTCGGGCATCATGATGACCCACGGCTGGCCCAAATTCCAGCGCCTCCTCGACCAATGGGGTTCCGAAGAAGGCGTGAAATTCTTCGACTTCATGGGGCTCGGACCGGAGATCTCGTTGATCCTGACCGTACTCGCTGAACTGGTGGCGCCCGCCCTGTTGATTGTGGGGCTCCAAACGCGCCTCGCCGCCATTCCCGCGGCCTTCACCATGGGCGTGGCCGCTTTTGTGGTGCACGGTAGCGATCCGCTTGGCGACAAAGAATTGGCGTTGCTGTACATGGTGTGCTTTGCCGCGGTCGCCGCCTTGGGCGGTGGACGGTGGAGCGTCGACGGCCTGCTCAAGAAAGGGTGAACACGCCAAGCGCAAGCAACCTCTGCACCCCCTTCGCGTCAGAACTGCAGGGGGCAAGCCAACGCTCTCGCAAGAGATGCCGTATCTTTCTTATCCCTTCAAACTTGCCGTTGCCATGAACCTTCGCCACATCCCCAACCTCTTGCGTCCATGCGTGACCTTGGCGCTGGGACTGTTTTTGGCCTTGGGCGCCGCTGCCCAGCCCAACCCGCCGAGTGGCCTTTACCTGCAAGACTTGCGGACCTGGCTCAAGAGCAACTGGTACGATGGATACCACGACCAACTCGGTTACAACGAGGGGCGCCGGCAGATGTACGGGTACACCGACATCTTGGGCAACGGGAACGTGGAGTGCATCTACACCGGATTTCAACAACCGGGTGGGTTTGTGACGTACCCCAACCCCATCAACGCCGAGCACATCGTGCCCCAGAGCTTCTTTGGCAGTTCAGAGCCGATGCGCAGTGACATCTACATCTTGCGGCCGTGTCACGGAAACGCCAACAGCTCGCGCAGCAACGACCCGTTTGGCGAGGTGAACGACAACCAAGCGCAGTGGTACGGCGTGAACGGCAACACCTACACGTCCACCAGCAACCAACCTTCGAACAGCGACAACTGGTCGGAAGGCACGGGCAGCCTCTGGGAGCCCCGAGAGTCGAAGAAGGGCGACGTGGCCCGGGCCGTGTTCTACTACTACACGATGTACCCCAACGAGGGCACCAACATCTCAGCCTGCGGGAACCTTGAGACCCTGTACGATTGGCACGTGAACGACCCCCCCGATGCGGCGGAGATCAGCCGAAACACCAAAATCAACCAAGTCCAAGGCAACAAGAACCCCTACGTGGCGAACCCGGACCTGGTGTATTTGGCGTGGCTGTACGACGGCACGTTGCCCAATGACGACAACACAGGGCCCGACTTCACGGGAACCGCATCCAGCGTGAATGTGGCCTGTGGCACGACCCCAGGGCCGCTCGCAAGCCCCACCGACCCGTGTGGCATCGCCTCGCTGACCTACGAAGACACGTTCAATGGCTCGAATGGCTGCACAGGCGGGACGGGCATCTTGCGGACCTACACGGCCGTAGACGAATGCGGAAACACGAGCACATTTGTGCAGCAATTGGTGTTCGTGGATGTGGAGCCGCCGGTGTTTGACTTCGTGCCCAGCGACTTGACCATCACCTGTGAGGACGGGGACTTCCCCCTCGACAATGCGACGGCCACCGACGAATGTTCGGAAGTGACGGTTTCGGTGAGTTTGGACATCGTTGGAGGACCCTGCCCTGAACCCTACGAGATCATACGTGTTTTCACTGCGACGGATGCATGCGGCAACACAGCCTCGGCCACCCAGGTCATCTACATCACCAACGACACCCCCACGGATTGCCCCGCGGACCTCGACGGCGATGGATTTGTGGGGGTCAGCGATGTGCTTGCGGGCCTGAGCGAGTTTGGGTGTGACACCGGTTGCACGGTGGACCTCGACGGCGACGGCGCCACGACGGTGAGCGACATCCTCACTTTGCTCTCGGCGTTTGGCGAGATGTGCCCCAATTGAGAAACAACTGAATGAGACTTCATTTTCCATGAACAACCTGACCCAACTCCTGCGCCGCGCAATGCTCTCGGCGCTCGTGGTCGTCGCCTTCGCCACCATGGCCGAGGCACAATCGCCTTGCGTGAATGGCTTGGCTGCCGGCCTCTACCCTTGTGACAACGTCGACCTCTACGCCACCATGGGCGTCAACCAAGTGGGCGGCGGCGAAATGAACGACATCTGGGGATGGACCGACCCCTTGGACGGCAAAGAGTACGTCCTCTTGGGCCGAACCAACGGCACCGCCTTCATCGACATCTCCAACCCCACCAGCCCCGTCTACCTCGGCAACCTCAACACCAACACGGTGTCTTCCCTGTGGCGCGACGTCAAGGTGTATGGAAACTACGCATTCATCGTGTCGGAAGCCGGTGGTCACGGGATGCAGGTGTTTGATTTGACCAAACTCCGCAACGTGAACAACCCTCCGGTGAATTTCTCGGCAGATGCGGTCTACACAGGATTTGGCAACGCGCACAACATTGTCATCAACGAGGAGACGGCACGCGCCTACGGGGTGGGCACCAACACCGCTTCCGGAGGTCTGCACATCGTGGACATCTCCAACCCTTTGAACCCCACCATCCTCGGAACGTTCTCGCAAGACGGGTACACCCACGACGCACAGGTCGTCACGTACATCGGTCCAGACGCGCAGTACCAAGGCAAGGAAATCGCGTTTGCGTGCAACGAAAATACGATCACCATTGTGGATGTGGACGACCCCACCGACGCCACCCTCATCTCCACAGAAGGCTACAGCGGGTCAGCATACACCCACCAAGGGTGGTTGACGGAAGACCACAAGTACTTCGTGGTGGGCGACGAGTTGGACGAGCAACAAAGCGGCGTCAACACGCGCACTTACTTCTTCAACGTGGAGGACCTGAACAACCCCTTCCTTGCCGGCACCTACACCGCCACGACCTCGGCCATTGACCACAACCTCTACATCAAGGATGGTGTGGCTTACCAGTCCAACTACCGTGCGGGATTGCGCTTGTTGGACGTGTCCAACGCCCCCAACGCCGAGGAAATTGGTTACTTCGATTTGTACCCTTCAAGCGATGCCGCCCAGTTCAACGGCACCTGGTCCAACTACCCCTACTTCGCCTCGGGCATTGTGGCAGTCAGCCACATCGAGGAAGGATTGTTCTTGTTGAAGCCCAACTTCTTCACGGTGTCGACCACAGCTGATTTGGTCTGCTACAACGAAACCGTCACCATCACCTTGGTGAATGGCGCGGCGTCTCCAAGCAGCACCTACAGCGTCAGCGGATTGCCCGCAGGGGCAAGCGCCAACGTGGACAACACCTCAGACGGTGCGGTCATCACGCTCAGCGGATTCCCACAGGGAGCTGTGACGGACTACAACGTGACCGTCTCTGACAACACGGGGCAATCCGGCTCGGTGAGCTTCACCGTCTACGATTGCGACAACGAAGTGTTGGGCTGCACGGATTCCTCAGCCCTCAATTTCAACCCCGCTGCAACCCTTGACAACGGCACATGCACCTACCCTTGCTCCGATGTGACGGTGACCATCTTGACGGACAACTATCCCGGCGAGACGACGTGGACCGTCACCGACGGTTCAGGAACCACAGTCATGTCCGGCGGTCCTTACAGCACCACGGCCACCACCTACACGGAAACAGCCTGCCTCGAAGTTGGATGCTACACTTTGAATGTGTTTGACAGCTTTGGAGATGGCATTTGTTGTGCCTACGGCGTCGGCAGCTACACGGTCAATGTCGACGGGACAGACGTGGTGACCGGCGGCGAATTCGGCACGAGCACCACCGAGAACTTCTGCGTGGAAAGCGCCGCCATTTCTGGGTGCACCAACCTCGATGCGTGCAACTTCAACCCTGACGCCACTGCGGACGACGGTTCTTGCATCCTTCCCTACAGCGAAGTTTACATCGACGACGATGGTGACGGAATTGGAGGTTCCTCGGCCATCGCGGATGCTTGTGACCCGCTTCCTGAGAACTGGGTGCTTGTCACGGGGGACTGCAACGACGACGATGCCACCGTTTATCCTGGTGCCCCAGGCACAGGTCAAGGCGTGGACAACAACTGCGACGGCCAAGTCACGGGCGACGAAACCAACGCATGTCCGCAGGACTTGAACAGCGACGGTTCGGTCACCGTGGCGGACGTCTTGCTCATCTTGGGTGAGTTTGGCTGCGAAAGCAATTGCGGTGCCGACGTGGACGGCGACGGTGCGGTGAGCGTATCCGATGTCCTGAACGTGCTCTCCGTCTTTGGACAGCCCTGCTGATGCATTGCCCTTGACGGAGGCCCGTCAAGACGAGAAAAGCCCCGGCCAGTTGGTCGGGGCTTTTTCATTCTCACGTCGAAGGTTGTGGATGCGTCCTTGGCGCCATCATGAGCATTTGTCGGGGTACTTCTCCCGAACGTGCTTGGCGATGGGAATGCTCTTTCCGTCGTCGTCAAGTCGCACAAAGACGAGGCGTGTGCTGCACACCACCGCTTCTTCGTGGCTGTAGACATTGAACTTGCGGGCTTCGACGGAGACGGTGATGCTTTTGCCACCGATGCGGTCGATTTGGCCGTAGATCTTGATCAAGTTGTTTTCCTTCACCGGAGACTTGAACAACACCTCCTCGATTTTCAAGGTCACCATCGTGGGACAGTGGCACACTTCGTTCACGAAGGCGACGGCGGATTCGTCGATCCAACTGAGCATGGTGCCGCCAAACAGGTTGTTGTGCACCCCGAGGTCGTACTTCTTGCAGACTTTGGTTCCAAGCAATTGCATGGCGCAAAGGTCGGTCAGGGGGTGGACATGAGGAAGCCCTGCGCGTCAGGAAGCGCTTGACTTGACGTCGCGGCGGAACGGCAGGCCCATTTGGTAGCCCAGCTCGTCGCTCCGGTTGTCGTCGGCCACATCGAGGCCGTACTGGATGTCAGCGAGGTTCCCGTAAGTGAAGGTGCCAAAGATTCGGTCCCACACCGACAACATGTTCCCATAGTTCCGGTCCGTCCATGGCACCTCATGGTGGTGGTGGAACTTGTGCATGTTGGGCGACACAAACACCCAGCTGATGGCGCGGTCCACCCGCTCGGGCAACTCCACGTTGGCGTGGGTCAGATAAGTGAAGAAGACCGTCAAGATTCGGTAAAACAAGTAGAACGCCACAGGCGCGCCTGCCACGAGCACCGCCGCCAAGGCGAAGCACTCCCGCACCACAAAATCCAGCGGATGGTGGCGCGTGCCCGTCGTCACGTCCACGTGCGTGTCGCTGTGGTGAACCATATGCAAGCGCCACAACGGCTTCACATTGTGAAGGCACCAGTGCACGCCGTATTGGGCAATGAGGTCAAACACCACAATGGCCACGATGAGCTCGACCCACGTTGGCGCCGCAAACCCGTGCAGCAGACCCACTTCGTTCGTCGCCGCCCAAGCAAACACCCCCACAGACGCCGCCCCAAAGGCCGAGTTGATGGCCATGGTGGTGCCGAGGAAGGTGAGGTTGGTGCGCGTGTGTTTCCACGACCGGAACCCACCTTGGAACAGCGGACGAACGCCCTCGACCACCAAGTTGATGGACATGCACGCCACAATCCACACCAGCTTCTGCCACGAAGGCATCGCTTCAAAAAAGTCGAGGAACGCTTCCATGCGCTTCAAGATATACGCCCCCTCGCCTTGTGGGCTAATTTGCAGGCATGGAAGGTGCATCGAAGGTGGCGGTGATTGGTGGAGGTGCCGCGGGATTTTTCGCCGCGCTGTCTGCCGCTGAGCACCATCCGTCGGCCCAAGTTGTGCTTTTCGAGAAGACGGCCAAACTCCTCTCCAAGGTCAAAATCTCCGGCGGCGGACGCTGCAACGTCACCCACCACTGCTTCTCCCCCTCGGCCCTGTCCAGGCACTACCCTCGCGGGGGCAAGCAGTTAAAAAAGGGCTTCGGCACGTTTCAGGCGTCCGACACGGTCGCGTGGTTCGAGTCCCGGGGCGTCGCCCTCAAAACGGAGGACGACGGGCGCATGTTCCCCACCACGGACTCGTCCCAAACCATCATCGACTGCCTCCTTCGCGAAGCCGACCGCAAAGGCGTGGACATCCGACTTCAGGCGGCGGTCCAAAAGCTCGAACCCCAATCCGGCGGAGGCTTCCACCTCGACGGGGAGCCCTTCGACCAGGTGATTGTGGCCACGGGCGGCAGCCCCAAGCGGTCGGGGTTGGCCTGGCTCGAAGCGCTCGGCCACACGGTGAGCGATCCCGTGCCCTCCCTGTTCACGTTCAACATGCCTGGCGAGGACGTCACCGCGTTGATGGGCGTGGTGGTACCGGACGCCCTCGTGCGCATCCAAGGCACAAAGCTGTCCCAACGAGGTCCAGTGCTGATCACCCACTGGGGCATGAGCGGTCCTGCCGTGCTGAAGCTGAGCGCGTGGGGCGCCCGCGACCTCGCCGAACGCGGCTACGCGTTCTCGGTCCAAATCAACTGGGTCGGCATCCCCAACGCCTCAGAAGCCGCCGCAACGATGGACGCAGCGGTCGACGAGATGAGAAAGAAGAAGGTCGCCAACGCGTGCCCGTTTGAGTTGCCCAAAAAGTTTTGGGCGTACCTGCTGGAGCGGGCGGAGATTCCCACCGATGCCGTGTGGTTGGACCTCGGCAAGAAGGCCAAGAACAAGCTCCTCAACACCTTGCTCAACGACGTCTATGAGGTGCGCGGCAAAACCACGTTCAAAGAGGAATTCGTCACCTGCGGCGGCGTCACTTTGGGCGAGGTCGACTTCGCCACGATGCAAAGCCGCGAGTTGCCCGGCCTTTACTTCGCGGGCGAGGTCCTCGACGTGGACGGCGTGACGGGCGGCTTCAACTTTCAGGCCGCTTGGACCACGGGCTTTGTCGCGGGGCGCTTGGGTTGACGCGCATCAAAGTCCAAAAGACATCCCCTCCCGCGCGACGTGAAAACCCTGAGATTCTACGTACTGACTGGCCTCGCTGTCTGCATCCAAGAGTGGGTTGGTGTGATTCATGTGAATGAAATGAACCTTGGCACGGCCTTCCGATGGGAGCTGGGTCAAGGCGTCCATGGTTTCGACGACAAATGGATGAGGTATTTCCAACATGTCGCGATGGTTGACCTCCGCAGAATCGTAAAAGGTGGCGTCTACAAACGCGTAATCGACGCGTGACAATTCCTCGACCAAAGAACGCCCCCATATGGTCCACTTGTCGATGTCTGGGATGAAAAGGGCGCTGCGGTTGGGGCCATCGATGCGGTAGCCCACGGTTTCGCTGAATTCATCTCTGTGTGGAACGCGAAGTGGTGTGACTTGCACGTCTCCGTCAAACACTGGCAATGGCCGGTTGTCTTCCAATGGGACCAACTCAATGTTTCCAAGGTCAACGAGCTGACTCCACGGTCCATTGGTCGTCAAAAAGTTCACCATGCGCGGCATGGCGGCCACACGCACACCTTGGGCGCCCAAAGCTTCTCGTCCAAGATGCATCAAGCCTGAATAGTGCCCCATGTGCGCATGGGTGAGAAAAATGAACGACGGCTGGCTTGCGGTCGACTGTTCGTAGAGAGAAGCCCATTGGCTGGGAAGGTCCGGGGTGGCTTCGAACATCACAGAGGCACTTTGGCCTCGATGAATCAGCCCAAGAGATACCACACGACGCTCAGACCTTGGCCTCAAGAACAAATTGCGACAACATGGCCGGCCGCATCCGATGTGGGGAGATCCTCCGTCTTGAACATTGCCCAACACAACAAGCTCCACCTGCCCTTCCGATTGGGAAGCAGCTGGAGTCGCCGTCATGCCCCCCAAAAGGGCCAAGACCACTGCCAGTTTTTGGCCGAATGTCATGCAGCCCCGCCAGGACTCGAACCTGGATCAAGCGTTTAGGAAACGCCTATTCTATCCCTTGAACTACGGGGCCGTGCTTCACGCGATGCGCGTGTTTGTCGCGGGCGCAAAGATGCGACCATTTGTAGTTTGGTGGCATGAAGATTCACCTCCCTGCAAGTTTGGCGGCCCTCCTTCTGGCCGCAGGATGGAGCTCGTGCTCGTCCACCAACCCCAACGCCCTCACCTTCGTGCGCAACGCTGAAACCGTGGAACGTGTGTTCCGGGCCTTTGAGGCAGAAGACGGGGAGGCGTTTTGGGCCGAGTTTGCCGAGACTGCCGTTTGGCGTGGCACCGGCGTGAATGCCCCCACCACTTTGTCGCGGCAGAAAATGAACGGGGTGTACGATGTGTTTTGGGGTGAGTTCGACTACGAGATCGTCGGCGAACTCCACTTTCAGCCTGGCGTGAATCCCGAGACGCAATTGCCCAACGGCAGCGTGAACGGCATGTTCCTCTGGGAGGTGTCTCGGGTCGATGAGCGTGGCGAACGCCGTGCGGTGCAATTGTGGATCTACGAGTCCTTTGACTTCAACGACGAAGGCAAAATCGTATTCACCCAAGTCTTCTCCGACCTCGCCTCCGCCTACCGGCAGCTCCGCGAAACTCCGACCGCAGAATGATCCTCCCCAACCCATTGGTTCAACTCGAGCCCGGAAACAAAGTGGTCGTGTTCGTGCACCATCTCAAGGAAGGATTGAGCACGGAGCAGCTGTTGGAATACCGCCACATGGACGACGACACGCTTGCCGTAGCGATGGGCATGGATGGCTACCTCGGGCACGAATACGCGAGCAACGAGGCGGGGACGGTTTTCATGAGCTATTGGCGGGACGATGAATCTGTGGCGGAATGGTCGCGGCATCCGTTGCATCGCGAGGCCAAAGCGAAGGGCCACGCAGAGTGGTACGCGTCGTACCGCACGGCCATCTGCACTGTTGAGCGGCACTTTTGTCGCTCTTAGATTGCTGATTCACATGGAGTTCTTTATAACAATTCGCTTGCCCTTCTGATTGTTAATGCAACTTGGTTGCATTTTTGCGCTGTCTCATTTTAAACCAAAACACAATGAAACAGTTCTTCGTCTTGATCGCCGCATGCATGTTGGCCATCACTACTTCGTTCGCTCAAGATGCGGGTGACGATTTTGCCGAATACGGCGTTGGCCTCGCAATCAGTCCATTCGGTCCATCTCTTAACCTTACTTACAACGTCGATGCCAAAAATTCGATCAGTGCTGGATTTGGGTTTTCGCCGGAAGTGAGTGCCCCCGATGCGCTTTTGCCAGATTGGGACACCCCCGGAGGGTTTTCTGCTACAGGAACATCTTCTTGGATGGGCGTTTTCTGGCGCCACCGTCCCCTCGAAAATGACAACTTCGGCGTGAATTTGGGCATGGCTGCAGGTCAAATCGAAAACACCCTCACAGCAGGCATTCCTTTTCACGCAGGGGAAGACCCTCACACGTACCAAGTTAGCTACACCGAGAACCCAGTAATGTACTTCGGATTGAGCTATGGCTTGAAGCCCGTGAAAGGGCTCCAAGTGGGCGTTGATGTCGGTGTCTTATCCACTGGTGGTGCCAGTGTTGAATACACCGGACATGCTGAGGAGATGGAAGAGCATGAAGAAGAAATTGAGCTCGAAATTGAAGACATTCGCGACAACTTTGCTTGGACAATGTTGCCGAACATTCAAATTGGTGTCTCCTACGGATTCTGATTCCTTACGGTTTCCAACCTTGAAGCCCTGCACTCCGGTGCGGGGCTTTTTTCTTCTCCGTCTTTGGGCGGGCTTGAAAAGGGAGCCAACAAAAACCCCGCACTTCCGTGCGGGGCTTCTTTTGGGTTGTGGGCAATACTGGACTCGAACCAGTGACCTCTCGCGTGTGAGGCGAGCGCTCTGAACCAGCTGAGCTAAATGCCCTCTCAGCTCCGCTTCCGTTGAAACGGACCGCGAAGATACACAAGCCCTTGCGTTTTGCAAGGGCTTGGTGCCTCCGAAGTGTGCGCCCTGCAGGGCTTGAACCTGCGACCAAGAGATTATGAGTCTCCTGCTCTGACCAACTGAGCTAAGGGCGCGTCTCTGCGAAGGTACAGCGCAGGCGCATCGCAGCCTCCTTTTCAAAGGTTCAGACCGCCTCCCCGCCGTCTTCGAGCCACTCGAATTCGAGTTGACGCTTGGCGAGGTCCGCCGCTACGACGCGGATTGTGATGGGGTCACCGAGGCCTATTTTGGTGCCGGAGCGAAGGCCTTCAAACAGCACACGGTCTTCGTCAAAGGCCCATTGGTCCCACGGGAACGACTCCTTGGGCACGAAGCCCTC
>NYSX01000098.1 GCA_002683345.1 Flavobacteriales bacterium
GATCCCACATCCCAAACCCTCACCCTCGGCTTCAACCTCGTCAAGGACCTCAACCACGCCACCATCGCCGCCCTTGAACAGGCCCGAACCGAAGGCGGTCCCTTCACGTCTCTGGTCGACCTCGTCAAGCGGGTCGCCCCATCCCTCGAACAACTCACCATCCTCATCCGCGTGGGCGCCCTTCGGTTCACCGGAGCCGCCAAGCACGTGCTCCTGTGGGAAGCCCATTTCTTGCTCGCCGCAGAAGCCCAGGGCGGTTCGGGCACGGCCCGGGCCGGGTCCAGTCCCGCCCACGTGGCCGAGCTCTTAGCCGGAAGGCGTGCCCTGCCCGCCCGCACCGGCGCAGGCACCGGCGAGCTCTTCGCCCCACCCAAGCCGCGCACTTACGTCCTGCCGCCGCTCGACGCCGCGCCGCTGACGGACGCCTTCGACGAATGGGAGCTGTTGGGCTTTCCCCTCTGCTCCCCCTTCTTGTTGCTGACCGAAGACGCCAAGGCCGTCGTCCGCAGCGGCGTGCTCGCCCGCGACCTCCCCGACCGCATCGGAGAAGTCGTCACCGTGGTCGGCCACCTGGTCACCGTCAAGGAAACCGCCACCGCCAAGGGCGAGCGAATGTGCTTCGGATGCTTTGTCGACCTCGAAGGCGCCTGGCTCGACACCGTGCACTTTCCCAGCGTCGCGCGCGACTTCCCGTTCCGCGGCCGAGGGGTGTACGCGGTGCGCGGCACCGTTTCTGAATCGTTTGGGTGCCTCAACGTCGACGCCCAACGCATGGAACGACTGGCCACGCTGCCCGACCCACGCTACGCAGAGAATGGCGTCATGCCCTCCGGCATCGACAGCGGACTTTCCAGCCGCCGCCGGCAACCGCCCAAAAGCGCCAAAGCTGCCGGGTTCCAAGGCGCGGTCTCCCCCGTTCGGCCCCGCTGAACGGCACCTACGAAACAGGGCGCCCCTTGCGGAGCGCCCTGCGCATTCGTCACATGAACGTCGTTTACTGAATCATGATCCGGCGCTGAATCGAACCGCGCGCCGGCACGGTGAATTCCAACATGTAGGAACCCGCGCTCAATGCCCCGATGTCCAACACGTCGCGCTCTCCAACTTGTTGCAACTTGACCACGCGACCCGCCGCATCGCGGAGCGTCACAAAGGCGTTGTCCAACGTGGGACCCGTCCACACCAAGTGAAGGTTTTCGACGGCGGGGACCGGGAAGAGCTCCAAGGTGCCGTCAAGCATCTCGCTCACAGCGCTGAGATTGACGTCCACGATCAAGCACTCCTGCTCACCAGAACAACCATCGGCGTTGGTCTCGGTGACACACACAGAGCCTGCGCCCCCGACGTTCCAAACGACGCTCAATTCGTTGGTGCCGTTGCCTTCCAAGATGTCACCACCCACAATCGTCCACTCGTAGGTTGATCCTGCAGTGGCCGTGTAGGTGTACACCTGCAAGGTTTGTGAGTAGGGGTCAGTGCTGCCCACGATGTCGTATTGCGCGATGTACGAGCAGACGCTGTTGTCTTCGATGCCCTCCGTGCTGTAGTTGCACGCCGTTTCGTCGTAGCAGCTGTAGCCCAAACACTCGCAGTTGTCCGACACCACATCGCCCACGGTCAACTCAAATCCGTCGTCGCATCCCTCGCCTGGGTAGAAGCAAGAGTCGTCGTCGTCGGTCGCATCCGCATTGTAATTGCATGCGCCCTTGCCGGTGCATCCTTCGATTTCGTTTTCGTCGCAAATGCCGTCACCATCTTCGTCGTTGAAGCACTCGCCGTCGCATCCGTAAATGCCGTCGTCAAACACGCAGCTGTCGTCGTCGGTGGTCGCGAGCGGATTGTAGTTGCACGCTCCTTCTTCGGTGCACCCTTGGTGCAAGACCAACAACGGCTCGGGACAAAACTGCTGAACGCTATCCTGGTCACCACCCACGTAGGTCTGAATGCATGCCTGAATCGTAAAGTCACTGCACGTCGTCACACGTGCAACCAACACTTTCAAATCTTCTCCAGCCACAGCATTCACAGGCCAATCGCCCGTCATTCCTGTGATGTACAAAGAGCCATTTTCGATGGTCAATCCAGCACACAAATCCGAGGGCGCACCCATCCCAACGTTGGCTGGCAATTGTCCAGCCGCATCTGAAGTTTCCATCCCGATGGTCCAAAAGGAATCGTATTCGTAGTCAGGGAATGCAGCAAAGAACGCAGGGTTGTTGCTGGCGTCAACGACGATGGATGTAACAGCCGGGTTGTGGCATCCGCAAGGGGCATCAATGCCCATGGGCGGTGTGCCCAACGCAGCCACATCCGAATACACCGCACCGGCAACGTCCTCGGGATTCGTGAAGTTGGCGTAAACGTCGTACACGCCATAGTACTCGATGCCGGCCAAGACATTGTCGTCCTCCATCTCGAGGAACATGGTGTCCAACTCCGCGGTGTAACCCGTCAATTGAGCATGTGCTGGCAGAGAGAGCCCGAGGGCCAGTAGGGTGACGCACATCGCCACTTTGGAGAGAAGAGTCAAGTGTTTCATGATTCAGGATTTGAACGCTGCAAAGTAACCTGAAAACGTCACAGTGCCCCCCTGCGTTGCTTCCTTCCCATTTCCCTCCCTTGAAACGGCCATTGGTCGACACAAATCGCTCGTTCATATAATGATATAAAAGGTTGGACGAACATATTCAGGTGACATATATTGCTGAGGTAAACTGTTATCGCTATGCCAACTCAACCGCTGACAGTGGGGCTTGGTGCCCTGCTTTGCGTGCTTTCTTACCAAATGAGCGCGCAATACGCCTTGACCGTTGAATCCTCCCCAGCTGTAGGCGATGGAGGCACGGTCTACCGATTCTATGTCAACGCCGAAGACCCGACCGACAAAATTTCGGCCGTCTACGGAACCGACGTGGAAAACATTGTCATCAACACGCCCAGTGGAATCTTCAACAGTCCATTCAACGCGGGCTGGAACGCTGCCGGGATCAATCCCGCCTTCCTGACGGCCTTCCCCGACATGGCGGACGACAGCTATGCCACCATTGGCCTTTCGGGACCCGCTTCCCTCGCCGCGGCCGGTTCTGCAGACCCCGCCCTTGTGGAGGACGCGGCCTTGAGCCCATCGGTGTCCGGCTATTTCCTGACAGGAGGAACGTCTTTGAACGTCAACACGTTGACGGGGGCATCTTGGTACGTGCTCAACACCGCGACCAATGCCCTTCCTGTGGACGGACGCTGGCTCATCATGCAAATCACCACGACGGGAAGCATTTCGGGAACACTCAACTACCAAGTCTTTCCCTTGGGCGAAGGAGACGATCAAGTGCGCATCACCAATGCGTTCAACGGTGCTGGCACCTTCCCCATGGAAGATGTGCCGGGATGCACTGATTCATCAGCATGCAACTACGACAACACCGCCAACGTGGATGACGGCTCATGCCAATTCTGTGGATGCGACGGGCCATCCACGGCATCGGGCTACACCCTGACCGTGGAACCAAGCGCAGCCACCGACCCCGGCCTGACCCGGTACCGCTTCTACGTGGACATGATGGACGCAAGCGACACATTCAGCGCGGTGTTTGGCAACAGCGAGCAACCCCTGTTGGTGAACGTCCCAAGTGGGGCATTCAACACCGGCTTCAACTCAAGCTGGAACGCCTCAGGACTCAACCCCGCGTTTGTGGCGCAATTCCCTGAAATGGCCGACGACACGTATGCGACCATTGGTTTAACCGGTCCGGCGTCCACCTCGGGCATTGCAGGTGCGGCGGACCCCGGGCTCGCCGAAGACCCCGCCCAAGGAATCACGCCTTTCTTCATCAACAACGGCGCCACAAACCTCGCGGCCGACATGATCGTGGGTTCTTCATGGTTTGTGCTGAACGATGCAGGCAACGCCGCTCCGGACGCCAACCAACAAGTGATTGTGATGCAGGTGACCACTGCTGGGGAGATTTCAGGCCAAATCAACGTTCAAGTCTTTCCCATGGGGGACGGCGACCAGGCCCAAGTTTTGAACTTCCTCTTTGACGGAGCCGGCACGTTCACCGCAGAGGGCGGGAGCAACGCTTGCGGATGCACGGATGCGGGGGCAAGCAACTACGATCCCTCCGCCGAATACGACGACGGTTCTTGTGAATTTGTCATTCCTGGATGCACCGACGCCACGGCCTGCAACTACGCAGAAGACGCCAACGAAGACGACGGCTCCTGCCTCTCCAACGACGCCCTTGGCGTGTGTGGCGGAAGCTGCGATGCGGACGCGGACGCGGATGGCATTTGCGATGACGTGGACGACTGCGTGGGTGCATTCGATGCCTGCGGCGTGTGCAACGGCCCCGGCGACGTCTTTGAATGCGGATGTGCAGACATCCCGGACGGCGACTGCGATTGCAACGGAAACCAACTCGACGCCCTTGGCGTGTGTGGCGGCAGCTGCGACGCGGACGCCGATGCCGATGGCATTTGTGACGACGTTGACGACTGCGTGGGTGAACTCGATGCCTGCGGCGTGTGCAACGGCCCAGGGGAGGTCTTCACGTGCGGATGTTCAGGCATCCCCGATGGCGACTGCGACTGCAATGGCAACCAATTCGACGCCCTCGGCATCTGCGGTGGCAGCTGCGAGGCGGACGCCGATGCCGATGGCATCTGTGATGATGTAGACGACTGTGTTGGCACCTTGGATGCCTGCGGCGTGTGCAACGGCCCGGGCGACATCTATGCGTGCGGATGCACCGACATCCCCGATGGCGACTGCGACTGCGACGGAAACCAACTTGACGCCCTCGGCGTCTGTGGCGGCAACTGCCCCGCGGATGCCGATGCCGATGGCATTTGCGACGACGTCGACGACTGCGTGGGCGAACTCGACGCCTGTGGCATCTGCAACGGTCCCGGCGACATCTACGCATGCGGGTGCACCGACATCCCCGAAGGCGACTGCGACTGCGACGGGAACCAGCTTGACGTCCTCGGCGTCTGCGGTGGCGGGTGCGCGTCGGATGCCGACAACGACGGCATTTGCGACGATGTGGACACCTGCGTGGGAAGCCCTGAAGACTGCTGCAGCGACTACAACCAAAACGGCCTTTGTGACGCCGACGAGGTGGTGGGCTGCACGTTCCCCAGCGCCCCCAACTACGATCCGCTGGCCACCATGGACAATGGGACCTGCATCTCTTCTTGCTACGGAGACATCAACGGAGACGGACACATCCAGCTGAGCGACTTGCTGGACTTGTTGCAGTTCTTTGGGCTTTATTGCTCAGAAGTGGGTGACCTTTGAGCATCGAAACGAATCATTCAAAACACCTTGGGAGGGATGTGGCACGTGCTGCATCCCTCTTGTTGTCTCTGGCCGTTGGCGGCTTTGCCGCTGCCCAAAACCCCATGGGCGTCCCCCCCTGTGGCACCGACCTGGTCCATGAGGCCCTGTCTGCGACCTCGCCAACCTACCACGCCAACAGGGCCCTTTTGGATTCGGTTTGGCACCACGGTGCGGCCCTGGCCTCCTCCGATTCCATGGTGGTTTACACCATCCCCCTTGTGGTGCACGTCATCCACCGCGGCTCGCCCATCGGCGTGGAGGAGAACATCAGCGACGCCCAAATCCTGTCCGCCGTCCATGCCTTGAACGAAGACTTCCGCAAAGTCGCAGGCAGCAATGGCGATGGCTCGGGGGTGGACGTGTTTGTGGAATTTGAGCTGGCCAAACGCACTCCCGAAGACCTGCCCACCACGGGCATTGTTCGGGTCGACGGTTCCGAAGTTCCCGGCTATGCGGAACACGGCATCGCCGCCATCAACGCCTTGCCCGGGGCCGATCAATTCGAAGTCAAATCCCTGACCACTTGGTTGGGAGACGACTACCTCAACGTGTTTGTCGTGCCAGAAATCAACGGCAACAATGCCGGTGGTGGCATCCAAGGCTTTGCCTACACCGGACCCACCGGCGATGTGCGCGACGGGGTCACCCTCCTTTACAACGTCATCGGCACCGAGGGCACCCTGAAACCCAGCCGCTCCCTCAACCGCACCCTTACCCACGAGGTCGGCCACCACCTCAGCCTTTACCACACCTTCTACGAAACGAACGGATGTGGCGACGAGGACGATTGTTTGGCCGAGGGCGACTTTGTGTGCGACACCCCCGCCACCACCGAAAATGCCTCGTGCTCACTGGGAACCTGCCCCGACGCCCAGCTCGAAAACTACATGGACTACACGCCGACCTTGTGCCGGAACACCTTCACCGCAGGTCAGCGTCAACGCATGCGAACGTGCCTTGAAACGGTTCGGTCCAGCCTGCTCGAAAGTCTCGGCGCGGTCCCTGTGGTGGATGTCGACCTGATTCCTTTCGCGGTGAACGCCTCGACCGTGTGCACCCCCACGTGGCATCCCGTCCTCTCCGTCCAAAACCAAGGTGACCTTCCCGCACCCGGCGCCACCGTGCATTGGTCGGTCAACGGCATCAACTTGAGTCCCGTGACGTTTCCCACCCCCATTCCCGCCGGGGCCACCGTCGACCTCACCCTGCCAGAAAAGCTCTTGATCGGCACCATGACCGAATGGACCTTCACCGTCACCCTTCCCGACGGATCCAACGACAATTTCCCCGGCAACGACACCCTCTTCCAAACATTGTCCTACACCGGGGACGACGCTTGGACCTTGACCCTCACCACCGACTATTTCGGCAATGAATCGTCTTGGGCGGTGACCGATTCCACCGGCGCGACGTTGTGGGCAGGCGACGACTACGGGTTTGGGGCCAACACCTACGTCTCCTCCGCCTGCATTCCCCCCGGATGCCACACCTTGACCGTCGAAGACTCCGGCGGTGACGGCCTCGCCCTCGGAGGCTCTTTGCTCCTCCAAAACGCCACGGGCGACACCCTCGCCCACATTCCCCAAGGCACCAACTTCGGCGGATCCATCACCTTCGATGCCTGCGCCGCCACACCGGCCATCTACAACCCGTGGGAGGGCAACAACGACGACGAGGACGGAAACTCAGAGGGCGAAGATGGAAACCCAGACGGCAGCGGTCCATGCGACACCCCCTGCCCCGGGGACCTGAATGGCGATGGCTTCATCCAAGCCGCCGACCTCCTCGATTTCCTTGTCGTCTTCGGCTTGCCTTGCAGCCCCTAACCATTTCGAAAACAACAAACTCTGTGAATGAATTTCTTGTCATTGGAGACAACTTCAAGGGAATTAGCTGCAAATCGACAACTCAACCACACCAACTTTGACCCTAGACCGAAACCACATTGTCATGACTACTCGTCTCATTCTGCTCACCCTCCTGTCGACCCTACTAGGCCCTGTTCTCTTTGCCCAAACGCCGTACTACCTGACTGTCGAGTCTGCTCCC
>NYSX01000099.1 GCA_002683345.1 Flavobacteriales bacterium
CGTCTGCCACATCCACAAACGTGACAGCATGGGTGATGAAGTTGTAGACGTAAGCTTGGTGGCAGTCGCCGCAGTCGTCAATCAGTGCCGAACCGCCTTCAACTCCAGCACAATCTGCCTGAGAATATGAGGCGAAAGAGAGAAAAAGGATGCCGAATGCGAGCGCAAAAACATGTTTCATTGGGATGAGGTTTTTCGGGACTTTCAAGAATTAGCCTGGCAAAACAACGATGTCTCGACGCAAGTCGCCCTCCCCTTTTCGTGTTATTTTGAATTAGTCTAAATAGAAATACCGCATTTGTGGGAGGTTGATTTTCATGAAGGTATTGGCAATTTTGCCCCCACAGAAATCCTAGAATATCGTCATGTCACGCTGTCTCCTCACTCTTATCTCCCTCACCATTTCGCTCAATTTCAGCGCACAAAGCGCCATGGACATGCAGTCCATTCGCTCCATGTGCGGATGCTACGAGGTGAGCTTTGCCTTTGCCGAAACATTCAGCCCTGACACGAGCTACGACTTTTATGAGAATTACAGCGCCAATGCACTTGAGTGGGTGGAGATGGTCCATGACAATGGAGACCTCATGCAACTTCAGCATATTTTGGTGGTCGGGGGTGGTCAAACCGTCAAACACTGGCGCCAAGACTGGACCTACGAACCCCAAGAGTCCATGACTTATACCCAGGGTCGCAATTGGATTTTTGAGGAGAACCAACCAATGGATGTGGCCGGTCGTTGGTCACAAAGTGTCTTTCAGGTGGATGACAGCCCCCGCTACTCAGCCATCGGTACGTGGATTCATGCCGATGGAAAGCACTACTGGGAGGCCGAGAGCCGGACGCCACTGCCACGACGAGAATACACCAAGCGATCAGACTATGATGTCATGGATCGCCTGAACCGTCAGGAAATTCATGCGACAGGGTGGACTCATGAACAGGACAATGAAAAAGTACGCCTAGACGGCGACAAAGAAATTCTGATTGCGGAGGAAAAAGGGAGAAACACATACACGCGCGTTGAGGACGAAAAGTGTCAAGCAGCCCGCGATTACTGGAATGAGCACCACATGTTCTGGAAAGCTGTTCGCGAGGAATGGGAAACCCACTTGACAGCGGAACGTGGCCACATCGAATTGAATGGGAAAGTGGAGGGCAAGCCTCTCTACGTCCACCTCATGTCCCATCCGACAGACGATGTTTCACGCATCGTGCAATCCTTCATCAAATGAAACCAATGAATCTCTCCTCAAAACTGGCCCTCTCGGCCTTCCTCTTGTCCTCCGTTCCTGGCGCTGCTCAGGAGGTCGTCTATGACGATTTTAGCATGAACCCCGGGTACGAGTACATGGTGTATTACAGCGTGGACTCTGGTGTTGCAGGAACTGCAGCGATGGCAAGCTGGGATTTGGCGTTCGACGTGCGTCCCATGGGCGGCACAGCCTCCATCAACGGAGGCCAAGGCATGTCCCTCTTCCCTGCCGGGCCCCTGAGTGGATGGGACAACATCGACGAATCATTCGCCAACAGTGCCGGGGACCTTGAGCCCTTTCAAAATGGCACTTCCTATTGGTCAGAAGGCGCCTTTTCCCAAGGCGGCGATGGCAATTTTGACCTCGGCTGGGGTGTCTATGATGTGGTCACCCACACCGTGGCATCGGACAGCATGTACGTGATCTCACTGCCTGACGGAACTTGGAAAAAATTCGCGTTGTTGTCACTGGTCTCCGGAGTTTACTCATTCCAATGTGCCGATTTGGATGGCTCGAACTTTTTTGAGGATCAAGTCGCAAAATCAGATTACCTCGGCAAAATCCATGCTTTCTACAATTTGACCAACCAAGAAGAAATGGACTTAGAGCCTTCCACGGGTTGGGACATGTTGTTCCTCAGATACGTCGAGGAAATTCAACCTGGGGTCAACTACGGCGTGACAGGTGCATTGACCCATCCCAACGTCCGAGTACAAGAGCACAGCGGACTTCCGGATCCTTTCATGGACGGTGTGATGGACGCCACTGCCATGACCGACTCCATCAACGTCGTGGGCTGGGATTGGAAAACATACGCAGGAGGATCGTTCACTGTCCTCGATGATCGCTGCTACTTCATGGAAACGGTGACTGGTGCCCACTGGAGGGTGGTGTTTACCGGCTTTGAGGGTTCCATGACAGGCAATGTCGAACTCGGAAAAGTTCTGGTCTCTGGCGCGGACGTTGCCGAACCTTTCGCCGCCACCGCGCACCTTTTCCCCAACCCTGCAAATCAAGGTGAAGAGGTGACTTTGACAAGTGAATATGGATTCTCCCAGATCGCCATTTGGAGCGTCAATGGTGCAAAAGTGGATGACATTCGTGTTCAAGGCCCAACCTACACCTTGTCCACAACCGATCTCGAGCCTGGACTCTACTTGGTTGAAGCCCGTTCCATTTTGGGTAGAGAAGTCATTCGACTCGTAGTGCAATGAGGGTGTTGGGCACGAAAGTTCTCTCGATTTTGTGCCTTGTGATAGGCATGGCCAGCAGGTTGGCCATGGCACAGACTTCTTCCAACGACTCCCTGCAACTTGCATGGTCCCTCGACCTCGAAGAGGCCGTGGTTACCGGTGAGAGAGCTGCGGTGAACGCGCAAGACGCCATGCGTGTGGTTCGCAAACTTGATTTGCAAAAAGTGGCCTACGGAAGTTCACAAACGCTCCGAGATGCCCTGCGACTGCAGAATGGCGTGAGGCTAACCCAAGACCTCGCACTCGGAACCGGACTGTCACTGAATGGCTTGGGGGGATTAAACGTCCAGATCCTCTTGGATGGAGTTCCGCTCGTGGGCAGGTTGGGGGGAAACATCGATTTGGGTCAAATACGTTTGGACAACATCGATCGCATCGAAATTGTCGAGGGCCCTCTTGCGGTGGAATACGGGACTCACTCCCTGGCGGGGACCATCCAGTTGATCAGCAAACGCGGGGGAACTCCTGAAACCACGATCAACAGCTCCCTGCAGTATGAGAGTGTCGGCGACTATACCCAAAGTGCTGGATTGAGATGGAAGAAAAACAGGTCCACCACCTCTTTCAATGTGTCTCATCATGCGTTTGACGGATGGTCTGCTGGCGACCCCACCATCGATTGGGTCAACGACTTTTTGGCGGACAGCGGAAGGGTCGCCACTTGGAATCCCAAGCGCCAAGGCCAAGTCAACGTAAAATCAGTGTGGGCAGGAGATGTTTGGACTTGGACGCCCCAACTCATGGCCATGGGAGAACGCATTGTCAATCGCGGGGCCCCACGTGGCCCCTACGCAGACATGGCTTTGGATGACATGTACCAAACCCTGCGCCTTTTGCCCACTGTACGCGCCAAATCATTTACGGAACAAGGAATGCGTTGGGACATCCTGGCCTCATGGCAGCACTTTTCTCGTCGAAAAGAGAGCACCGTGGTCGATTTGACCACCCTCGAGCACACCCCCCAAGGACCAAGCCAACAGGACACAACCCGCGTTGTCGCAGCCATGACTCGCGGCACAAGGCACATGACGCTGTCCGACAAATGGACTGCGAGGGCCGGATGGGACATCCACCACGAAACCTACATGTCCCAGCGTGTCGAATCGGGTCGACAAGTCATGACCGATGCTGCAGCATTCGCATTGGCCACCCGTTCATGGCTGAACGTCGAAGCTCAGGTCGGACTTCGTCAAGCGTGGAATTCCGCGTTTGATGCGCCTCTTCTTCCGAGTGCAAACGTGCTCGTAAAGTGGGGCGAATATCGATTCCGCGGCGCGTTTGCGCGTGGATTTCGTGCCCCAACTTTGAAAGAGCTCTACTTCAGGTTTGTGGATGTCAACCACCAACTTTTCGGCAACGATGCACTCTCCGCCGAATCTTCCAATTTTATGGAAGGCAGTTGGTCGTGGCACCCCAAACAATCCGAAATTCGCTGCCGAACATTCTTGAATTCGGTGAATGATCGCATCTCGTTGGTCGATCAATTGGATGGCACCTACCGCTATGAAAATGTGAATCAATTCCACGCGCAAGGGATTGCCATGGACGTGAGTCATCGCTTCGAAAAATGGACGTTGCAGGGAGGATTCTTGCTCACGGGTAGAAAACAGCAATTCTCCACAGAAAATGAACTTTCCAAGATGTTGTACACCCCAGAATGGACGAGCTCGGTGACTTGGCACTTGTCAGATCACCTGTCCTTCAATTCCAACTGCAAGCACAACGGAAGTCAGCCGCGGTATGTCATCGATGAAGAAGGAAGAACGGTTCTTCGAGAATCCAAACCCTTTACCATGATAGACATCCAAGCCCAATGGAAGTGGAACGGACAGAACCACCTACAATTCGGGGTGAACAACCTGTTGAACGTCACCAGCGTCGAACTCGTTGAGGGAGGTGGAGCCCACAGCTCCGGCAACAGTTGGATTGCTTGGGGCAGGAGTTTTGTGATGACCCTTTCTCACCAACTGCAACTCCCAAAGCGATGAGAACCTGGTTGTGGCTCGCCGTGCTTGTCGCATTGAACGGATGCATTGAGCGCGAACTTCCCATCCCTGCACGACAGCCTGGCGACGCCGTGATTCGGCATGCAGACCTTGGACCCGACTATGGCGTTCAACTGCATGTGCAGTTGCACACAGGTGAAGTTGTTGCAAGTCATCCCAAAGATGCTTGGTGCACCCGTTTTCATTTTGACAATGCCGCTGTTTGGATGGATTTAAACGGGAGTCGGTTCATGCACATCACTCCCTTGGGTCAAGACATGGTGACCGGCGCCATATCACAGGATCAAGCGGATGCCTTGCCGTGGGGTGTAAATCGGCCCGCAGGCCGAGACAGCTCGCAGTTGATTAATGACGGATCGGCTTGGGCGATTGACTTGGGAAGAGATCCAGCCAATCCAATTGCTTCCCTCGGTAGCGTGCGAATGGAGTTTCTTTCCGTCGGCCCCGAAGAAGTCATGCTCAGGGTTGGTGATTTGGTATCAGAACAGCCCGACACCCTGACTTGGGACACCCTATGGATTTCAAGCAATCCAAACATCAGCCAGTCCCATTTGAGTTTGCTCCGTCGTGAAGCTGTGGACATCGAACCGCCCACAGGCACTTGGGAATTGTATTTCACCCAATACACCGCACTGCTCAACAGCGACGATGAAGAACCTGTCGAATATCTCGTGACCGGGGTTCTCCATCACGCCGAAGGTGTTCGGGTCCTGCAACCAAATGAGGGGGATTGGTCCTTTTGGAAAGAGGTCGAATGGAACCCTGAAGAGTGGAGTGACGACTGGGACGTCATGGGCTTTGACTGGAAATCGTACAGCTTGACGGACGGAACCTACAGCATCGATTCAGATGCGGTCTACTGCATCGTCACGCCGGAGGGGCGAGAGTTCTTGTTCCGCTTCCTTGATTTCTATGATGACACCGGCGCCACAGGCCGCATCACCTACGAGACGCTCGAGCGCTGATCGCTTCGAACCACATTCTCAGTCGAGCAGAGGAATCACCACCTCGTTGGTCACCCCAAAAATGCCAAAGCCATCGGGGATGTTCCCCTGAATGCTCGCCGGCTCCGAGAAGGGATTGTCCAGCGCACCATAGTACGCTTGCACGCTGTTGAAGTGGTTGGCCAAAGACGGCGTCGGACGCTCCACCCTCAAGCGGTAGGACCCTTCCGGGGTGTACTCTTCGTCGCCTGCCCAACTCTCCAAGACGAGGTTGGTGAGCGCCACGTTGTCCTCCCCACTGTCGGTGACCAGCAAACACTGGCATCCATCGTTGTAGGCCAAACGCGGATCCGGAAAGGCCGGAGACACATCGTTGTACCACTGCGACCCTTCAAAGTCGTCCCTGTACTCCACGAACACCATGTAGTCGTCACGCTCGCCGGGTCGATTCTCCAAATCCACGGTCACACGATGACGGAAGTAGGTGTACCCCCACCCTTCGTCGACCGTATCGGCATACGCTTCGAATTCGTGTCCTACCACGGGAACCTCAGGCACCTCCTCGCTGATGACGAGGGGCTCGAACGTGGGAGACGCATCCACCACCAGCGTCACCGCGCCGGGTTGAAACTGCAGAGGTGCATCCGGCACAATCTTCATCAACGGCCCCGTGTACCACGAGTCCCAAGGGTCGGGTTCGGAGACGTCCCAGTGAGACGAATCGCCCTGAAGCAACATGGTGTTGCCCTGCATCAAGCTGACCACAGCATGAAGCAAAGGTTGGCTTCCTGCCGTGTCCGTGACCCCGGCCGATTGGTACACCGTGGCGTACACCACGCTGTCGCCAGGGGACACAAACATGTTGACCGCCAAGCGCGGTTCGTGTTCCGGAAATTCAATCTCGTTGACCACCCCGTTTTGGAGCTTCTCACAAGAAGGAAGCAACGAAAGCGTCGCCGCCACCGCGACCAAAATCGTCGACGTGCGAAGGGAAGATGTCAGAAGTGGAAGCGCCATGCGATGGAAGGAATGATGGGGAACAAACCGTATTCACGGATGATTCGGGTCCCGTCGGCTTCGGTCTCGGCCAAAGCGAAGAAGGGATTCAAATTGTTGTAGGCGTTGTACGCGCTGAAAATGAGGGCACGGTTGCCGTCAGATCCGGGCTTCACCCGGGTCATGCTCACGTCCAAGCGGTGGTAAGGACTCATCCGGTAGGCGTTGCGGTCGCTGGGCACTTGCCACTCGGGGGCCACGGGATACTCGCCGTACGCCACGCCGTTGAACAGGGATTCCGTCAACGTCACCGCCCGGCCGGTTCCGTAGACCCAGGCCAACGACCCGGACCACTTCTCGTTGAATTCTTGCGTCACCACCACGCTCACGTCGTGCCTGCGGTCGTAAGTGAAGGGGAACCACTCGCCGCTGTTGAGGTCGTCAAACTGGCGGTTGCTCCAGCTCAAGGTGTACCCGACCCAGCCGGAGGTGCGGCCGACCTTCTTTTGGACCAAGGCCTCCACACCGTAGCTGTTGCCGATGCCTTGCGTGACCTGGCTTTCCCAATTGCCTTCCAAATCGCCCAAGAAGCCACCACCCTCTTTGTAGCTCAGGAGGCCGTCCATTTCCTTGTAGTAGCCTTCGAGGCTCAATTCCACCGCCCCATCCATCAACGAAGTGGCCAAACCTGCCGCCACCTGCCAGCTGCGCTGTGGACGCACGTTTCCTGTGGACGGGAGCCACAAATCGGTCGGCAGACTCAAGCCTTCGTTGGTCAGCAGGTTCACGTATTGAACCATGTTGGCATAGCTGGCCTTGAAGGCCCATCCCGGCGTGAACTTCCAATTCAGAGCCAAGCGGGGTTGCAAGCTGAAGTAAGTGGTGTCTTCCACGTCCAGCATGGAGCCATGGGTGCCGACGTTGACCGTCACGTTTTCCGCCACGTCGATCTCGTCTTCAACATAGAGGTACTGCTCAAAACTGACGAGGTCGCCTTGGCCGATTAAGGTGTCCAACGGGTTCGCCTGCCCAAAATCCAACTCGAACTGCAACGCCCCTGGCGAAAACTGGTGACGGGTCACATTGCCCCCAAACCGAATGAAGTGGCGCGCATTGGGCGCAAAGTCTACGTCGATTTTGGCCGCGTAGTCTTCAATGCCCGAGCGGTACAGCGACGCAAAGCGCGTCGTGCTCGTGTCGGTGGCCGAAATCGACTGGTCTTGGAAATCCACGCCCGTGTTGAAGTTGTAGAGGCTGTGCGTCAACGAGACGTTGGAGAACATCCGGGGACCAATCTCGTGGTTCCAGCGGAGGGCTTGGATTTGGTTTTTCCAATCCAGGCCAAACGACACATCAGAGCGGTTGTTCACCCCCTCAAAACTGGACGAATTGGACGTCGTCACCCCAAAATCGTCGAAGCCGGAAAAAGCACTTACGTAAATGCGGTCACGCGGCGACACGCGCCAATTCAATTTGCCGTTGAGGTCGTAGAAGAAGTACGCGGGATCCACGGCGCTGTCCGGGTCTTTCGACGTGGCTGCCGCGATAATCGGGTTGAGCAGCAGGTCGAGGTAAGTGCGGCGGGCACTGACCATGAAGCTCGCCTTGTCCTTCACAATGGGGCCTTCGAGCGTGAGTTTGCTGGCGATGATGCTGATGTTGCCATCGCAATGGAACTCACGCATGTTCCCGTCCTTCATGTTGATCTCCAGAATCGATGAAAGGCGCCCCCCAAACCGCGCGGGAAATCCGCCCTTCGTGATGCTCATGTTCTTCACCGCATCCGCATTGAACACGCTGAAAAACCCAAACAGGTGGTTCACGCTGTACAGCGGCACGCCGTCGAGAAGCATGAGGTTTTGGTCGGGGGAGCCGCCGCGGACGTACAAGCCGCTTGTGCCCTCTCCTCCACTTTGAACTCCGGGCAAAAGCTGAAGAGACTTTAGAAGGTCCACCTCTCCCCCAATGGCCGGGAGGGCTTTGATTTGGTCGATGGGGATCTCCATCTTGGACATCTGCACCTGCTCTTCGATGCGGTTTTCCTTTTCGCCTGTCACCACCGCTTCTTTGAGGGCCAAACCCGGTTGAAGTTCTAGACTCAATTTGAGGTCCTTCGCGGAGAGGTCAACCTCAAACCGCTGTGGCGTGTACCCGAGGTAGCTGACGCGGACCTCGTACACGTCGGCAGGCAAGGTGAGCGTGTAGAATCCGTAGACGTTGGAAGCCACGCCTTGAGACGCCGTCTCGGCCCACACCGTGGCGCCAATCAAGGTTTCGCCGGATGCGGCGTCGGTGACGTAGCCGCTGAGGGTGTGACGTTCCGAGGTTTGGGCGAGCGCAACGAGCGCACATCCCATGAACCAACACGACAGCCCAATGTGCCTCAGGGGAAAGAAGAAATGGGAAGGAATCACGTGGCAAGGTACTTCCAAAGCGTGCTCTCCAATTGCCAAAAACCCCATGTTGATGACCCATTTCTCAACCCCGCGCCCGTGCGCACGGAACGTGGAACTTTGTGTGCATGAAAGTGATGGTTACGGGTGCAGATGGGGTCTTGGGAAGCAACCTGGTGCGCGTCCTGCTCGACCGAGGTAACGAGGTTCGGGTCTTGCAACTCACGGGGACCACATCCCCCACCTTGGAAGGGTTGCCGATTGAGCAGCGGCAGGGCAACATCCTCGATCCAAATTCCATCGAGGCCTGCATGGGAGGCATGGAGGCGGTCATCCATTGCGCAGCATCCACCCAAGTGTATCCCGCCAAAAACGACTTCATTCGCCGCGTCAACGTCGAGGGCACCAACAACATCGCCGAGGCTTGCCTCAAGTTGAAGGTGAAACGCCTGGTCTACGTCGGAACCGCCAACTCATTTGGAACGGCACCCGATGCCCAGGAGCTTGCCGACGAGCGGTGCGATTACACGAGTCACGTGTACGGATTGGATTACATGGATTCCAAGCGAGAAGCGCAAGAGCTCCTGCTCCGGCGCGTGGCCGAGGATGGCCTCCCCGCCATCGTCGTCAACCCCACCTTCATGATTGGCGCCTACGACTCCAAGCCCAGTTCAGGTCAAATGATCACCGCCCTGCTCGCGGGAAAAATTCCCGGGTTTGCAGGCGGCGGCAAGAACTACATTCACGTGCGGGACGTCGCCGTGGCCATGGCCAACGCCTTGACCATGGGACGCATTGGAGAGTGCTACATCCTCGGGCACGAGAACCTCGACTTCCGGGTTGCCTTCGAACGCATGGCCGCGGTGCTGGACGTCCAACCGCCCACCCGACTCCTGCCCGACTTCGGGATGGTCGGCTTTGGGTGGCTCAACAGCCTGTTTGCCCGCATTTTTGGCTACCACCCGGCAGTCAGCCATGAATTGGCCCAAATCTCCTGCCACTTCCACTATTTCGATTCATCCAAAGCGCAACGCGAACTGGAGCTTCCCCAAACGGGACTCGAGCAGGCAGTGAAAGACTGCGTCACGTGGTTCCGCGAACACAACATGATCTCATGATTGACCCACTCTACGCTTTTCCTGTCGACGCGACATGGACCCACGACACCACGCGGGTCTTTGTGCCCATCGTGGCCGCCCTCGTGTGCTTTGTCGCTTACTGGTTCACGTCCATTTCTCCCCAATTCAAGGCGCGTTTTCAGCGATCTCACGAGGGCGACGAAGCCGCCACACGTCACATTTTTGCCATCAAATTCACGGGGTTTGTCACCATGGGGTTGGTCCCCTTGGCAGTGTGCATGGCCTTCATTCCTGAAATGGGGCTGGCCGATTATGGGTTGACCGTGATTGCAGAGACGTCGTTGTATTCCTTGGCGTGGACGGTGGGGTTGTGTGCGCTCGTTGTGCCTCTCGCCTCGTTTTCTGCCCGCAAGCCCAAAAACCTCGTCAACTACCCCCAGAACCGGGCCACATCGTGGAACCGGCGCATCTACATGTTGAACCTGTTGGGATGGGCGATCTACCTGTTTGGTTACGAGTTCCTGTTTCGCGGCATCCTCTTGTTTCCGCTCGCCGAAACGGTGGGCGTGTGGCCCGCCATCGCAGTGAACATTGCCCTGTATTCCGCCACACACATCCCCAAAGGACTCGACGAGACCTTGGGCGCCATCCCCCTTGGCCTCGTGCTGTGCTGGCTCACCTTGGCGTCGGGAACCATTTGGATTGCGTTTTTGGTGCACGTGGCCATGGCCTGGACCAACAGCTTGACCGCATTGAAGCATCACCCTGACATCCACTACCGACCCGGCACATGACGACCTCAACCCAACTTCGCCCGGACCTCACCGACAAAGTCGTTGTCGTCACGGGGTCCAGCCGAGGCATCGGCAAAGCCATCGCCATCGCCTGTGCACAGCGTGGCGCAGCCGTGGTTTTGAACGGAAGAAACGAGGAGCGCCTCGCCTCCGCGAAGGCGGCCGTCGAAGAACACACGTCGCGCGTCCACGTGGTCTGCGGCGACGTCAGCGATCCCAAGGAGGGGCGCCGGTTGATCGAAGAGGCCGTCGCCACCTTCGGACGACTGGACCTGCTCGTGAACAACGTGGGCGTCTCCATGCGCGGCGCAGTGGCTGACCTTCAACCTGAAGTCTTCCAAACCGTGTTTGCGAGCAACGTGTTTGGCACCGTGAACCCGACCATCCCGGCCATCCCTGAGCTGCGCAAAACGAAGGGCAGCATCATCTTCATCTCAAGCCTTGCCGGCATCCGGGGCTTGCCCTCCCTCTCCGCTTACTGCTCCTCCAAAATGGCCCTGCGCGCCTTGGCCGAATCCATTCGCATCGAGGAGCACGCCCACGGCATCCACGTGGGGCTCATTCAAGTTGGCATTACCGAAATCGAGCACAACAAGGAAACCATTGCCGCAGACGGGTCGTTGCAAGTGCTCCAAAACCGCGCCAAAGGCAAAGTCCAAACCACCGAACAGGTGGCGCTCGCCGTCCTCGACAACCTGCGCAAGCGCACCTTCATCACGACCCTGACGGCCATTGGCAAGCTCAACGCCTTCCTTCAGCCGCGCGCGCCCATGCTGGTGGAGAGGATCATTTTGAACTCCCTCGACAAGTTTGCCGAGAAGAGCAAGTGACCACCCGTCAAAACTCCATGGTGAAGGAGAACCAGGGCACGGGAAAGCCAGTTCCGCCAGCAAAAACCCCTGCCAATCCATAGTCCCAGAGCCAACCCGAGCGCTTGTTGTAGCTCCGGATGCCAATGGACACCCCTCCGCCCACGTCCGAGTTCTGTTGCGGAGCCGTGGTCCAAGCCGGGTACGGGATGACGTACGGCGGGTCAAGCTGCTCCCGTTCCGATCGGCGCAAGGCAGGAATCACGAGGTAGTTCTCAGTGATGAACCAACGGTTGGTCATCAACGGAAGCATGCCGCTCACGTTGATAAGCACAGGGTTTTGGTACTCCTCGTGTCGAAAAGCGTAGGTGTAACGGGCAGCGTAGTATGGGTTGCCCTGCCAGTCATTCTGCAACGTGGAATCCACGGACACCCCGCTGTAGTAATCCCCGTCATCAAACTGGTTGCCCAACCCCACATTTAACGTCACATTCTTGTCCTCATCGCCCAGTGTTACATTGACAAAACCAAGAACGAGAGGCCTGTCGAGATTGCCGTAGTAATCCGCACCTGCAATGCCTCCAATGGACATGTGTACGTTCTCGCTCACCTGCCCGCCATACTTGGCTGTGATGCCTGCACCCAATACTGAAACAATCACCCCTCCGGTGAAGTGGTCAGTAAAGCCATAGCTGATCGAGTTCAGCCCGATGTTGGATTGAAAGTACCCATCACCCTTCGCCAACTGGTGTCCAGATGGCGCAAAAAAGTAACGGCTGGGCTGATTGCTGACATTGTTGTAACCGCGCTCGACATCCTTTGCATCCAATTCAAGCGAAGACAGAGATTGAATAAGGTATTTGGGAATTCTCGTGGCACCGAGGGCCACGATGTCCAATACGACTACGTCGTCGTCCATGAAAAGCAACGTGCCATATTTCAGGGTGCCGTCATTCAAGGTGACCTGTACAAATGACTGAATGAGTTTTGTAGATGAGGTTTCAGGGAGCGATTGACCCCATGTCACCTGGGGTGTCATCAGGAAAGTCAGGCCCGAAAACCAAATCAAAAGCACCAAACAAAAGATGGAACGTCGTCTCATGGGAACTGATTTGAGCGGAAGATACAATTTGTGACCACAGGTGCTCATGAACGACGGATGCCGTCCGACCTTCGCGGCATGGATTCGTTGTCGCAAATCGTGCTTGGCGCCGCCGTTGGTGAAGCGGTGTTGGGGCGCCGAATCGGAAACCGCGCCATGATTTGGGGTGCCGTGGCCGGCACCATTCCAGACATGGACGTGCTCGGCAAGTACGTTTTGAGCGAGCTCGACAACTTGGGCTTTCACCGAGGCATCAGCCATTCACTCCTGTTCTCAGTTGTGGGGGCCGTGGTCTTTGGGTGGGCGACCGACCAACTGTACCGCAGCCGCCACCACGCCTGGATCGCCATGGGCACCAAAGCAGCCGCGGCGGTCGTCGTGGGCTTCGTGGTGAACTTTCTGACCATGATTCTGGCGCCGGGTCAGTGGCTGCCGCTTGCGTTGTACGTCCCGCTCGTGAGCCTGTGGTGGTGGCGGCACGGCCAGCGGCGTTACTTCAGCGGCACGTGGGAGGCGCCGGACGCGGACCTGCGGGGCTGGGTGGCCCTGTTTTTTGGGGGCTTCCTCACCCACATCCTGCTCGATTGTTTCACCACCTACGGAACCCAAATCTTCGCGC